>CAMWQB010000053.1 GCA_947176295.1 uncultured Porphyromonadaceae bacterium
AGTGCATCGAGGCGATGCCCTTCAGGGGAAGGAAGTAGTTCATCATCGAGAACATGCCCTTCTTCATCTCGCCGCCGTACCATGTGTTGATGATCACCTGCTCGCGGGTGGTGATGTTGAACACTACTGCGGTTTCGCTGTTGAGGCCGAGTTCCTTGTAGTTCGTCAGTTTGGCCTTCGAAGCGTTGTAAACGCGGAAGTCAGGAACGAAATCTGCAAGCTCCTCAGCGGTGGGGCGGATGAACATGTTCGTCACGAAGTGGGCCTGCCAGGCTACTTCCATGATGAAACGTACGGCCATGCGCGTGTCCTTGTTGGCGCCGCAGAAGCCGTCCACAACATAGAGCTTCTTGTTCGAAAGTTCTTTCACGGCAAGCTCCTTGCAAGCCTTCCATGCTTCTTCGCTGGCGGGCTTGTTGTCGTTCTTGTATTCCTCGCTCGTCCACCAGATGGTATCCTTCGAGTTTTCGTCAAGCACGATGAACTTGTCCTTGGGCGAACGGCCGGTGTACACGCCGGTCATCACGTTCACGGCAGCCAGTTCCGTTTCTACGCCGCGCTCATAGCCCTCCAGGCTCGGAAGGGTCTCTTCCTTATACAGCTCTTCGTAGGTGGGGTTGTAGACGATTTCGGTCGTGCCGTCGATGCCGTACTTTTCGAGATCCTTGCGGATTTCGGCAATACGGGCTTTCTTGATTTCTTCAATCTTGCTCATAAGTGTTGTTTGAAAAAATATGTGTTGGATATATTAGTTTTATCTATTGTTTCACCGGCGATGTGGCCTCGGCCGCTTCGGCCCGGTTTACCTCTGCAAAGTTAGCAAAAATTTTTGGCTTGAAGCGCCTATTAAGGAAAAATTTCTTTATTAATTAATTTTAAAATAGCTCTACTTTATACGTGCCGTTTGCCGGCAGGCGCTCGGCGGTTGTCGAGGCTGTCGGCAAATCCGGGATCGGGCCGCTAAGGCGACTCCGCTCTCGCTCGGATGGCGAACCAATCATCTTTCTTTTCAAAAGTCTGTTGCGCGTATTGGCGCGGTTGGAGAAGTATATATGTTGTCGTCCGCTTTCTGTGGGGGCACCGGTCTTGGGCCTCTTGTCGCGTTCGTTTCCGGGGTGCCGCTTTTCCTTCGGGGTGGCGATTTCAGCCGCCTGTGTTCGTGAATCATAGGGTGGGATTAAGATCCCTGCCGTCGGAGAAGTTTCGCTCGGAAATTCCGCTTGCCTTTTTGAGGGCGGTGTCCTTGCGGTTTCGTATCTTTACAACGATTCTTCCCCGCCGATTGTTCACGCTTCGTATTCCTTTTCTATCACAAGCCCGGCCAGCCTCAGACCGAAGATGGCCGTCGTGTGAGCGAAAGTTCCGTTCGGGGCTCCTTTCCGGATGGCACCCCCCTCGGCCTCGGTTGCGCTTTCTTCGGGGGCCTTACGGTTGCTCAAGCGCTCCGGCGAGTACACACACAGAAATTTTCTCCGCGGCATCCGGCCGTCCTTCTTGAAGCGATTGCGCAGCGCACGAGCCAGAGGACAACCGACCACCTTGCGGAACTCCGCCACATCGATGGCTCCGGCATGCAGCTTAAGTGCTGCCCCCATCGAAGAGAAGAACGCTCGCCGTGGGGCCGTCTCGGGCGAAGTGCAGCGCAATACCAGGTCGGCCTTGTTCGCAAGGGAATCTATCGCGTCTATCGCGTAGTCATAAGTCTCTATATCGAAGCTCGCAGCAGTCTCCGGCGAATACACTCCCCGGATAGCCCTTACTTCGGCGTGCGGGTTGATGGCCAGAAGACGCTCGCGGAGCACCTCCGTCTTTTCCATCCCCACAGTCTCGGTCGTGGCCGGTAGCTGGCGGTTGATGTTGCTCGCTGCCACGGTGTCGAAGTCCACCATCGTCAGATGTCCCACCCCCGATCGGATTAGAGCCTCGGCACACCACGACCCGACACCCCCCACGCCGAAGAGTATCACACGCGTTTCCTTCAGGCGTGCCATCATCTCATCGCCCGCCACAAGCGCCGTCCTTCCGAATATGTCTTTTTCCTCAATCATCTCTCCTGCTTTGCTTTTTCATAGCCTCCACATTGTGCATTTGTTTACCCGCTAAGGTTAAAATACATTAAAGAGGCCTTGAATTTCTATTATTTTTATATTAAAACGTGTTAAACCATCGTGCAGGCTCTTTGCAGTTTCAAAAAATCCGTGTACCTTTGCAGTGTGTTTTTCATAGTATTAGATTAAGATAAAGGTTTAAAGGAAAAGAGAAGTTGTGAAACTTCTCTTTTTTATTTCTCTTTTTCCGGGTTGTAGACCACCGTAGCGCTCGGCCCTGCATGCAACTCGGCTGCCGTGAGCCGCACTTCCTCCGGCTTCAAGGTTCTTCGGATGTTCACTCGTTCGTTTATATCTTCTCCGTGATATTCGTCGATTGCTAATTCAGTTGCCACATTCTGGCAATTGAGCGTCTTAAGCCTGAATTCCGTCTCAAATCGGTTGAACACTCTTTCCAGCTCGTACTCCGTGCAGCCGCCCTCATCTTCAGTCTTGGCAAGCTTCCCGAATTCTTCCATAAGAAGCTTCCGGGCAAGTGCTGTGGCTTCTTCGCCCGTGCGCGAAAGAATGGCCGTAAGCATCAGCATCCCGGTGTCCTCGCTCCCGCTTATCGATGCATCTGCCTGAGCAATCAGTCCCTCACCGGCCTGAGCAGCCACAAGGTTGCGGTAGAAGCGAGATGCCTTCCCCGAGGCAAGAAGGTCGGTAATGGTGTCGCCTTCGGCATATCCCTTCTTTCCGTAGGCTGCCATAGGGTAGGCCACTATCACCATAGGTTGCGGCACACGGCTCTCCACCTCCGTGTAGCTCCTCACATCTGCCGGGTTGAACTTCATGGGCTCCCGTGTTGCGATCTCGCGCCGAGGAATGTCGCCGAACCATTTTTCTGCAAGTTCGCGTACCCTTTCGAATGCCACGTTCCCGCTCACGCTCAGTATCGCGTTGTTCGGTGCATAGTGTGAATAAAACCAGCGTCTGATATCGTCGAGCTTAACCTTCTCAATATGTCCGGGCTCTTTTCCGATAGTAGGCCATGCGTATGGATGTTGCCCGTAGAGAGCGGAGCGCAGGGTATGGTATATATCGCCGTAAGGCACATTCAGAACCCGCTCCTTGAACTCCTCGATTACCACTCCGCGCTGTATCTCCAGTGCATCCTCCCTGAAGCCGAGAGCAAGCATCCGGTCGCTCTCGAGATAGAAGGCTGTCTCGATATTTTGCGCCGGCAAAATTTCATAGAAGTTAGTGAAGTCATTCGAAGTCCAGGCATTCGACGTCCCTCCGGCGTCCTGAAGTACGCCGTCGAAATCTTCCACATGCTCCGAACCGGCAAACATCAGGTGCTCGAACAAGTGCGCGATACCCGTCATCTCCGGGCTCTCGTCCCGCGAGCCCGTATCATACAAAACGTCGACAGCCACCATAGCTGTCGACGGATCGTAGTTGTGCACAACCCGCAGACCATTCGCAAGCGTGAAACGTCGCGGGCTTATACTTTGTTTTTCGGTCATTCTTCAACGATGCTCATAGATGTGATGCGCACGTCCTCCTTCGGGCGGTCGCGGCCATCGGTCTCGGCCTTCTCGATTCGGTCGATAACGTCCTTACCCTCTATTACCTCGCCGAACACGGTATAGGCTCCGTCGAGATGCGGAGCGCCGCCCACTGTCGTGTAGGCAGCCTTCATCTCTTCCGTCATCATGGGCCCGTCATTTGCCACTGCGGCTTCGGTCTCCTTCACGAGCTTGTCCTGGAGGGCCTGAAGACCCGCCTGGTCGCGGTTGCGGCGGAGTGCCATGATCTCATCCTTGTGCTCCATCGTCAGGCGGTTGAAGATATCCTGCATCTTCGTGTACTTTGCCTGCTTCTCGAGCTGCCCAAGCTGACCTTCGGGCACGGCGCGACCGGTTACCACATAGAACTGCGAGCCGCTCGAACGCTTCTCCGGATTCACCTGGTCGCCCTGACGCGCTGCTGCCAGAGCGTAGCGCTTATGGAAATGTTTGGGGAATTCTATCTCGGCATCGATCTGATAGCCGGGGCCTCCGCTGCCCAATGCAGCACCGGGGGCCGCCGTCTTGGAGTCGGGGTCGCCGGCCTGGACCATAAAGTCCTTGATTACCCGGTGGAAGAGAGTGCCGTTGTAGTAGCCTTCTTTCACGAGCTTCAGGAAGTTGGCCTGATGCTTGGGCGTATCGCCGTAGAGAAGCACGGTGAAATCACCCGCTGTGGTGTTCACCCTCACTTTCACGTCGCCTTTCGTCGCTGTAGTATCTGTCATTGCTGTTTCCTTTTGTGTGCTTATGATTGTTGAGGAATCCTTTGTGGCGGCGCCCTTTTCTTCGGCAGCCGCGCCTTCGCTTCCGCAGGCCATCACCCCGAGGGCAAAGGCCGCGAAGGAGAGTGTGCGTAGTGTCTTAAGTATCATAGTCCCTTTGCTTAGAGCTTGTTTGGCTCCGGATAGAGGCGTTTGTAGATTCGGCGGAAGTTGTCGTCCGAAGCGCAGAGCTCCACGCTCCGTGCCAGGCAGTCGTCGCCGTAGAGGCTCATCAGAAGCGAAGGCAGATATTTATGTTCGCGGTCCTTGTCGATTGTCGCTGCCACAAGCTCGCGCACGCTCTCGTCGAATGCCTTCGCGTCTATGGCATGGAGATAGCGCGCCGCGCTTGCCAGAAACTGACCAGTAAGATCGACGGTGCGCATGATGTCCACCAGCTCGCGCAGGTCGCTTTCTGTGCACGTCGATATATTGTTGGCCAGATATTCATAGCTCAATAGCCCGTCCTGGTCCTGTCTCAGCCTCTTCTTGTCTTCGTCTGTCATGTATGTATCTTTTCTTTGGATGTGCAAAATTAAGCATTTCGCTTCGTTTTTGCAAATCGTCGACGGGCATAGTCTATCACAATGTCCGCAAGCTCCTCCACCGGCAGCTGCGATGAGTCCAGACACAGATCGTAGGTCGAGGCGTGTCCCCAGCGTTTGTCGGTGTAGAAGTTGTAGAAATTGCTCCGAAGCTTGTTGGTCTTCTCTGCCAGCGAACGGGCCTGAGATTCGGTGAGACCCTTGCTTCGGCGCATTATCCGTTCCACACAAGCATCCTCCGGTGCATGAACGAATATATTCACAACATTGTCGACGTCTCTCAGAATATAGTCGGCCGTGCGACCCACTATCACACATGGCTCCGTCGCGGCGAGCTCATGCATGAAGTCGCTCTGAGCCTTGTAGATTCTATCCGTGCTCGCCGTGTCGTGTTGTCCGAACCAGCCCCCGGCTCCGCCACCCGAGTAGAAGCCCAGGCTCAGCGGCGACATGCCCCCGAAAAAACTCGGGGGCTTCTCGTCGTTGTGGGCCAGGAATTCCGGACGCAGTCCGGCTTTCTCGGCTGCCTTCACCAGCAGCATCTTGTCGTAGAATGGAATGCCGAGGCGCTCCGAGATCAGGCGCCCCAGTTCGCGTCCGCCGCTGCCAAAGGTTCGGCCGATGGTTATAACGTATTTATCCGGAAAGTCCTTCATGCTTTCTATCGTGTCGGGAATTTAGTTTTATTCCTCCGTTTTCTTGGCGCGGGGCTTGCGGCCGGGCTTGCATTTCGGAGCCTCTACGGCCTTTTCTTCCTTTGCCTCGGCCTTCTTGGCGCGAGGCTTCCGGGCTGCTTTAGGCTCCGCTTCTTCCTCGGGCTCGCGGAGCTTGTGTTCCACATTATATTGCTCGATATTCTTGCGCATCGAGCCCAGCTCCTTGTTCAGTGTCTCGATTTCCGTGGCCTGGTTGCGGATGGTGGTCAGGAGGGCATTGAGCTCCTCGTTCTCGATCGAGAGCGGATATTGCTCTTCAACACGCACGATAAAGTCGGCAAGCACATTCATGTAGTTCGTGAAAGCCTGGAAGGGCGTCTCGTAGGGCGAGAACATGCTGTGTGCAGCCCCGTCAGCCTTCGATTTCGTGCTCATGAAATAGAAGTGGTCGGCCGCCTGCAGATACCACCAGTCCTGTTTGAGACGGCGGTCGTCGCAGAGACGCACGCGCTCGGCCACGCTGTAGAGCTTGCGGAAAGCCTCATCCTGAAGCTCGTTGCCAAGCCATGCCGACGTGTCGCGTGCCTCGTCAGCGCCGGAGATGGGGTGCACCACCGACAGCTCGCCCACAGGCTTGATTTTCGCTATCGCCTCCGACGGCGTTACGAAGCTCACGCCCTTCTCGGCGGCGAAGCGCGGCAGGGCCTCAAGGAATTGGAAGATGCCCGTCCCGGCAGGCTGATGGTCGCCGAACGTTTCAAGGTTCATGAATAGATTCACGATCTGCTCCTCCTCAGGCGTCGAGGCAATCCAGTCCATATATTTGTCGGCCGTAAGCGGGAATTCATTCCACGAGCTGTCGCTGAAGCGAACGGCTATATCCTCGCTCAGTTTGGCATTGCGCAGAAGCAGACGCAGCTTCGGTGCCGTAGCAGCCGTGTAGATATAGTCCGGCGACTTCCAGCCCAGGATGTGTTTTGCTCCTTCAGTCAGCACGCCCTTGAAGCCCATGGCTGCAAGCTGAGGCGCGATGTCGTCGTCGTAGATAAATTCCGTGTTGCGCGCCACGCTTGCCTTCAGTCCGAAAAGATCCTTTATTTGCGCGCTCGCTACTTCCATCTGCTGCCGGAACTCGTCAGGGTCAGTCAGCGATGCAAGTGAGTGAGCGTAAGGCTGCACCACAAATTCCACACAGCGCGTAGCTGCAAGCTTCTTCAGCAGGTCGATGAATTCGGGAACATATTGCTGGAGTTGCTCGATTGCCACACCGCTGATAGAGAACGACACCTTGAACTGCCCCTTGTTCTCCTCGATCATCCGAAGGAGAGTCTCGGCTGCAGGTATATAGCTCTGGTGCGCGATCCGCGTTACGATATCATCGTCGGCGAAGTCGTCATAGTAGTAGTGGTCGTTGCCTATATCGAAGAAGCGATAGCGCTTGAGGCGGAACGGCTGATGTATCTCGAAGTTGAAACAGATTGCTTTCATCTTTCTTTTGTTCAGTTTAAAAGGGTGGGGGAGGTAGAGATGTTTTTCGGTGCACGCTCAGCGGCCGAGCACCTTGTTATATATGTCTATCACTTTTTTGCCGGCTTTGTCCCATGTTATCTGGTTCACCTCGGCCAGGCCGTCTTCGCGCAGCTGCTTGTAGAGCGCCGGATAGCTCGTGATGGCGTTGATTGCATCAGCCATGGCGTCGATATCCCAGTAGTCCGTCTTTATCACGTTGTCCAGAATCTCGGCGCAACCGCTCTGCTTCGAGATTATCGACGGCACGCCCATCTGCATTGCCTCCAGAGGCGAGATGCCGAACGGCTCCGACACCGACGGCATGATGTAGACATCGCTCGCTGCAAGCATCTCGTAGACCTGACGTCCCTTCTGGAAGCCGGGGAAATGGAAGCGGTCTGCTATCCCCCGTTCGGCGGCAAGCTTTATCATTTTATCCATCATGTCACCCGATCCTGCCATCACGAAGCGCACGTTGTGATTGTTGCGAAGAACCTTTGCGGCTGCCTCCACGAAGTATTCGGGGCCCTTCTGCATAGTGATGCGCCCCAGGAAGGTAACAACCTTTTCCTTGCCCTTCGGCATCTTTATATCCAGCAGGTCCTGGCTCAGAGGCACCACTGCATTATGCACCGTCGTTACCTTCGCCGGGTCGATTCCGTATTTCTCGATTACGGTCCGTCGCGTCAGATTGCTCACGGTGATGATGTGGTCAGCGTGGATCATGCCGTCGCGTTCGATATTGAACACCGTCGGGTTCACATTCCCGCGCGAGCGGTCATAGTCCGTGGCATGGACGTGGATCACAAGCGGCTTGCCCGTCACCTGCTTGGCATGGATGCCCGCAGGATAGGTCAGCCAGTCGTGGGAGTGGATGATGTCGAAATCAATCGTCCTCGCTATCACGCCTGCGCAAATCGAGTAGTTGTTGATTTCTTCAAGAAGATTGTCAGGGTAGCGGCCCGAAAACTCTATGCAGCCAAGGTCGTTGAGCCTCATATAGTTGAAGTCCGCGTAGATATGGTCGCGTAGACGGAAGTACAGCTCCGGGCTCATCACCTTACCGATCCGGCTTTCCACATAGTCGCGGTTCACGTCGCGCCACGCCACCGGCGTCTGGCTCGTGCCTATGATATGCGCAAAGCTGCGGTCCTCGTCGCCGTAAGGCTTCGGAATTACAAAGGTGATGTCCATGTCGCCGCATTCCCACATGCCCCGGGTCAGGCCATAGCTCGCCGTGCCCAGACCGCCGAGGATATGAGGCGGAAACTCCCATCCGAACATTAATGCTTTCATCTCGGGTTTTGGGGTTTTAGTTCAGATTGTATGTTAGTATAGGTTAGTGCGTGTCTGTTTTCTCTTCGTCGTGGCGGAGCCTCAGTTTTCATGCTCGAATTTCTTCAGCGTCCTCAGGGTCCGGAGCACTTCCGCAACGTTCGTCGCATGGCTCACCGCCCCGCGGCCGTCGTATGGCGGATTTCCGTCATACATCTGGCTCAGCGAACCGATGCAGCCCTTGCTCATCTCGTCTTCGAAGCCTATGAGCATTCGGTCGATATATGCAACCCCGCTCATTCCGAACACTCGCAGGTAAGCATCGGCGTAGAAGCCCATCAGCCACGGACGCGCAGGCCCGTTGTGCATGGCCTCGTCGCGTTCGTCCGGATTCCCCACATAGCTCGGGCGATATGCCGGATTCTTCGGGCTCAGCGTCCGCAGGCCCTTTGGCGTCAGAAGCTCGCGCGTAACCACATCAAGCACGCTCTTGCGTTGGCGCCGGTCCAGCGGAGAATAGTCCAGACCGATGGCGATGGCCATGTTCGGACGCACCGACGGCTCCGCGAACGTACCATCCACGTAGTCGTAGAGATAGCCGGCCTCGTTGAAGAAACATTCCGTAAACGCCGGGCCCGTCTTGTCGGCCATCGCAAGCCATGCTTCGCGGCGCCCGGTGAGGCCCTCATTGCCCTCGGCAAGCTCGGCGGCAAAGCGCAGAGCATTATACCACAGGGCATTGATTTCAACGAGCTTTCCCGTCCGTCGAACTATAGGCGTGCCGTCGCGTCGCGAAGAATACATCCACGACACAGCCCGGTCATATCCGTCAACAACCAGCAGCCCCGTGCCGTCTTCTACCTTCAGATTCGGATGCCTGTTCCCGAGGATGTAGTCCACGAGCTCCGTTACGGTCTCCATATATAGCTTCCTCGCCTGGTCAGCCCCGTGGCTCTTGCGGTATTGCTGGATTGCCCATAGAGCCCACAGGGGAATGTCAGGCTGGTCGATGCCCTCGATATGCGACGAGAGTGCCCCCGTGTCCATATATCTCCGGAGGCTGCCCAAGGCTGTGGCCATGATAGCTTCGTAGTCGGCCGTATGGTCGATAGCCAGGGTAAGACCCGGTGCGGCCATGAACGTATTGCGTGCGATTACGCGCCCGAACGGGTAGCCCGAAATGATATACATTCCGTGGTGGATACGTTCGTAGAATTGCTTGGCAGCGTTCTTAAGGCAGTTGAAGAACGACGTCCGCGGTGTGCGCGATGCAATTTCTGCCTCATACATCTTCTTCAGATTCCGAGGAGTCACCGGCTTCACGCCCGCCGAGAATATCACGCTCTCGCCCTTCTTGATAGGCACTTCGAAATAACCCGGAACCCACAGGTCCTCGCAGTAGGGAACCCCGCGCTCCAGGTCCTTGATATACTCGATGCCGTTATACCAGTTAGGCTCGTTCACCCATTCAACCTTGCGGTTAAACTGCATGTAGAGCGTCGGGAACCCATCGTAGAGACACGTCGCTATTCCGTTCTCCACCGGCTCGCAAGCCTTGTTTATAGCATCATTCTCAACGCAGAGAGCCTCCACCTCGCGGAACGCAAGGAAGGGCCGGAAGCGAAGTGTCGTCGCCGAGTGCGCGTCCACAAGGGTGTAGCGGATAAGTATGCGGTTTTCCTGGCTGATGAAAATTTTCTCTCGCGTCAGGATCACCCCGCCCACACGGAAGGTCGTGCGCGGAACGCTCTCGCAGTCAAATTCGCGGATATACTTGTGCCCGTTCGGGCTGTAAACTCCGCCGCGATAGCGGTGTAGCCCGAGATTGAAGGGGGCGCCGTGCTGGATGACGGTCTCGTCAAGGCTCGACAGCAGAACGTGCGGACGGTTCCCGAAATCCTCGATCGGAATCACAAGCAGACCATGCTGCTTACGCGTATTGCACCCGGGGAGGGTCGTACACGTATATGCTCCCGCCTGATTAGTCCGGAGTATCTCTTTGCGCAAACTCTGGTCGAGATTTATCAGCAGATTCTTGTCAAATTTCAGATAACTCATCGTTGGGTTTTGATGGTGTTAGTATAGAGTTTTATGTGTAGTTTTAGGGGATGCAGTTATTTCGTACGAAGATACACAAAAAAATTTCATAAAGCAAACTTTCGCTCCGAAAATCTATAAAGCCATTTATATCGATCGAAGAGAGACCCCACGCATATAAGGTCGTTTATTTGGCGTGTTTGCTTGATAATTAATGCTTTATTAAACAGCATAACGCACCCTTCATGTTCATTTGTTTTTGATATTGCCTCATATCCGGCGGGATTTATGTCCTAAAACATTATTTTGTTCCGGGAATACCGTCCTCATCTTTAGGCGCGAAGAGTTTGTCCTCCTCGTCAAGATGCCAGTATTTCGCCAGAAGTGCCACAAAACGGCTTATTTGAGTTACGGCCTTCTGCGTCTCCGGCGTGATTCCCTTCCCCTGCAGGCGGAGGAGAAGCACCCCGTAGAGTGCATTGAAGCACGTCTCGATTTCGCCTGCCTTCTCCTCCCCGCTCTTGGCCCGTAGCTCCACGATGAAGGGCAGCGTTGCGTAGAACTCCTTCCTGTAGTCCTCGAACTTCGGGTCCGGGTCTGCGAGCACTTCATTGTTCAGCCGGGCAAGGTCGTTGATGATGTTGCGGTGCATCTGCAGATGCCCCTTCTCCGCCACTTCCTCACGACGCATCATATCTATCAGCGATTCATACCACTCGCCCATCTCCTTCAGCTGCCGCTCGTCCATGCCGCCGAAGCGGCTTATCACATTTGCCTTTATCTTGTCGGCGTCGAGCCCGTTAGCCCGTATCAAATCCTCAATCTGCCACATATACAGCAGATATTCAGCAATATTTTCCTTTCGTTTCTGCGATGCTATTATCATAGTGGAAATTTTTTTAGTTCTAACTTTTTAAACAGATTATCCCCCGCGGATGTTTCCGCAAGGGATAATCTGTTTTCATTACGCACAGGCCCTTACTTCTCGTCCTTGCACGAAGCAAAGTAGAGATAGCCCATAATGCAGGCATAGGCCACGAGCCCGAGAACCTGCGGTCCGAAATCCATGCCCGTGTCAGGCACCTCGAATCCGCACATGATCGTAATGGCCGCAAACACCCCGAAGAGGGCGCCACCGGCGATAAGTCCCGATGAGATCAGCGTGCCGCGGTCCATGCGCTTGCGGCACACTTCCTTATCCTTCGAGCTCCGGCCCACAAGCCAGGAAATAAGGCCGCCCATCAGCATCGGAGTGTTCAGCTGCAGAGGCAGGAACATGCCCAGGCAGAAAGCCAACGCAGGAACCTCAAGCCAGTTCAGAAGGCACGCAAGCACAGCACCGATGATGTAGAGTGTCCAAGGCGTGGCATTTCCCATCATCATAGGCTCGATTACCTTCGCCATCGCATTCGCCTGAGGAGCTGCAAGTGCATTTGCCCCCGAGAAGCCGTAGACATTGTTCAGAAGCATTATCACACCGCCCACCGTAGCAGCCGATACAAGTGTGCCGAGGAATTTCCAACTCTCCTGCTTTTTAGGCGTCGACCCCAGCCAGTAGCCTATCTTCAGGTCCGTTACAAAGCCGCCGGCCATCGAAAGTGCCGTGCAGACCACACCACCGACGACCATCGATGCAACGATGCCCGACGTGCCGCTCAGGCCTATGCCCACGAAGATAGCCGAAGCAATGATAAGCGTCATCAGCGTCATGCCACTCACGGGATTCGACCCCACGATTGCAATCGCGTTGGCTGCCACAGTCGTGAAAAGGAAGGCGATTACCGTAACAACAGCCCACGCCACCAATGCCTGCCAGAACGTATGGATCACACCAAGCCAGAAGAACACCAGCACTGCCGCCAGTGCAATGAAGATAAAGAAAGCGATGTGCTTCATCGAAATATCTCTCTGCCAGCGCACGGTCTGTCCGCCCGTCGACGCACCCTTCAGCTCGCGGGAGGCAAGACCCACAGCCTGACCGATGATGCTGCGCGACTTGATGATGCCGATCACGCCAGCCATAGCTATACCGCCTATACCTATCATGCGCGCATACTCGCTGAAGATGGCCCCGGGGCTCATGGCTGCGATGTCAGCCGAGCCGTATGTGCCCATCAGCGGGATGATGAACCACCACACGAAGGCCGAGCCCGCAAAAATTACGAATGCATATTTGAGCCCCACGATATAGCCAAGACCAAGCACCGCAGCCCCCGTGTTGCACGAGAACACGAATTTGGCCTTGTCCGCCAAGGTCTGCCCCCAGGAATAAGCCGTCGTCGTTACAACCTCGGTCCACCATCCGAAGGTGGCCACGATATAGTCGTAGATACCGCCCACAAGCGCCGCAACGGCAAGAAGCTTCGCCTGGCCGCCGTTCGAAGCCTTCTGAGCGTTTCCGCTCACAAGCACCTGCGTCGTAGCCGTCGCCTCCGGGAAAGGATACTTCCCGTGCATGTCCTTCACGAAATATTTGCGGAAGGGAATGAAGAACAGAATTCCCAGCACACCGCCTAACAGCGAACTCAGGAAAATCTGAAGGAAATCCACCGTTATTTCAGGATAGCTCGCCTGCAGGATGTAGAGCGCCGGAAGGGTGAAGATCGCACCCGCCACTATCACGCCCGAGCAGGCCCCGATGCTTTGGATTATCACATTCTGCCCCAGCGCGTGGTCTTTCTTAAGCATTCCCGAAAGGCCTACGGCAATGATGGCGATAGGTATTGCTGCCTCGAATACCTGGCCAACCTTCAGTCCTAAGTATGCTGCTGCAGCACTGAAAATCACTGCCAGCAGCAGGCCCATCCCCACGGAGTAGGGCGTTACTTCCGGATACTCTCGCGCCGGATGCATCAGCGGACGGTATTCCTCGTCCTCTCCAAGCTGCCGGAAGGCATTTTCCGGCATGTCAACAGGGTCGACATCTGCCGCGGGCAGGTCAGCTTGATTGTTAATCTTTTTCATTTCCTAATGTATTGAATGTTGGTTTATTTCTTGGGTATCTTCAGCCGTTGGCCCACCTTGATGTCATTTCCCGTCAGTCCGTTCGCAGCCTTCAGCTGGTCCACGGTTATTCCGTTTCGGGTAGCGATCTTGTAGAGGTTTTCGCCCTTTTTCACGGTGTGCGTCGTCGTCTTCCCGGCGTTATTATTGCGCCGCGGCTTCTCTGCTTTGGGTGCAGGACTCGAGAAAGCCTTGCTCACGGTTTCGCTCTCCGTCATAAGAACCTCAGCCGCAGCGACACTGTCAGTCGGAGCTGCCAACTCCTCCGCAGCCATGCCGCTTGAGGCGATACTGTCCGTCAGTGCAGCCGCTTTTTCTTCCACGGTAGTAGCCTTAGGCTTCTCGACATAGCGGCGCTTGTACGTCTGGATTTTTAGGCGCTTGCCGCGCTTCACGGTTTTCCCTATCTTGTTCGTCTTGCGGATAGAGCTTACGCTAACCCCATATTTCCGGGCAATCTGAGCCAACGTCTCCCCGCGTTTCACGGTGTGATAGTGCGTTACAAGCTCATCCACATATTCGCCCTTCGAGTCCGAGCCGCTCAGTGCGCTGTCCGACGCCGGTTCCACCACGCTGCGTCTGGCATACTTCTCAGCATCGTGGTTCAGGATCGAATCCTCATTGGCAATATAGGCAAGAGTCTGAAGCGAAGGCAGAACGAGAGGGTAGGGCTTGATATCGCCGGGGATCAAGTCCCGGCGGTATTGCGGGTTCAGAGCTCGGATTTCCTCCATCGGAATGTCCATCACATCCGAAATCTGTTGGAAATGAACCCTCCGGGTAACATGCACCGTGTCCACCACAACCGGACGCTTCGCCAGCGCCGGAGCAATATTGTGTTCACCGTAATATGTCATTATATAGTTAGCCGCGATGAATGCCGGGAAATACCCCCTCGTCTCCGCAGGTAGGAAGGGATAGATGTCCCAGAAGTCATGCTTCCCGTCGCCAACCCTCCGGAGGGCCTTGTTCACATTCCCGGGCCCGCAGTTATAAGCAGCTATCGCAAGGCTCCAGTCGTTGTACGTATCATGCAACTGCTTCAGATACCGCACGGCCGCGTCAGTCGATGCGTATGGGTCGCGGCGCGAATCCACAAGCGAATTCATCTCCAGCCCCAGGCCCCCTGCCGTCGGAGCCATTATCTGCCACAGGCCCACAGCTCCCGCGCGCGACACTGCAGCAGGCTCCAGAGCCGACTCGATTACGGGGAGAAAACGCAGCTCCCGCGGCATGTCGTAGCGGTCGAGTGCCGTCTCGAAGATAGGCATATAGTAGAGACCCAGCGCAAGCATGTTCTCCACGAGTTGCTTCCGTCGGTTGGCATAGAACATTATCGAATTCTTTACCACCGAGTTCAGAGGCATCTCGATTTCCGTCGGCATCTTTCCCAGGCGCTCTGCAAGCACCTCGTCCGTTACCTCCACGTCCGGCCGCGAATCCGCCTTGTCGTCGATTACGGCATATTTCGTCAGATACCATCCTTCAAGCATCTTTTTCGTGTCCGTCTCGAAACTCTCCGGAAGCACCAGCGTGCCCGACGGATTCTCGCACGTTATCCCTAGCACGTTCGTCTGTGCCGCCCCATGGGCGCTAAGGCCCGTAGCTGTAATCGACACAAATATCGGCAATGTTCTTATAAGTAGTCTTTTCATCTTGGATCGCAGATTGGTCAGAATGTTATAGCCCAGTTGATTCCCACCGCCGGCTTCATCCCGCGCACCTCCTGAAAGAGCGTCGGGCTTACGTCCATCGACAGGTCCGGACTGATATCGAAATGTGATAGCGACGCATCCACATACGCATCCACCATGGCAAGAAGATACACACCCACCATCGCTATGATGCACAGGTCGCGGTTGCGTCTGAAGTAATTTTTGCGCGACTGAAGCACATTCGTCAGCCACGTCCGGTCAAGATCCGCCTCCTCGGTTGTCGGAGGAAAGAAATTCATATACGAGTTCGTCGACGGGTCATTGTCCATTATATCCCGGTATGCTCGCGTGTAATCCGTCAGCATTCCGTTGTTCCAGCTCGTGGCGTACGCAAGCCCCAGATAGCCCCCGATGATTATTGGCAGCTTCCAGTAGCGGCGGTTGTAGATCTGACCCACGCCCGGAAACAGTGCCGACATCCATACCGCCCGAGTAGGGTCCGGATTGAATTCCGTATCCCTTTCCACCCACACGTCATATTTCGAGGGCGCCTTCACTCCCTCAACCCCCGCAGGCGTCAGGTCCATGAACACACTGTCGCCATCGGCCACAGCCTGCACGCCCCCCATCTCCACCGAACTCACCGATATCAGCGAATCCATTTCAGCCTCCCCGTTCATGCTCGGGCGGCTTTTCGCAGGAAGGTGTTGTGCGCACAAGGCCGGAGTGGCCGCAATCCCTGCAAGAAGGACCACAGCTGCCCGACGGCGTAATAT
>CAMWQB010000054.1 GCA_947176295.1 uncultured Porphyromonadaceae bacterium
CGTGCTATCCCCCAGCCTGTTGCCTCAAAGTGGCGGATTGGGGTGCCCGCGGCGGGGCCCCCCCCCCAGCCGGCACCGCGCAGCAAGGCTATCGAGGAGTCGGGGGTGGGGGTCTTGACGGTTTCGATGATGGCAATCACTGTGTCGGAGCCGGCGGGGAGCACGGCGAGGGTGGCCGTGGAATGCTTGCTGACGAGGAAGTCGACGGAATTGTCGCTTGCGCGCAGGATACGTGCTTTTCCGCCGAAAATATTGTCGGATCCGGTCGTGAGGCCTGCGTTGTAGTAGTCGATCATGTCCTGGCGCGTGATTCGAGAAAGGAGATTGAAGGCGTCGACGGGCATGTCGGTGAAAAAATCGAGCGCCGCCCGAGCCTGAGCCGCGAGAGCGGTTCCGGCGAGGGCGACGCAGAGCATAAGTCGAAGGAAGCGGGTCATTTATTTCTTGTATTTCTTAGGCGCTTTGGCTTTACGCTCGGAGCTGTGGTTGTAGTCCTTCTCCTTGTCGGCGATTTCGCAGTATATGCGCTTGCCGTAGAATTCGGCTCCTTTGAGGGCTGCGACGACACGACGGGCGTCGGACTTGCGGACGTCGAAGAGGGAGTAGGAGGGCATGAGGTCGATGCGGCCGACGTCGACGCGCTTGCCTTCGATGAGCTTGTTGAGCATGTCGATGAGGTTTCCGGCGAAGAATCCGTCGGCTTTACCGGCTGAGACGTATATGCGTTCCATTCCGGGCTCGGCGGTGCGGCGGTCTTTTTCCTTATCGGAAGCGGGGCGCTCGCGGTGGTCTTTTTTTGCCGGCTTTTCGTCGATGAAGTCGATTTTGGGAGCGTCCTTGTAGTAGTCGAGGAGACGATTGAACTCGAGGGACAGGACGCGCTTGAGGAGGTCTTCGGTCGTGAGCCAGGATAGTTTACGGGCCACTCCGGGGAGATATTTTCCGATTTCTTCTTCGTTTACTTCCACTCGCTCGAGGCGGTCGGCGAGATTGTAGAGCTGTTTTTCTATGATGTGCTCGGGCGTGGGGACTTCCTTACGCTCGAATTTCTTGCCGATGATACGTTCGATTTCGCGGAGGCGTCCTTTCTCGCGGGAGTGGATGATAGCTACGGATACACCTGTCTTGCCTGCGCGGCCTGTACGTCCGGAGCGGTGGGTGTAGACGGCTGTGTCGTCGGGGAGGCCGAAGTTGATGACGTGGGTGAGGTCGTCGACGTCGAGGCCACGGGCAGCGACATCGGTGGCGACGAGGAGGGTGATGACGCGATCGCGGAATTTCTTCATGACGATGTCGCGCTGCTGCTGGGAGAGGTCGCCGTGGAGGGCATCGGCGTTGTAGCCGTCCTGAATGAGGCGGTCGGCTATTTCCTGTGTGTCGCGACGCGTGCGGCAGAAGATGATGGCGTAGATGTTGGGGGTGTCGTCGGCTATACGCTTGAGGGCTAGATACTTGTCGCGGGCGTTTACCATGTAGTAGACGTGGCGGACGTTCTTGGCGCCTTCGTTGCGGGTTCCGATGACGATTTCCTCGGGCTCGTGCATGAATCGCTTTGCGATCTTAGCTACTTCGGCGGGCATGGTGGCCGAGAATAGGAGCATCTTGCGGTCGTCGGGGACGTGGGAGAGGATGTCGTTGATTGAGTCGACGAATCCCATGTTGAGCATCTCGTCGGCTTCGTCGAGGACTACGGTATGGACGTCGGCGAGCTTGACGACGCCGCGGTTTATGAGGTCGATCAGTCGGCCGGGAGTGGCCACGATTATCTGCACGCCCTTGCGGAGGGCACGAATCTGGCTTTCGATGCTTGAGCCTCCGTAGACGGGGAGGACTGCCAGATCGGGGGTGTATTTCGAGAAGTCGGCGAGGTCGCCGGCAATCTGGAGGCAAAGTTCGCGCGTGGGGGCGAGAATCAGAGCCTGAGGGACGTTGCGCTCGGTGTCGATGCGCTGGATTACGGGCAGGCCGAATGCGGCGGTCTTGCCCGTTCCGGTCTGTGCGAGAGCCACGAGGTCGTGGTCGCCGCTGAGGAGTACGGGTATTACCTTCTCTTGTACGGGCATGGGGTTTTCAAATCCCATTTCGTGAATTCCGCGGAGAAGGTCGTCGCGGACACCGAGTTCTTCGAATGTTTGCATAGTATCAGAGGAGAGAGTGGTTGGGGAAGCTAATTATTTGTCGCGCATGAAGATGTTTACGGGTGTTCCGTTGAAGTCCCAGTGCTCTCGGATTTTGTTTTCGAGATAGCGTCGGTAGGGCTCCTTGACCCACTGAGGCAGGTTGCAGAAGAAGATGAAAGTGGGCACCTGTGCACCTTTGAGCATGGTGATGTATTTGATCTTGATGAACTTGCCTTTGTTGCTTGGTGGGGGATATGCGTTGATGTCTTCCTGCAGGACGTTGTTGAGCTGGGATGTGGGCACGACGCGTCGACGGTTTTCGTAGACGTGGACGGCGGTCTCTATCACCTTGAAGATGCGCTGTTTGGTTAGGGCGGAGGTGAAGATGATGGGGAAGTCGGTGAAGGGGGCGAAGCGCTCGCGTATTGCCGTCTCGTAGTGCTTGATGGCGGCTGTGGACTTGTCTTCGACGAGATCCCATTTGTTGACGACGACGACGAGGCCTTTCTTGTTCTTCTGGATGAGGGAGAATATGTTGACGTCCTGGGCTTCGATACCACGGGTTGCGTCGATCATGAGGATGCAGACGTCGGATGCTTCGATAGCGCGGATGGAGCGGATGACGGAGTAGTATTCGATGTCTTCGCTCACTTTGTTTTTCTTGCGGATACCGGCGGTGTCGACGAGATAGAAGTCGAAGCCGAATTTGTTGTATCGGGTGTAGATTGAGTCGCGCGTTGTGCCGGCGATGTTGGTAACGATGTGTCGGTCTTCGCCGATGAATGCGTTGATGAGGGATGACTTACCGGCATTAGGCCTGCCGACGATGGCGAATTTGGGGATTTCGTCGAGCTGCTCGTCGGCGTCGCTGTCGTGGTCGGGCAGTTTCTTGATTATTTCGTCGAGGAGGTCGCCTGTGCCGTAGCCGTTTGCGGCGGAGACGGGATAGGGGTCGCCCAGACCGAGGGAGTAGAATTCGGCGATGTTGTAGACCCAGTCGTTGGAGTCGACTTTGTTGGCGACGAGGATGACGGGTTTGCGGCTCTTGCGGAGGATTTCAGCGACGTGGTCGTCGAGGTCGGTCACGCCGTTCATGGCGTCGACGACAAAAAGGATTTCGTCGGCCTGCTCGATTGCGAGCTCGACCTGGCGGTTGATTTCGGATTCGAAGACATCTTCGGAGTTCACTACCCAGCCTCCGGTGTCGACGATGGAGAATTCTTTACCGTTCCAATCGACTTTTCCGTACTGGCGGTCGCGGGTAGTTCCGGCAGTTGGGTCGACGATTGCGGTTCTGGACTGCGTGAGCCGGTTGAAGAGAGTTGATTTACCGACATTGGGGCGTCCAACTATTGCTACGAGTTGTCCCATATATAAATGTTTTATTTCAATGCAAAGATATTGTTTTTATGCGAGACGGGCAAATATCGACCTATTCGATATATCCGAAGGAGCGGAGTTTGTTCTCGCGGTTGCGCCAGTTTGGCTCGACCTTGACGAAAAGTTCGAGATATACGCTCTTGTCGAAGAATTTTTCGATGTCTTTTCGAGCTTCGGTCCCGACCTTCTTGAGCATGGAGCCTGCCCGGCCGATGAGGATTCCTTTCTGGCTCTCGCGCTCGACGTATATTACGGCCATTATGTGGATGGATTTTTCTTTTTCTTCGAATTTCTCGACGATTACTTCGGCGGAGTAGGGGACTTCCTTGTCGTAGTTGAGGAGGATTTTCTCGCGGATAATCTCGGTGACGAAGAATCGTGCGGGCTTGTCGGTGAGGGCGTCTTTTCCGAAGTAGGGCTCGCCTTCGGGGAGGAGCTGGATGATGCGGTCCATGAGGTTGGCGACGTTGAAATGCTCCTTGGCTGAGGTGGGGAAGATCTCGGCTTTGGGGAGGAGCTGGCGCCAGCGGGCCACGATGGCATCGAGTTCGGAGTTGTCCTTGAGGAGGTCGATTTTGTTGATGACGAGGAGAACGGGCACTGTCTCGGCGGCTACGCGGGCAAGGAAGTCGGCGTTCTTGGTGGGGTCTTCAACCACGTCGGTAACGTACAGGAGGACGTCGGCGTCGGTGAGGGCTCCTTCGCTGAATGCGAGCATGGAGTCCTGAAGCTTGTATTTGGGGGCGAGGACGCCTGGTGTGTCGGAGAATACGATCTGGTAGTCGTCGGTGTTGACGATGCCCATGATGCGATGGCGGGTGGTCTGGGCCTTTGAGGTGATGATGCTGACGCGTTCGCCGACGAGGTCGTTCATGAGGGTTGATTTGCCGACGTTGGGGTTGCCGACGATGTTGACGAAGCCGGCTCTGTGCTTATGCTCGGGTGCGAGTGGGAGATTCTGTTCGCTCATTTTCGATGGATGTGTTTTAGGGGTGTATATATGTTGTTATGTTTCTATTCTTGATTTAGAACGCCCGAGGTGGTGTATTTGTTGGCCGGGATGAAAAAAAGCAAGACGCCCACGGTGGAGTGTGGCGTCTTGCTTAATGGTGTTTAGCTGATGGCCAGTGGTGGAATCAGATGTCCCAGACCAGATACATCGCGCCCCATGTGAATCCTGCGCCGAAAGCGGTGAGCAGGAGTTTGTCGCCTTTCTTGAGTTTGTTCTTATACTCGTCGAGGCAGAGGGGGATGGAAGCGGCAGATGTGTTGCCGTAGTGCTCGATGTTGACGAGAACTTTCTCGCGGGGCATGCCTGCGCGGTCGGAGACGGCTTCGATGATGCGGAGGTTTGCCTGGTGGGGGATGAGATAGTCAACTTCTTCGACGGTGAGGTTGTTGCGCTTCATGACGTCGAGAGTGCTGGTGAGCATGTTCATGACGGCGTGCTTGTAAACGGATCGACCGTCCTGGAAGAGGAAGTTCTCGCCGGCGTCGATGGTTTCGTGGCTTGCGGGCTTGACGGAGCCACCTGCGGGCATGAGGAGGTGTTCGAGGCCGTTGCCGTCGGTGTGGAACACGGCGTCGATTACGCCACGGGAATTGTCTTCGGTGGGCTCTACGAGCACGGCTGCGGCTCCGTCGCCGAAGAGGGGGCAAGTGGCGCGGTCGCTGTAGTTGACCATGGAGGACATCTTTTCTGCTGCCACGACGACGACTTTCTTATAAATTCCCGACTTGATATATGCATTAGCGTCCTGTAGAGCGACGATGAATCCGGCGCATGCAGCCTGGATGTCGTAGGCGTATGCTCCTGTGAGGCCGCAGCGGTGAGCTATCACGGATGCGGTGGCGGGGAAGCGGTAGTCGGGGTTGGATGTTGCGCAGATTATGAGCTGGACGTCTTCGGGAGCGCAGCCTGCGTTTTCGAGGAGCCTGCTGACGGCGATAGCGCCCATGTAGGAAGAGCCTTCGCCTTCTTTCTTGAGAATCCGGCGCTGCTTGATTCCAACTCGTGTTGTGATCCATTCGTCGTTAGTGTCGACCATTTTGGATAGCATCTCGTTGTCGAGGATGTCGTCGGGGACGAATGATGCGATAGCAGATATTCGAGCGTTGAGCATATCTATAGAGCTATAAATGAGCCAATGCCCGGCGTCGGGCGGGAAGACCGGATATTATCCGAGGGGCCGAGGCGTCGGGACAGATGGCGGATGAACGATTGCCTGACGCAACCGGCCGTGGCAAAAGAAAGAATTCGCGGAAGCGGCCGGGCGCGAGGTGGTCTGCGAGCCGGGAGATTTAAACTGCGGCTTCCTTTACGATGGCCTGCTTGCCGCGGTAGTAGCCGCATTCGCCGCATACGCAGTGGTATACGTGCCATGCACCGCAGTTGGGGCAGATAGCGAGAGTGGGGGCCACAGCCTTGTCGTGGGTGCGGCGCTTTGCGGTACGGGTCTTGGATTGTTTGCGTTTAGGATGTGCCATTGTCTTTTAGTTTTATTCCTTGGAGATTTATTCAATTATGTTGTTGCCGAGATGAGGGCCCGGTGGTCAGAGGGGCTTCGGATCGGGGGGAGAAGCAATGCGTCCTCCAGCCAATATGGAGGGCATGCGCCAATCGCGGAGCCGCGTCTTGCCGTGGCCTATTCGGCGGAAGGGTCGTTCTCGGATGAGCCGGAGAGCTTGCGCAGGGCGTCCCAGCGGGGGTCGGCGCCAGGAGCTCCGCCATCGGGTGTCAAGCTGTCCATCTCGTCGATGAGGGCTTCTTCGAGCTCGGCATCTTCGTCGCCGACGACAGTAGCGCGGTGTTTTTTGAGCATGGCGCTCATCTGTCGGTTGCACTTGCCCAGGGGGTGTACGTGCTTGATGGGAATCGCGAGGGCCACGGTGTCGTAGATCATGTAGGCGACGTTGAGATATTGGTCGCTTTCGGGAATCTGAAGGACGTCGTCGCTCTCGTCGTTGTAATCCTCGCCGTATTCCACGGTAATCGAGTAAGAGGCTTCGATGGGATAGTGGAGGTTGTCGAGGCACCGGTCGCAGATGAGCACCACTTCGCCCTCGATGGCGAAATCGAGGAGGTAGTAGTGTCCGTTGTAGTCTACGGCCAAATCCACCGTCAGGTCGGCGTCATGGACGTCAGCGCTCTCCATGTTGGTGAAGAACTCTTTGTCGAGGTGATACTGAAAAGCGTGTTTGCCCGGGGCAAGGCTCTTCAGAGGTAGCTTGAAGGCAGTGAATTTTCCCATGTTCGAGATGTCAGGTGAGAAAAACTTTGCAAAGTTATTGAATCTTGAGCAAACTGCCAAGTTTTTTAGAGTAAATTTTTTGATTGGGGAGGGAGGGAGATATCGGGGTATAGCGAGATTAATCGGGATTAATCGGGGCTTATCGGGATTTTGCGGGGTTGCTTTCGATGTTTCGCAGGCCGTTGCAGTTGGGGTAGTCGCTGCAGCCCCAGAATTCGCGACCTTGGCTTTGTCCTTTTTTCTGCATCCGTTTGAGCATTGGCTTGCCACACTTCGGGCAGGAGGGAGATTCTGCTGTTTGAGCCTGCTTCCTGCGTGCTTCCAGTCTTTCGGATGTCGTGTTTTCGGTGAAGCCTCCGCTATGTCTAAAGGTTTAGAGCTGGCCTTGAATTTGGGATTGAAGCATTTTGTTTTCCCTAAGACACACTACCAGCAAGGTATTGGCTGATATTTCGGGATTGACGCTTTCGAGCCATGGCGCGAATTTGCTTTTTTTTAGCAAGGATGTGTTTGGCTGCGTCCCGGGTCTATATTAAAGTCGATAAAGCGGTCGCAGAAGTCCTGTGTGGAAAGCTGGATTATGTTGGCAAAAATCCACGAATTGAGCCAGTAATATGACTGTGAAAATTGAATATTCACTCCCATGGGTTAGTCGGGGACTGATTCTTATGGAAAAAATTAGCCCCCGCAGAGAAGGGGCTCGGCGGGGGCTGACTCGGGTTTTATTGGAGGGTATGCGGGGGGGGTTATTTCTTGAGGCGCTCGAGCTGGCGCTCGATTGCTTCGAGGGCTTTGTCGTATGCTTCTTCGAAGGAGTCGGCGGTCTTTGTGCCGACGGTGTCTTCTATGCCGGGAGCAACGACGGAAACGACAACTTCTTTGTTGTTGGCAGTTTCGGGCTTTACGACCTTGAGGATGACGTCGACGGTTGTTATTGCCGGGAAGTGGCGGCCGAGGCGCTCGGCTTTCTTATTGATGTGGTCGGTGAGACGCTGAGCAATCTCGAAATTTACGGCCTGAATTCTTACGTCCATAGTGTAGGTGATTAGAGGGGTTAGTATTGATTTTGAGGGTCGGGGCTATCGGAGGGGTTTGCCAATGGATGAGCCCGCGAGTAGTTTTCTTTTATTTCTTTGACGGATAGATGGGTATATCGTTGTGTTGTTGCGAGGGATGAGTGGCCGAGGAGTTGCTGGACTGCAGCGAGGTCGGCACCGTGGTTGAGCATGTCGGTTGCGAATGAGTGGCGAAGGACGTGGGGCGAGCGCTTTGGGGTGGAGACACGGGCTTCCGTCAGGGCGCGGTTCACAACGCGGTATACAAGTCCGTAGTAGACGGGAGAGCCGTCGTTGCGGATGAAGAAGGAGCCTCCAGTGGCGGGGATGCCGAAAGTGTCGGCCATCTCTTGGCGGGCGAGGCGGTAGCGTCCGATGGCCTCGAGCATCTCGGCCCCGAGGGGTATCATTCTTTCCTTATTACGCTTGCCGAGCACTTTTAGTTCACGCCTTCCGGTGTCGACGTCGGCGTCTTTGAGGCCGACGAGTTCGGCGGCACGCATTCCGGTGGAGTAGAGCATGAGCAGGATGAGGCTGTCGCGAAGGGCTATGAAGCGGTCGGCGGTGGCCATAGGGATGTCGGCTTCTTCGTGGCGTGCGGAGAGGTCGAAGATGGTTTTGGACTGTCCTTCGGGCACAAAGGCGGGTAGAGGCTTCCCGGCCTTGGGGGCTTTGATTCCGACGGCGGGGTTTGCCTCGAGCCCCCGGGAGCGCATCATGAAGCTGAAGAATGAGCGTAGGCTCTGGAGCTTGCGTGCTATGGAGGTGGGGGCGAGTCCTTCGGCGGCGAGGGCGGCTATCCACGAGCGGACGTCGACGCGGGAGGCGAGGAGGATGTCGGTGGTGGAGCCTTCTCTCAGGAGGTAGTCGGCGAAAAGGCGCAGGTCGCTGCCGTAGGCGCGGAGGGTCTGCGGGGAAGCGGCTTTTTCGCTCCGGAGGTGGGAGAGGAAGGACTGGACCGGCATGAGTGGGCGGAGGATTATCAGTCGAGAACGATTTCTACGGGGCAGTGGTCGCTGCCTGTGATTTCGGGCCTGATTTCGGCGCGGTGAATGCGGGGCATGAGGCGCTCGGAGACGATGAAGTAGTCGATGCGCCAGCCCACGTTCTTTTCGCGGGCACGTCCGCGGTAGCTCCACCAGGAGTATGCACCGCTCTTGTCGGGATGGAGGCAGCGGAAAGTGTCGGCGAAGCCTTCGGCGAGGAGGCGGGTCATGCATGAGCGCTCCTCGTCGGTGAATCCGGCGTTGCGGCGGTTGGTCTTGGGATTGGCGAGGTCGATTTCCTGATGAGCCACGTTGAGGTCGCCGCAGATGATTACGGGCTTGGTAGCGTCGAGCTCTTTAACGAAGCGCAGGAATGCGTCTTCCCACTCCATGCGGTAGTCGAGGCGTGCGAGCTCGTTCTGCGAATTGGGGGTGTACACGCTCACGAGGAAGAAATCGGGATATTCGAGGCATGTGATGCGGCCTTCCTTGTCGTGGGCTTCGATTCCGAGGCCTGTGCGGACGCTCAGGGGTTTGTGGCGGGTGTATATGGCTGTGCCGGAATATCCTTTCTTCTCGGCATAGCTCCAGTAGGATTCGTATCCTTCGAAGCGGAGGTCGATCTGCCCCTCCTGAAGCTTGGTTTCCTGCAGGCAGAAGAAGTCGGCGTCGAGGGTGTTGAATATATCGGCGAAGCCTTTTCCGACGATGGCGCGAAGGCCGTTGACATTCCAGGATATGAATTTCATATTGAGGGCTTTTGTCTCTTAAAATTGGAAATAAATGAAGGGGGCCACGTCCTCGCCCTGGAGCTGGAGCACGGTCTGGACGACGAGGATGAATATGAGCAGTTTGGCCCATAAGGGAGCTCTGACGAAGAGGCGCCCGGCGGCGGGCCAGAAGCCGGTGGGGAGGGCGTGGGCTATGATGATGAGTATCATGATGATGAGCCAGAGCATGCGGGCGGAGGCGAAGGCCTGCACGCCTGCGAAGCCGGGCCAGTCGCCGACGAATACCTGCCGGATCACGAGCCACGAGGCCTCCCAGGTGTCGGCGCGGAAGAATACCCACAGGCATGCCACGAAGGTCATGGTGATGAGCCACGAGAAGATGCGGAAGGCGCGGGTATCGCTCCACGGGCCGAGATAAGGTTTTGAGGCTTTGTGGATTGCAAGGCCTGCGCCGTGCATTCCGCCCCAGAAGACGAATTTCCAGGCAGCGCCGTGCCAGAGGCCGCCGATGAGCATCGTGGCCATGTTGTTGGCGTATGTCCGGCGGGTGCCTTTGCGGTTGCCGCCGAGGGGGATGTATATGTAGTCGCGGAGCCATGTGGAGAGGGAAATGTGCCATCGGCGCCAGAAGTCGGTGAGGTTTCGCGACTTGTAGGGGAAGTTGAAGTTTTCGTTGAGGCGGAATCCCATGATGAGGGCGAGGCCTATGGCCATGTCGGAGTAGCCGGAGAAGTCGCAGTATATCTGCATGGTGTAGCCTATGATTCCCATCAGGGTCTCGAAGGCGTTGTAGCCGGTGGGGTTTCCGAAAATCAGGTCGTTGTACTGGGCGATGTAGTCGGCGATAATGGCTTTCTTGACGATGCCGAGGAGCACGAGCCAGAAGCCGAAGTAGAGGTCGGGGCGGGAGGCCGGGCGGTGGGTGGCTATCTGGTGGAGGAAGTCCTTGGCGCGCACGATTGGTCCGGCCACGAGGGCGGGAAAGAAGCTGAGGAAGAAGGCGTAGTCGATCCAGCGGCGTGTGGGTTGGATGGTGCCTTTGTAGACGTCGATTACGTAGCTTATGCTTTGGAATGTGTAGAAGGATATGCCCACGGGGAGCACAAGTTCGAGAGGCTGGAAGTTGCTCCCGACCATGGCCGAGAGGTTCATCAGGAAGAAGTTGGCATACTTGAAGTATGCGAGCACGCCGAGGGAGAAGGTCAGGGACAGGGCTACGCATCCGCGGCGCATGGCGCGGGAGGAGCTTCGGGCGATGACTTTCGACAGGGTCCAGTCGATGACGGATGTGGCGGCGAGCAGGACGACAAATGCTCCGCTGCTTTTGTAGTAGAAAAAGAAGCTGAATATGAGGACGAATAGCACCATCACCGTGCGGCTTCTGCGTGTTGCCACCCACGCGTAGGCGGGGAGGAAGAGCAGAAACAGAGCCCAGAACGTGCCGCTGGAGAAGAGCATCGGTTCTCCCGGATGGAATTTGAATAGGAGGTCGAACACGTGGATTCTTTTAGGGATGGGAAGTGATATAGGCCGGGTTTATTCGTTTGGCTGGCGGATGCGGATAGAAATCTGGCCGGGAGCCTTGGCGGGGAGAGGCTTGCGGGGAGAGTCCATCCGGATAGGCTGTGCGGCGTGTGCGGGCATCCATCGCATCACGGAGTCGAGCCACATGGCGGCGGAGGGATCGGTGGGATGAGCGCCGTCTTTGCGCCGCTCGAAGCTCATGCCGTTGCTGAGGAAGAAGGTCCCCGGACGCGTCTTGCGGGCGATGAGGTCGTTTATCCCGGTGTCGGGCTTCCAGTTGGGCGGACCTATCCAGATGTATGGTGTGGAGCCAATGTCGGCGAGGATATTGTCGACGGCTGGGCCGCATTTGGTGTCGACGTTATTGATGAACAGCTCGTTGGCGCCGAGGCAGATGAATACGTAGCTTGGCTTGTGTTTTGCGATAAGATCGCTGAGTAAGGACGACGAGGGGCTGCCCCACTTGCTTGTGGAGGAGCTGTACCAGCGGAATGATATGAGTTTGTGTCCGTTCTGGAGGCAGTAGTCGACCATTCGGGGCGAGAGGCCGTCGAGCATGGAGTCGCCTATGAATAGGATTGTCTGTGCGGTAGTGTCGGTCGGGGCCGGGGCGAATGTGGCCTTGGCTTCCGGGGCGTCGCTTGCGGCGGCGAGTACGGTGGTGTCGGCGGCGGCAGTTTTGCGGGGTGCGTCGGTGAGGGCGCGGACGAATCCTGCCGAGC
This sequence comes from uncultured Porphyromonadaceae bacterium, assembly GCA_947176295.1. Classification (GTDB taxonomy): domain Bacteria; phylum Bacteroidota; class Bacteroidia; order Bacteroidales; family Muribaculaceae; genus CAG-873. The sequence goes on from CAMWQB010000054.1 coordinate 11,770, forward strand.
GGAGCTCGAAGGAGTCGCCGATCGCTATCCCGTCGAAATATGAGAGGATGAAGAAGAAGGCGAAAGCCAGGGCGAGGATGGTCCAGAGCTCTTTGTAGTGGCGCATAATGGGATGGGGCTCTGTGTCAGTTGCTGATAACCATATAGGGCGATGTGCCGGGGAGAGCGTGGTAGCGCCGCAGCCCGTAGCCCTTCTCGGCGGCAGGTCCGCTGAGGGGATGGCCGAAGAGGCTGAATACGTCGTAAGTGCTGTGGCACTGGGGGCATTCGGCGGTGAGGCTTTCGGGGTCGACTTTCACTCGCACATTGGCCTTGCATTCGACGGGGCATGCGAGGTCGTAGACCACGACTGTGCCGTTGACGTCCTCGGCCAGAAGAAGGCCTCCGAAACCTGTGCGGTCGAGGGCTGTGTATGGATAGCCGGAGGGCGTTCGCTCGGTGTCGGTGAGGATGAAGCGCTTGGCCTCTACGGCTCCACCGAGGCCCCATGTGTGCCAGTCGGCAACGGATTGAAACACGAGGTGTACAGGCGCAGGAGGGATGCGTGTGTCGTCGAGATTATCGCAGGAGGATGTGGCGGCGGGAAGAATCAGCAGCCATGCGAGGATTTTCAGGAGGAGAGAGAGTTTTTTCATGGCCCGGAGGGGGGGGATGAGGAGGGTATGAAGCCGGCTCAGACGAGCTTGGCAAACATCTCGCCGAACTGGTCGGCGGCTTTCTGCATTGCGGGGCCGATGAGAGGCTTGAGCATCATGGGGATTTCGACGTCGACGGCGCCGGAGACTTCCGTTGCTTCGGCGCTCACGGGCTTGAAGCTGATTTCGAGCTTCATGGGCACTGGCGAACCCTCGGCTTCGAGGACCACGCCTTCGGGGGTGCGCTCGACGGCGCGGAGATTGATGGCTCCGACCTGAGGGGTGGTGATGGTGATTACGTCTTTCGAGAAGGATACGTCGCCGACTTTGGCCCGTTCGGCCGGGGGCATGCTGTCGAGGGCAGACTCGAGGACGGAGAAATCGGAGAATTTATCTGCTACGGCAGCCGCGGGACGGCCTACCGTAACAGGTTTTGAGCTGTAGCGTGCCATTATCTTATCTTAGGGTGTGATTGTGGGAGTGGAAGAATGAGATTCCGTTGGTGCCGGACGGCTTATCGTTTGGGTGTCCAGGCAGCCGGGTCCTTGCGCCATTCCTGGAGGGTGGCGATGTAGTTCTCGGTGATGTAGTTAGTCTCGAGGGCCACGTCGAGCATCGTGTCGTAGTTGCTGAGGGTGAGGAGCTTCACGTCGGCGTCAGCGAAGTTTTTCTCGGCGACGGGGAATCCGTAAGAGAAGAGCGCCACCATGCCCACGACCTGGCATCCGGCTGCGCGGATAGCTTCGACAGCCTTGAGGGAGCTTTTGCCGGTGGACACGAGGTCTTCCACCACTACCACCTTCTGGCCGGGCTTGAGGTTGCCTTCGATGAGGTTTTCCAGGCCATGGTCCTTGGGGGTGGAGCGGACGTAGACGTAGGGAAGGTTGAGCTCGTCGGCCACGAGCGCCCCCTGAGCGATAGCGCCGGTTGCAACACCTGCCACAGCATCGGCATCAGCGAAATTTTCCATGACGAGACGCGAGAGCTCGAGCTTGATGAAGGTGCGCACGTCGGGATAGGACAGTGTCTTGCGGTTGTCGGTATAGATCGGGGAATTCCAGCCGGAAGCCCAAGTGAAGGGATTTGCAGGCTGTAGTTTTACAGCGCTAATCTTGAGAAGTTTTTCGGCTAAAAGGCGTGCTACGGATTTCATAAGGACTTATCTTTTTGCTTAGAATTGTGCGTATTCTTTGAAAATGCAAATTTACATATTTTTCCCCATATCTCCAAAAAAAGTGGCGAGAGGCATAAAGGGGAGGAGGGAAGATTTTGAGGGAGCGGTGGTGGATTATTGGGGAATTTGGATTATCTTTGCGGGCGGCGGGGTTGCGGGCTCTGCGAAACATAGTGTTGAGATGAAGAAATTTGTGCTATTCTTTTTTGTGTTGCTTTGCGCGGGGACCGCTTGTGGCCGGACTGTGCAGCGCGGGCTTGTGCGGGAATATAATGAGCGTGCGGCGAAGACGCCGCTCGGCGGAGTGGAGCTGACGGTGCGGTCGGCAGGAAGCACGGTGTCGGATCGTGACGGGAGCTTCGCGCTTGAGTTTCTGACGCTTGAGCCGGGCGAGCGGGTGAATGTGCGCCGCATCGAGAAAGATGGCTATGTGGTTTTCAACAAGGAGGCTGTGGAGCAGTGGAATCTAAGCCCGACGAGTGCATTTACGGTTGTGATGTGCCGTGCAGACCGCTTCAAGCGTATCCGCGATAACTACTACCGCAACTCCGAGGAGCGCTATTCGGCTCAGTACAAGAAGGAGAGGGATGAGCTTGCGCGCCTGCAGCGTGATGGGAAGCTGAAGGAGGAGGAATACCGCGCGCGGCTTGCGGAGGTGAGCGCTGAGTATGACCGCCAGCTCGATAATCTGGACGCGTATGTCGACCGCTTCGCCCGCATCGACCTGTCGGAGGTATCGGCCGGGGAGCAGGAGATAATCGGGCTTGTGGAGCAGGGGTTGTTCGATGAGGCAATCCGGAAATATGAGGACCTGCGCATCAAGGAGCAGCTTGTGGAGGCTCTGGGGGAGCGAAGGCGGGTGGATGCCGCTATCGTGCATCTTTCGGGAGTGAGGAGCGACCTGGGGTTTTCGATCGACAGCCTTTACTCCTCGGCTGAGCGCCAGATAGAGACGCTCCGTCTTGCCGGCGGCGCTGAGAACAAGGGCAAGATTCTTGAAATCTACCGCGATATTGCGGATGCGGACACGACAAATACGGAATGGCTGCTAAAAACGGGAAATTACATAAGGGAATACGTGGCGGACTATCCTCTGGCGATGCGATACCTCACGACGGCTCTCGGGAGTGCGCGCCGGCAGGACGCGCGGGGGAGCGTCAGTGAGGCGGCAGTGTCGGGGGTGATTGGCGACGTGTGCCACGACCGGGGCGATTACGCCGGGGCGGAGGAATGGTACGGGCGCGCGTTGAGCATCATGGAGACGAAGCTTGGGCGGGAGAACGTAGATGTTGCGCGGATTTATAATAAGCTGGGGAATAC
>CAMWQB010000055.1 GCA_947176295.1 uncultured Porphyromonadaceae bacterium
AAGCATTGAGTGAATGCTTTCATATTAAACAAATCTGGAATAGACATATAATCTAACATTAAGTACTATGTGTAAGACAGTCAGAGCCGCCCGTGAGGATAGCTCTGATTTTTCTTTATATACATACAAAATTAATCACACCGGACGTTTGTAAATCCGATGTGATTAATTCAGGGATTATTTGACTTCCTATTTCTTGGCCTCAAGGAATTCCTGATGGTAGGCATCAAGAATTTTGCTGAAGGCCTTGCCGATGAGCACGTGGTCGTCTTTTGTGAGGTTGGCCAGCGAGGCTCTCACGCTCCAGTCCGGGCCGGCAAAGCCGCTGCCGTTGAGAAGCACGACCGAGGTTTCTTTCGCAAGCCGTAGCACCACGTCGAGCGGCTCGTAGTTGGAGCGGAGCCATTGGCAGAACTCCTCGCCGTAGAACTTCTTGCCCCAGACCATGATGTCGATTTCGGAGTAGTAGCCCACGCGGTCCTTGTCGGGCACGAGGGTCAATCCGGCCGAATCCCACAGCGCATCCAGGCGGCCGTGGATCATGTCCTGCATCGTCTTCTTGTATCGGTCCTCAGTGTCGAGGAGGCACATCAGCGCAAAGAGCCCCATCTGTATCTGCTGCGGGGTAGAGAGTCCGGCCGTGTGGTTGAGGGCCACGGCGCGCGAGTCGGCCACAAGTCGATCGATGAAAGGAATTGCATCCGGGTTGGGTGTGAGCGAACGGTAGCGCTCATGCAGGTCCTTGCGCTGAATCTCAGGCAGCTCCGCAAGCAGCTTGTCGTAGATGTTTTCCTTCGCCAGCCCCACCACGGCGAGGCGCCAGCCCGTGGCTCCGAAATACTTCGAGAAGGAATAGACGCAGAGCGTGTTCTCCGGCAGCTCGTACATGAGCGAGCGGAAGTCCTTGGCGAAGGTGCCATAGACGTCATCAGTTACAATCATAAGGTTCGGATTGTCCTTCTTCACAATCTCCACTATGCGTTTCATGCAGTGGTCCGAGAGCTTGTAGGACGGCGGATTCGACGGATTCACCAGGCATAGCAGCTTCACCGACGGGTCGCGCAGCTTGTCGAGCTCCGAATCGGGATACTGCCATATGTGCAGCCCGTTGCTGTCCATCTCTTTAGCCTCGATATTCACCACGTCGAATTCGTAGCGGTCGAGCCCGGGAATCTCGAGATAAGGTGTGAAGATAGGCGTCATCAGGGCAATGCGGTCGTGATTGTTCACGAGGTGGTTGGCCTGCAGGGAATCGAAGATATAGCACATCGCGGCGGTGCCGCCTTCGGTAGCGAAGAGGTCGTATTCGCGGCCGAAGCCCGGAGCGTTGTTGCCCATTTCCTTGGCCAGATAAGCGCGCACGATTTCTTCCGTGTGTTCAAGCATCCGCACAGGCGTGGGATATTCGTCGCCGATTATTCCCTCGGCCCATTCGTAGGCCAGCGCGTCCGGGTCTATCCCCAGTGTGGACGTGCAATACTTGATTGCATCATGGAGAAGCATAGCTCCCGGCAAGGTGGAATTCACGATCAGGAAGTGGTTCAGCCGCTCCATAGCCCCCTTGCTCTGCGGCATGCCTGCAATCCCAGGCTCGGCCTTGAAGGTGCGGGCGCACTCGCTAAGAGCCCACTGCCCTAGAAGGAAGAAAGCCTCTCGCGGCGTCATCGCAATCCAGTCGGGATTGCCGCGGCCTGCGTTCAGGAATTGCCCCGTAGCCTTGCGAGCGTCCTTTTTGGCAAGCTTTATAAGTTCGTTTTTAATTTCGAACGGGCTCATCTTCGAGAGCTCGCGTTCCTGTTTTCTTTGGTTGGGATTCATAGAGGAGAATATTGTGAGAGAGTTAGTTATAATTCATTGTATATATGTGGGGGAATCCTACATCACGAACACCATCACCAGCCCGCAAAGGATGAGTAGCGTATTGCCTATGGCGTAAGTGATAGTATAGCCCATCGCGGGCACGGTCGACTGCAGCGAATCCTGAATCGCACCGAGAGCCGCCGTGGTTACGCGGCTGCCGGCAACGCAGCCCAGGTTGATGGCCGGATGGAACTTGAATATCTTCGCGCCGATGAGAAGCCCGAGAAGCAGAGGCACCGTCGTGGCGATAGCCCCGGCTGCAAGCAGCTGCCATCCCACCTGTTGCAGGCCCGATATGAATGTAGGTCCGGCCGAGATGCCTATCACGGCGATAAACATGTTAAGGCCAACATTATTGAAAATCCACACGGCCGAGTCGGGGATGCGTCCGAAGGTAGGATGCTTCGAGCGCAGCCAGCCCATCACGAGCCCCGCAATGAGCGCGCCGCCGCTTGTCGACAAGCTGATGGGAATGCCTCCGAGGCGCAGGGTTATGGCCCCGATAATCGCGCCGATGGCGATGCCAAGGCCCACAAACACCATGTCCGAAGCCGTCGTGGGCTTATCGGCATAGCCTATATACGCGGCCGTAGCGTTCACGTCGGCAATGGGGCCGCTGAGCGTGAGGATGTCGCCGCGCTGCAGGCGCGTCTGCCCGAGCACCGGAATCTCCACGCCTCCTCGCTTGATGCTGCCGATGACAGCCCCATGCGTCAGCTTCGACTGGCGAAAATCGTTCACCGTCATGCCTATTACGTGTTTCGAAGCCACCATCACAGGAATTTGCTCGACTGCGAACGAGAGCAGGGTCGGGTCGGAAATCTCGCTGCCGATCCACGACTCATCCTCGATGATGAACTCGCGGCGCCCGGAGAGCACCACCTCGTCGCCCTTCGAGATTCTATATTCCTGAGCCGGCTGGGAAACTGTGTTCTCGCCCGAGCGTACGCGCTCCACAAAGAGGCGTCTGCCCTGCGAAGCCATGTAGGCCTCCACATCGCCTACGGTTCGGTCTTGGTCGAAATAAGAGCCTTCCGCCTTATATGCGCGGTATACCACCGGGCGCCATGCATTCACGAGAGCGGGATCCGAGTCCGTGGGGTCCTGATTCATGCTGCGCTCGAGGTCCTCCGTCTGCTGGCGCACTTTTTTCAGTCCGCCGAGCATCATCGGGCCGAGCGTGCCCAAAATCCAGGCCGAGCCGATTGTGCCGAAGATATAGGTTACGGCGTAAGCTACGGGCACGATATTGGTCCACGAAGCTTTGTCCGCGGCCGATGCGCTCATATTCTGAATAGCATCATCGGCCACGCCTATCACAGCCGAAATAGTCTGCGCGCCTGCAAAGAGGCCGGCAGCTTCGCCAGGGTTGTAGCCGAAAAGTTTGGCCACCACGATCGTCGTGGCGAGAACTATAGCGCACATCACCACGGCAAACAGCACCTGCTTCAATCCCGAGCCCTTCAGCGAAGCAAAGAACTGAGGCCCCACGCTGTAGCCTATGGCAAAGAGGAACAGAAGAAAAAAGACCTGCTTCAGCGGACCCGGTACGGGGATGTTGAGCTGCCCCATCAGCACGCCGATGAGGAGCACCGACGTAACGGTGCCGAGAGAGAACGATTTGTATTTGAAGCGTCCTATCCAGAAGCCGATTCCGAGCGTAAGGAAAATCGCTATCGCCGGATTGTCGCGCAGCGTTTCCACGAGCCAATTGATGATCTCCATATCTATAGGTAGTTGAAAATGTGTTTGAAAAATAGCTATATATTCTATAAATGCATGTCTCTCTCCCATTGTTCGCAAGGTCGGCCGATAAATAATGGTTTGTTAAAAGATGCAAACGCAAAGGTGTGTTTTATGGATTTTTCATATATTTGCGCAAAATCCGCCTTATACTTCTTTTTCCCATGATTTTTAATTTACTGTGGCAATTTGGTGCTGTTTCCTTCCGGGCTTTCCTGCTCAGTGCGGGAGCTGTCGTGCTGTTTTGTGCCATAGTTTGGTTCTTGATAAAGGGATTTAAGCCTGATGCATCGCTTTCCCCCGGTGGGATTGTCGTCGCCGCAATCACATCTGTCCTGCTCTTGGTGCAGTTTGTCCCCGCAATTGGGGCATACAATCTTAAGGGAAGTATCGATGAAGTCTCTGATTTTGCTAATCAGTTGATAAATAATGAGTTAGTAAACGGGGGGGGGTACAGGTAATCTTGTTTCCGAACAAGTAGAGACCCTTGCCGTTCAGGCGCATTCATATCTCGATTCATATATCCGTAAGGCCCTGCTGATAGCTTTGGCAGAGGCCGTTGTCGGTGTGTCCATTGTCGTCCTGACTTTGGACACGCGCCGTCGTGTGCCTGTCCGCGTAGGCAGGCGCGGCGCTTCGCTTCAGCGAAATAATTCTAATCATATAATATCACGCAATGGCAAACCACATTCTAATAGGTCTCGGCGGCACAGGCTATAAGGTGCTCCGCGACTTCCGCAAACGCCTTTGGGAAGAATATCCCGATGTTCAGGACCGTGAAAGGCTTCCGGTCCGTTTTCTCTATGTAGATTCCGATGAGAATGCCACTCCTGCTAAGCTCGCCGGAAACGACGATTTGAAGGTAAATGGACTGGATACGGCGATAACTCCAAACGAATATCTGGGTATTAAAAACGTGGATTTGAACGCCATGTTCGCCTCACCGGCTGCTTATCCTACAATGAAGCATGTGTTGGGTGCTACAACATTCTTGAAAAACGCTCTTGGCAATGTCGGAGCCGCAGCCGGGCAGAAACGTCGTGCAGGGCGTATCCTTTTTGCTGCTAGTGTGCATGAGTATATAAATAAATTGAAGTATATAATCAAAGATTTGCAGCAGACTATCGGTAATGCCAATGAATTGGAAATCCATATCTTTGCAGGTCTTGCCGGAGGCACGGGTTCCGGCTCCATAGTCGACGCCGTTGCGCAAATATTAGTCCACTTCCCTGCTGCAAAACTAGAAGTGTTTGCGATGATTCCGGAGCAGCTTCCTCCTACAGGAGCGGATGCCGGACGATATCATGCCAATGGCTATGCCGCCCTTTCCGAACTCAGCGCCCTCAATGTCGGGGCTTTTCTACCTTCCGATGTTAGCTCCGGGGCAGAACATATCCAGCTTCCTAATCCTAATGAAAATAAGCAGTTCGGTCTCACTGTTTATACCAATGTGAACCGCAACGGTGTAGTGGTGGATAGCTTTAAAACTCTTCCGGCCCTTATTGCCGACACGATGTATTTCCGCATCTTCAATAAGCCGAGCGAGGCTATGATAGAACTCGATAAATATTTCAAAAGCGAGAACAGACTGGATTACGTTATCGAGTACAAGACAAACACGAGAAATGGGCAGACTTTTGAACGCGCCCGCTCAAAGGCTATCGGTTCTTTCGGCATCAAGAGGCTGCGCTATCCCTCTGACAAACTCACTCTTCACGCTTCGGAGAACGTGGCGCGCACGGTCATGGCCATGATGCTCTACAAGAACTACGACAACGACCGCGGTTACCTAAACGAGAAGCCTGCTCAGGCCCGCGATTATGGTGAGTACCTCAATAAGGCCAATTTGAAGAACTGGCAGCTCAGCGATGCGGATCTGTCGCTGAGTGTGCCCATCCTTCCCCCGGCCAATGGCAAGCCCGTGCCCACCTTCGACGATTTCTGGCGTAATGAGGTGGCTCTGGATTATAGCTATGCCTCTGCCAAGGAAATGGGCCAACCCTTGGCTATTCTCGAACAATATTTCGATGAGAGATACAAAGAGGGTTTCCGCGACGAAAAGGGTGTGGAGCAATACTTCATGGCCAAGGCTAATCCTGTGGTTGTGAAGGACAGCGCTGCGACCATTGTCCATAAAATTCGCACGAATCTCTTCTCCCAATGGCAGACAGGCCAATACTCGGCTCTTGATGTCAGGCTCATCACCGAACAGATTCTCGCTCTTCTTCAGGCGAAGAACAGGGGAATTGATGCCGAAATTGTTGAGCTCGACAACGAGATCGATGCTTTTGTCAAGGATAGGGCCGCAATTCTGGATGAGTATATGAATACGGGTCTCATAATAGGCTTTTTGAAGAGAAGTAAGGAAAATCTCTTCAAGGAATATGCTGACCTGCTCACGGACGAGTACGTGGCCCGCACACGCCGCGCATCGCTCCAGATATTCCAGAAGGCCCTTCTACCCAAGCTTATCCAGCAGTTCATGGACCTGCAGGCCGAGGTCCAGAAGTTTGTGGGCCGTATGGACGAGAGCGTGGGCGACCTCGCATCGCTTATCGGTGCAAATACACCCGAGAGAGAACCGGATTTGCGCGATAACAAAATCGAGGTGGCCGACCTCGAGCGCCTTGCCGTATTCGAAAAGGACCTTCTCCATGACAGGCAGAAGATGGAAACCATGGCGCAGAAGTTCCGCGACCGCATGGCAGAGGGTGCAGGATCATCTTTCGAGACCCTCACTAAGTGTTTGTCCTCACCTGCGAAGATTGAAAAGTTGGCCCACGAGGTGCTCGACGAGCTTGTTTCATCCTATCATGCCGAACTTATGCGTCAGAAGCCCGTTCTCGGCCTCAATGTCCTTGAGCAGCTTTACCAGATGTATGGCCACAGCGAAGATGCAATAGGTAAGTTTGCTACCGAGATTGTCAATAATTCTGGCGTATTCATAACCCTCGATCAACAGGCGGTGAATAAGAATATGCCTAATACCGATAACCCCACTCAAATTACTGCAGCAGGCCCGAATTCTATCTTGATGGTTGCTATCCCCAATCTCGAGACCGACGATGAGGAGCTGAGTGCCTTTGTGGAAAAACTGAAGATAAAACTTAGGCAAGCTTACGATGCCTCAGATACACGCAAATTTTATTTCTATGAGTCGCCGGTTCCGGAAGAGATAACAATAGTGGCCTATGAGAATGTTTTCCCTGCCCGAACAATCGACTATATGCCCTTCCTGCGCAGGAAGTATGAGGCTCTAACCCAGAGTCCTAATGAAGCGGCGAATATAACAAACTCCGTTGTGCTCCACATCGAGGGCGATGGCACTCAGCTCCCCCCGCTCTTCGGCGAAGGCGACGGCCCCACGGGCGATGCCCTCATCAAGTATCTTTTCCTCGCGGTCGCCTTCAATATTCTCCGCAAGGGCGAGGACGAGCTTGGAAACAAGGGCTGGGGCCTCGTTACCACCGACACCTGGGGAATAGAGAAATTCTCCCTCCTTTCGCCCAAGATCACCGGGCTTCTCACGTCTCAGGGATATACTCCCGAGGTAAACGAACAGCTTGTAGATGGTGTCGATGCCGCTCTCGCAAAGCCGCGCCATGTCAATGAGAAAGAAGCAATGTCCTCAATAGTCAGGTCCATTATGAGGGACTTTGTCCTTCCTGAATCAGGCTCGCCAAACTCCGCCTTATTTAGACAATATTCAGCACAGGCAACGGCCGCACTCGATGCTCTTAAATAATGATTTCATAAACGATAAAACAAGCAAATTCATATAATGGCAACTCGATCATCCATGCGCCCGCCTAAGGGCGGAAATATAAAGAGGGGCGTTTGTCAGAACCACTCCTATCTCAACCCCGACACGGGAGAGACCGGCGATTGCCCCAAGTGCGCCTCGGGCGAAGTTCAGTCCGTAAACGTGCAGCGCCTCAGCGATTTCAAGTGTAGTGTCTGCGGTGCAAAGCTCACCCCCGTCAAGTCGGGAATGAGCGGCCGAACGAAGGGCCTGCTCTTCGGTGCTGTAGGCCTCGTTCTCGTCGGCGGAGGCATCTTCTGGGGCCATAACTCAGGCAGTGGCGGCCAAGTATCCGGAGAGGGTGTGGATACTACGGGGATAGATACTGTTTCGACAATCGATCCGCAGGGTATCGATACCCTTACCGCTCCGGACGATACTCAGACCTCCGATACGACTACCGCGGTTGCAGAGGATCCCAAGGTTCAGGAGTCCGAGAAAGTTGCGAAGGATCCGGAACCTGCCCCCGCCCCGAGCTCTGTCCTCGGCGGGGTTGCCACGATAGAAAAGGGCAATGGCTATACGACCATCACTTTCCGGCGCGATTACGCACTCGACCTCGGCAAGAGCGACGGAAGCAAGCTCTACATCCAAAGCGGCGATAGAATCGAGCGCGCTGATATCCGCCACAATGTACTCCGCGGAGGCGACTTTGTCTCACGCTCAGGCGAAAATCGTCCTCTCAGAGGCTTGAACGTTAAGCTTTAATAATGAGACCTGCCCTCCAGATAGCGCTGTCGGCTGTGCTGCTGCTTCTTTGCGGCGGCTTGGCCGGCGCGCGCTCTCTTTTCCCTCCTACTCTCGAAGCTTCTATCCCCTCGCAATTCCGCGATTTTGTCGACCGATATGTCGGCGAAATGATATCTGAACACGTCCCGGACGGAACTGCCGAGCGTCGCATGAAATTCGACGAGGTGGATATTTCCTTCCCTCTCACTGCCGAAGCTACAGAGCTTTTGCCGCGCGCAACGGGCGTCTGTTTCATGATGGAAATGGGACGGCGCTACTCGATAGTGTGGATGCAAGACTCTCTTGAGATGGGGCGCATCTCCTTCCCGGCTTCTTTCAATCTCATTCGCGGAACGTCTCAGAAAGAGAGCTTCAACAGGCTCGCAAATGTTTTTGCCGCACGCCATGCCGCGCCTTTGAGCGCCAACGTCCGCCCGACTTCCCAACCTGATTCGCTTAATATCATACGGCGCGAAGGCCATGAATTCTATCTCGGCCATCTTGCCAACCACAGGTGGATAGATGCCACGGGCGCGCACCCCGTCTGGAGCCCGGAGTTCCCGGCCGAGAGTGTGGCCAATCTTTTCTGCATCGAAGGCATGCCGGATGCAAGGGTGGCAATGGAAATGATCGACTACAGGCTCGAGCGCCGGGCCTTCGACACCTCCCTGAGCGCCTTGCGCGAGATACTCGGCGATAAGGATCGGTGCGAGGTGTTTTTCGGTGTTTCCATTATGCGAGATGATGCTCCGATGGAGGCCGTGGTGGTGTTCCACAATCCCGAGCTTGCTTACATCCACAAGCTCGAACTCGAAATTGACCTCCCGGCTCTTTTCAATGCCGGTGCGTCGGAGCGGTCCGCCCCGGCTATCCGCGCCATTCTCCATCCGTATATCAAGCTCCACAACCTCTCCGACCTGTGGGGCGAAAAAAATTCAAACGCAAATATCAAGTAAAAATCGAAATGAGAATTCTGTCAATCCTTCTACTTCTGCTCCTGTGCTGCATCCCCTCGCTGAGGGCACAAAGCGTGAAAGAGGTCATGCAGGACAAGTCCGGGAAATACTTATATTCCGTGGTCCGCGATTCCGATATTAAAGTGGCCTATGAAATGGCGCATAGCGAGCTCCTGAAGCAAGTGAACCAATGGAGTGCGGCAAGCGGTGTGGCCGTCCCGGCCGATGTAGCCGATGTGCAGGCGCATATACATCGCATCAATGGCGAGGTCCTCGGGCAGCATCGCGTATTTCTCTTCGTGGCCACGGAGACGCTGCGCAGCGGTGTGCCGCCCGAGGCCTCGATGCCCGACGAGCCTGCTGCCGCTCCGGCGGCTCCTGCCAAATCCCCGCAGGGTGTGTCTCCCGCACAGCCGGCCAAGGTACCCGCCGAGGCTCAGGCCTCCGAGCCCGAGGAAGCTCACATCCAAATCGCGATCGAGCCTGCAGGACCTGCCGCAGAAGCTCCGGTCGAGGAGGAGCTCGAGTGTGAGGAGCCCGAGGAAGTATGGTTGGAGCCTGCGCCACAGGGTGTCACTACCTCTCAAGGTATATCTGCCTCGCAGGACGCACAGGAATATATACCCTCGGGGCGTATCGGTTCTACCATATCTGCGCTCCTGCGCTGCAAGTCCGAGCGCGAGCTGGTGGAGTGTCTCGCCGGGGAGAAAAACTCGAGGGGGGTAAGTGTCTACGGCAAAGGCTACACCAAGTATGCCCGGCATGCTTTTCTTGTTTCTGTTTCAGGAGGGGTGGCCCGTGTGCTTTCGCCTGTGCTCTCCAACGGTACCCGCACCGAATACCCCTCAGGTAAATCTTTGCCCTCGCCTGACGATCTCAAATCGTATTATTGGTTCCTCAAGAAATAATTTTGTCTCACAGATATGAAGAAAATTTTTATCTCTCTGCTGGCTGCCATCCTTTGGGTGGCACCCGTTTATGCGGCAGTGGACTACGACGTCGACGTGGAAGTTTCACACGGCCTCGACCACATGCCGGACCTTAAGGCAGCAATCGAACGAAACACTGCCCGTATCCTCCGACAGATGAATGAAGCCGCCGACCTCAACCGCGGAATGAATTATTCCGGCGTCGGCATCAAGGACGATGCCCGATATGTAATGAACGACCTTTGGGCAACTCAGCACATACGCTATGCATCTTTCGACGTGGATTTCAATACGCCCATATCCGAAAAGGTGGCCATGAATCAGTATGGAGAGTATGAGCTCCGAAACATCCCTGTGATCTTCATTAATCCCGACAATCCTGCCGACACTCACTATGAGGAGATAGGATTCCGCTTCGATTCTACGGGTAAGATCATCGACGTGTTCGTGGCAATCGAACGGAATCAGTTCCAGAAGATGATGAATGGAATGACCGAGGTCAAGGACGAAAGCCGGCGCCTCACCATCCTCTACTGGATGGAAGCAATGGCCACGGCTTATCACGAAAAGGACCTCTCATGGTTCAAGACTTTCCTCAGCGACGACGTCCTGGTCGTTACAGGCAGCCGCAAGTACACCCCCTCCGGCGAGAAGTTCACTTATAAAAATCTCGACAAGGAAGGATATATCAACCGACTTCGCTCCAACTTCCGCAACAATGCCGTCATCGAAGTGAAGTTCTCCGACATTACAGTCTATGGTCATCCGCTCGACGACCAGGGCCGATATTATGCCGTGGAGTGCGAACAGAGCTACTTTTCCACGCACTACTCCGATGTTGGCAATCTGTTCGTAATCTGGGATTTCGGTCGCAAGGACCAACCTCAGATTCTCTTCCGCGGATGGACCGAGAAGGAGGACCCCACGCGATTCAACATAATCGATGCGGTGAAAATAAATCTCGACTGACGCCATGCTGAAACGTTTGCTTATTGTCCTCGCATGTGTTCTCGCGTCCTTGCCGGCGGCCGTGGCTCAGCTGGCTTCGCTTGAACCTCGCTCGATGGAATCTCTCGACACGCCTTCCAACGGCAACCCGATGCTTGCATACGTCGAAGTGGTCTTTTCCGAGCCTGTCCTCGGGGCAAAGGTCAGCGCCGATAACTTTGCTGCCACCGACAAGACCCGCGAAGCTACTCCTACCACAATCTATGCCCGCGTAGTGGCCGATTCTCCAGCCTCTCGCGGCGCATACGGCAAAAGCATGACCGTGGTCCATCCCGACTACCTTCCCTGTGTGCTCGACTTCGAGGCCCTCGGCTTCCGCGAAACTCTCAAGCCCGGCCGTAGCTATCGCATAAGGGTCGACGTGCCTGAGGCTGCGCTCGTCCGCGCTCACCGAGCTTTCGCCGACCTTGATTATCCTCTCGCCCGCAAATACTACCGCCAATATCTGGAGGGTGGGGGAGAGTATGCCACTCTCGCCTCTCAGCGCTTGGCAATGATGGATAAGATGAAGGCTCATCTCGATTTCCTCAATAACAATGCGGCATCCTCCGATCGTAATACGCGTATCAGGATGATGAAGTGCGCCAAGGATATTTACGATCTCACAAGTTCAATGGAAGCTTACCGCAGGTATCAGAACCTACGTTCGCAACTCGTGAAGCGCAGTGCGGCTGCCTTTGGAGACGGTGCTTCTACTCTAAAGATCGACAGCATCTGGCATGACGAACGCGACATGAGGGCTAAGTCCGATACGTCCCTCCCTCTGGTAAACGGCAACGCTTATTATTCCTGGATTATCGTTAACCTCGGACTTGACGATGCCTGGTTCGAAACCGAAGGCCTCTTCGATGACCCCGAAAAAATCGATGGCGGAAACTACCGCCTTAAGGTTGCTCCCGGAGCCGAGGGGCCCAAGAATATCGTCGTCCATCACCCCGATTGTTCGCCTCTTGATATTCACTTGTCGCAATTTGGAATCAACGAAATAAAACCGGCCTCTGTTTATACAATCGAAATTCAGGCTCCTCCTGCCGCTCTTATCGAGGCCGACCGGGCATTCTCAAATCTTGATTTTCATTCCGCGCAGGCGCTATATAGCGATATTCTTCAGAATTCAGGCCAGTTCTCGCCTGAAATATTGTCGATGGTTAGTTCTCGGCTCTACGATGTGAACAGTCTCATCGACAGAGACTTTAGAGCCGCGTGGCGTCGTTTGCGCGACTTCTTCGTCAAGCGTCCTACTGCTTCTCGCGAGGAGCTTGCTTCGCGGGCCGACTCTCTGGCTCGAATGGCCGGCGAGCTTCAATCTCTCCACGTGCCGGGCATGGAGAACAATGCAAGGCACTACGCCGAGCGTGCGCGTGAATACCGCAATTCCGTATATCTCGATTTTTCTGTAACGGAGATGAACAATCGTAAGGAAATCCTTGTCGGACCGGACGGAAATCCAAAGCCTCTCGATGCCAAATCCCTTCTCGTCGAATTTGTTTTGCCCGGGGCGCCTGCGGCTTATCCCGTCAAAGCATCCTATTTAGGGCCGGGGCATTTCGGCGTGTATCTACCTAAGAAAATCTCCGAGCACCTCACGAGCCGACCCGATGCATCCGTGGAGGTAATCCTTCGCGATCCTGCATCCCGTAAGAAATATGATATTCAAGCCGGGAAAAGAAACAAGCTCATTTTCTCCCTCGATTCAAGCTCCGATCGCACGATTGCTACAAATATATATGCTAAAGCCATTAATACTAAGTAATTTCCAAAAAAATTAATACCAATCACAATGAAAAAAATGATCTTGCCCCTGGTGGCTTTCCTTCTCATAGCCCCGATGAGTACAGCCGCTAATGTCTACGACGAACCGGTTCAGACCGAACAGGCCGCGAACTCCGATAAGGTAGAAACTGAAAAGGAAAAGAAAGATCGCGAGAAGAAAGAAAAAAAAGAACGCGAGAAGGCCGAAAAAGAGAAAAAGAAAAGAGACAAAAAGAAGCAGCGCTCCGTTTCAGAAATCCTTACCGACCTTCAGGCTCTTGAATGGGATAAACCTGCATCCTCCGGCCTTGATATTGATAAGTGGTATGACGAAGCCGATTCTTTCTTCGCCCTCGTCAAAGGCATTGAGGACAACGTGCCTCTCTACACTATAGCTATGGTAAAGAGCCCCGATGGCACCACCATCATCGCCCCGGTCGATAAGAACGGGACCATCCGCCACCGTGGCGAAGCTTTCGAGCAAGTGGCTAAGGGCGTACTATACGGTACAAACGTCGCTCTTGCTGCAACCAACCTCGCCCTCGGCACAACCACAAACGCCTTCCAGATTGGACAGGATGCCATCCCATTCGTTGGCGACGCCAGCCGCAAGAAAGCTAACATGCAAATCGTTAAAGCCACAAAAGCAATTCCGCTGCTCAAAGAAATCGTCACCACACAGAACAACATGATGAACAAGTATAAGGAGATGAATTTCAACCTCACCAGTGGCGACATGGACGTGGCTGCAATGGAAGAACTAAACATCGACCCCGAAAACACCCTCACCATGTCCGACGAAGAGATTGCCGCATATCTCGAAGCCGAAGCCGCCGAATAGCCCATATAAGAGCAGGAAGTCTTGCTAACGCAAGCCAAGAACGACCTCCACCATCCCCGGAGGTCGTTCATATTTTCCCCCGGCAATCGCAGTTCACCACCACTGCCAAAATCATCCCCGCACACATCATCTTGCAACCCATCATAGCCTCTTGTCGAATTGGATAATAATACTTAACTTTGTCCACGGTACTCTACCCAGCCGAAACGCATTGCAAAATTAAAACCTCCATCCCTTCCCCCCGCCCGGTCCTAATTGCAGGGGAAACCATAATGACCCGAAAAACGATAACTCGCCGTGCCCCTCACAGACCTGCTCCAAACCCGAATCCACCTACGCGAAATCCGCCAAATCATAAGCCAATGCCACGACGACGAAAATAGCAACGTCAAAAACGAACTCCTCGACTTGATTATCAGCCCCGACCCACGCACAGCCTACAACGCCCTGTGGGTCATCACACACATCCCCCGCAACGAGCAAGCATGGCTCATCCCACACCGTAACACCCTCATCGACGCCCTCCTTACCGAATCTCACACAGGAAAGCGGCGCCTGCTGCTCACCATCCTCGCTCAGCTTCCCCTCCCGGACACCAACCCGCGAGTCGACTTCCTCGACTACTGCCTCTCAAAGATCAATTCCACAGAACCTTATGCCATCCGCGCCCTCGCCCTCAAGCAAGCCCACGCCATGTGCCGCAACTACCCCGACCTCATGCGCGAGCTCCTTATCGAAATCGCAATGATGAACCAGTCCAGTCTCTCACCCGGCCTCAAAAGCGCTCTCCGAAACATCCTGAAAAATATTTCAAGCTGAGTATCAGAGTAAAATCCCAACTTCAACAAAAAAACGCCATAAAAAAATCTCCAAAAACTTGCATAATTAAAAAAAACTCCCTAACTTTGCATCGCAAAACAAAAACGGTGCCATAGCTCAGTTGGTAGAGCAAAGGACTGAAAATCCTTGTGTCCC
>CAMWQB010000056.1 GCA_947176295.1 uncultured Porphyromonadaceae bacterium
TTGTGTATCAGAGACAGTCCCTGCTGACGAGGACCACGGAAGCTTCAGTGGAGTAGATGAAATGCGTGTATTTTGGGTTTGCCAGAAAAGTAAGGTCGCCGGGCCGAGCTTCCTCTATTTTCGCAAAGGAGCTGACCTCAACATCGGGGTTTCCGTCGACGGTGCCATTCAGGGCAGATGCTATTACAGATGCAGGAAATTTCATTTGTATGCTATAGGAAATCAAATCCAATCATTAAGGACCCGAAAATTCAGAGTGCAAAGTTGCAAAAAAAAATCGGTATTTACCCTATCGTCAGGCCTAAAAGTGTTCGTGGATCAAAAAATAGGCCAAATATGCCAAAATTAGGAGTGAAAATTTGGAATTAAAGATATAAATGTCTAACTTTGCAGACAAATCCGAAGCGCATGTGGCGTAATTGGTAGCCGCGTTAGACTTAGGATCTAATGTCTCAGGACGTATGGGTTCGAGTCCCTTCATGCGCACGATATGAAAGCTCCTTATAGGCCTCTCAGGCTGCGGGAGCTTTTTTTATTTGCGTATCAGACAAAAAAAGCTTATCTTTGGAGGTTGATGCCACATGGCATCGGTCTCCAATTCATTTTTCACATAATTTCGAGCTATGGATTTTCTGAACGGAATAGATATATTCGACGGTCTGGACCCTGAAAAAGACAAATGGGACGCGCTTGTGGAAGCCGTCGTCAAGGGCAACGTAGTTCCAGTCATCGGGCCTGATGTGCTGTGCGACTTCAACGACGACGATATGAATATCAATGAGTTCATAATATCGTCGATCGACCGCCAGCTGCATCTTGCAAACAAGCACAAGACCTTTTCTCAACTCGTGTACGACCCCGAATTTCTTTCCGCTCTTGCAAAGGCGACAAATTCTCAGACTATCACGAGGGACAGCATCTACGTGCTGGTGAACAACATATTCGCCAACCCCCGGAATGTGGTCCAAAACTTCAGGCCATCGAAACTGCTTCAACGCCTGTTGAGACTGAAGCTTTTTCCGTTTGTGATCACCACGAGCTTCGCGCCTGTGGTTGAAGAGGAGATGCGGCGAGTGTGGGAGGGGCGCACACTGAGGGTACTTACCTTCAGCAACGACCCGGCGAAGGACCGCAAGCCAGGAATAGGAGACATCCCGTCGGGCGACGACATGACTGCGCCGACGGTGTATTACATGTTCGGACGCGCTCCGGGGCAGCACCATAGGTATGTGCTGACGGACAACGATATGCTCGATTTCTGCAAGAGCTGGATGAGCGTGCAGACGCGTCCCGACGAGCTCTGCGACCAATTGAAAGAAAAGTATCTGCTGATGCTTGGCTGCGGCTACAGCGACTGGCTCTTTCGTTTTATCTGGTTCTGCATGAACAAGACGCCGGACACAAAGACCAAAGGGCTAATGGCCAAGGACGAGAAAACACATGAGACACTTGTGGAATATCTGCGCCGCATAGACACATTCCTGCCCACGAACAAGAGTGCAGAGGAAATAGTGGATGAAATCGAAAGGCGCGTGCGCCAATATCGCGAACAGCATGAGGACGACCGCTTTGCGCGTCCGCAGAAGGGCTCGGATGTGTTCATTTCTTACTCGCGTTCGGATTCGGCAATAGCGGAATATCTATATCGTTTTCTATCGGAGCAGGGGCTGAATGTGTGGTATGACAGGAACAATCTGCTTGGAGGGTCGAAGTTCATGGAAGAAATCGAGAATGCCATTGAGACGACGAAAGTATTTGTGCCGATATTCACCCACAACATCCAGAAGGAAGCCATGGATGCCCACGTATATAGGCAGGAGTGGAAAAAGGCTCTGACAATACAGGAAAGCGTCGGCGAGGGACGGACATTCATCATCCCGGTGCATGAGGAAGGATTCGACTTCTACAATGCCGACATTCCACGGGGCATCAAGGCGCACAATTCACTGTCGTTCGGACGGGAAATGAATTTTTCGGCATTGCTTGATAACATAAACGGCGCACTGGACCGGCTGACTAAATTCAAAGGCTGAGGCGAGACACAAATCACACACACACAAGTACATCCAACAGACTATCAAATATTCCTATAATGGAAAAGAATACAGAAACAGGGCTTTCAAATCCCTGGCTTGGACTGAGGACTTATAGAGAAGGGGAGGTGATATACGGCCGCTCGGAGGAAATTATCACTCTTACGGGGTTGGTGCTCCGCAATACGCAGACGGTGGTGTATGGGCGCTCTGGCATAGGCAAGTCGTCGATACTGAATGCGGGAGTTTTTCCACGTGTCCGGCGGCAGGGAGTAATGCCCGTATATATACGACTTGAACACAACTCGGCTACGTCGTATCTCGAACAGATAAAAAGCGCAATCGAAAGAGCCTTCGCTCCGGCGGTTGCTGAAGGGAAAGCCGTCCGAACGGAACTTACTGCGGCCTCGTCGGACGAAAGTCTGTGGGAGTATTTCCATCGAGTGGAATTCCGGGATTCCGAGGGAAGTATTCTCATGCCACTTTTCGTATTTGATCAGTTCTAGGAAATCTTCACACTTGAAAGCAGCCGGGAGAAAAAGGATAAATTCTTCCGCGAGCTCGCGGACCTGATAAACAATGTGATGCCGGACAGCCTTGATGCGGCAGACACGCCTACTGAGGGAACCAACACAAGCCTCGGAGGGAATGATATTCTTGATCTGGGTCTTGGTTCTCTGGCTAAATCCAACTCCAATTATAAGCAGGGCAGTGATTTTCATCTTATCTTCACATTACGAGAAGACTTTCTGAGCTATCTCGAGAGAAGCACAACGGATATTCCGGACCTGAAGAACAACCGCTATTGCCTCCAGCCAATCAACGACGAACAGGCGGGAGAAATCATCATGCGTCCGCGCCAAGGACTGGTGAGCAAGGAAGTGGCCAAGCAAATCATAGCCCACGTTACGGGCGACGATTCCTTCGAGCTTGACGGCGTGCCGGAAATTCAGGTTGATTCGGCAATACTGTCGCTATATCTGAGCCGCCTCTATGAAAAGATGAAAGCCGAAGGGTTGAGCAGCATAACGAAGGAGCTTGTCGAGGCATACAGCGACAATATTATCGAGGATTTCTACTCGGATGCTATCCGCGGACTAAGTCCGGAAACCGTCGACTGGCTTGAAGATACGCTCGTGAATGAAGACGGCCGACGGGACAACCGCGACCGCGGGACCGTGCTGCGCGAGGGACATCTGACGGATGGAGAACTGAAGCGACTGACCGACGAGGTGAAGCTCCTGCGCCAATTTTCGTACGGCGGAGACCTGCGTATTGAATTTATCCACGACGTGTTGTGTCCCGTCGTGGAGAAGCGCCGCAACAGCCGCAATGAAGCGCGACGAATCGCAGCACTTTCGGAGGCTGCCGACCGAGAAAAAAGGCGTGCACGCAAAACGGCAATCGTAATCTCGCTGACAGCCGTGGCCCTCGCGGCGATAACAATCGGTGCTTACATCTGGAACCAATACCAGTATGAGTGGGAAGTGTCCGAAGCATATTACCACTATGAAACGAGGAACGGATGGCCCGTGGGAATCGGGCCCAAGCTGACAAAGGCCGACATGGCCCGGACGCCTCGCTACTATATTCTCAGCCACAAGGGGCACTCGGGAACACATCATACGAGTGTGCGAGTGGGAAGTTCGAATGAATGCATAACGGAAGAACCGATGGCCACGCCTTTCGAGATAGGAGCATGGGGGAGACAAAAAATTGTTCTCCCGGCTGTCAGCCACCTGAACGAGACCCTCGATCCGGAAGAAATGAACGCGACGGATTCCCTGCTGATGAAGACGCACAGGATAGATTTCGTGGCCAACCTGGACGGAGATGTTGACTTCATGACCTTTTTAGACGGGAATTCAGAACCGCTGTTCAGCGCCAAGCGCTATTCGTCGGCCGAGGGCGACATGTATCTATTCACTCGCCCCGACGGCAGTCCGCAGGCAATTACGAGCGGAGGAGCGGACCGAGTGCGCTTGTCTACGGATTCGCTCGGATTTGTTTCATCGGTTCTGTTCTACGACGGACAGGGAGTTGAAATGAGTGAGAGTGTCGGCAACCGCAAGGTTTTCGGCTATCTGAAAACGGTTGATCCCGACAGCTCAAGCGTAGCCATAACGGCACTGAACCGCCTTAAGACCCCTCTATTCGCATCCGGTAATACCCTGCAGACAGATTACGGCAAAGATGAGACCAGGGAGTACTGCAAAACTCTCCAAATCAATTCGGAAGGCCGGACGTCGCTGACTACTAATTTCCTGAGCGCAATCATAAGCCCGAAGACCGTCAAGAGATATGATTATTCGGGGAAAGAAGTATCCGAAACAAGCTACTACCCGGATGCCAAAGGAAATATTATTCAGGCTTTTGTGTATGGAGACGGGAACGACGGGCTGCTATATGAATATACCTACGACGACAAGGGCCGAAAAATCAAGGAAGCAAAAATGTATTCCTATGATCGCGATACCATCAGCGTGATGGAACGGAGCTTTAACCCGAAGGGCGAGATCGTGTATTATGAGCGGCGCACGCCCGACGGGATTGAAGAGCTGTACAGCAAAGAGGAAGTGCGTCCCGGGGAAACAAGGACAATCCGAGGAAAGGATGGCACCTACGTTGTGGTAACCGACAAAATTTTTGCGCCCGGCAATACGGTGAGAACCTATCACGACATAGAAGGAAATCCAATCAATTCAATCGTGAAAGGCCAAGCCGCTCACAAGATAGAAACAAAAACGCTCAAAGACGGCACGACTGAAATGAGTTTCTACTCTTTCAGCGACGGAGAGGTGCGACCTCTGGACA
The DNA here is from genome assembly GCA_947176295.1 of uncultured Porphyromonadaceae bacterium. Lineage (GTDB taxonomy): Bacteria > Bacteroidota > Bacteroidia > Bacteroidales > Muribaculaceae > CAG-873. Next base: position 4,848 of record CAMWQB010000056.1, read on the forward strand.
GCGACAGCACGCACTTCCGGATTATCGAAAAGAAAGACGACAAGGGTCGTTTGCTGAACTACCGCACGTTTGCGGCCGACGGCAGCGTACTGCAATCAATGATGTATTTTTACCGCAACGGGCAGTTGGCCGGTCGTGCAGCAATGGGAGTTGACGCCACACCGGTGCGTTGCCCAGATTGGGAAGAGGAGAATTTTGCCTACTACAAAATGTATTTCAACACCGACAACAATGGCGACTATACGATGCTTGTTTCCGTGAACGAACGTGAAGTGGGCTCTCTGCTCTACTGGCCCGAATTTGAAAACTACATCACGGTGGAATATTCGAACCTGAGCGGATGTGCCGTAGACATCTCGTCGCGCGAATTCTCGTTCCGCTCGCCTCTGTTCCCGAAGGTAATGATCAACAACGACTATTCTCAATTCGTGGCGCTGAAGGAATCGGACTCAAGAATCTCGCCGCGCAAGGTGGGATATGCTCATCTTCTCGACAAGCAAAACGCATTGTATAAGGCCGGACTTCGGGACGGCGACATGCTTTTTAAGACAAAAAGCCTGAAAGGCGTGAGGAAGGTTGATGCCGTGCGATATACCGGGGACGGATATACGACCGTGAGAATCGACTTCGGGCATCCGCTGACAGACGAAGACCTCGAGCACGTGCATCTCCACGAGCTGAATCTTTCGAATAACGAACTGAACTTCTTCCAAAACAATTATCCTGAATATCTATGAGGCGTATCGCGGCTTTACTAATTGTCTCGGGCCTGGCCATAGCGACATCTTACGGACAGAAGCCCGGCGTGAAATCTATAGGGAATCTGCTGCGCGGAACCAAGAGCGAGGCGTCGGGTTTCCAATTGCCACAATCGGGCCAAGGGAGCGGCGTGGTGCGCAGCTATGTGGAGAACAAAGATCTTCGCACGTCCGACCGCTGGACGGCAGATACAGTGTACTATCGCGAAGTCAAGAGGGTGAACGGATGGCTCGAAGGCTCCGGGAAAGCTCTGCGGAAAAACGAACTGACGGACGGAGCGCCCTACTACCGCTTTACCCGCCTTACGCCCGCCGGCCACTATCTGCGAGTGGAGTATATGGGCGAAGGGAATTGCCCGGAGACGATGCAGATAGCTCTGCTCAAGGAAATTAAAAAGTATGATTACGACCACAAGAATCCGGGCCTATTCAGCGATCTCGCCGAGATGGAAAACAGGATCCGCTGCGTTGACTTTACGCCAAGTGCCGACGGCGAGCGGGTGATTGTGGAAAAGGCATGCAATAAGGACGGACACTTCTGCCACCAGATGAGCCTTGAAAAAATTGCTGAGGACAAGGCCGTAGGGTTTTACACGATCGGCAACGGGACACTTATGTGCCTCACGGACGAACGCTATGAGGGTGCGACAGGGGCTATTTTTGAATATACGGAAGAGGGGGATGTGAAAACGATAACACCAATCGATGCCAACGGCTGGCCAATAGCACGACTAAATGAAGAATAGCAGACTAATAATATTGTTGCTCCTGGGCGGAGCGTGCTGCCTGAACCTTGTGGGCAAGCGGCCCAAGAGCCTATCGGAAGGGCTCCGGCCAGCCTCGGAGAAGACGAGGAGCGAGGTGTCGATAGCGGTGCCCAAGCCTCCGAGAAATCTGAAGGTTGTGCAGAAGGACGACACAGTCTATTGCATAGCCACCACCCAGGGGCCCGGAGGATGGCAGATGCCCTTGGCGCGACTCACAAAAGAGCAGGCCGAGAAAATGACCTTCAGCGTGCGACTGTCCAACGTGAACAAAAAGGGTCATTACGGACGCCTTGAATGTCTTGGCTACGGACTTCGCCCGGTGCCTTACAATTTTCAATTCGGGATATTCGAAAGGATGCCTGACAGCCTTGTCAACGAAGCCTATACGGACGTTCAATGCAGCCGTATAGACATGCTCTCGGATGCGGAGGGCGAAAACGTAACAGAAATCCGCTACTACGACCCCGAGAACAAGCCCATAATTTACGAGGTACTGCAACAGCATCCCGAGCTGCCGAAAGTGTGGCTGACCCACTTTTATTCTCCAGTCGGCTTGCCGGTAGAAATGCTGAAAAATGGAATTGAACCATGGACCTATTACTCGGAAGACCGAAAGAGCGTCGAGGGATTCTTTGTCGGCCCGTCGGGGCTCGTAAGCGACAAGAACGGAGAATATGGCGTGAGGGAAACTTTCGATTTCGCTGAAGGATACAGGGATAAAACATTTTTGGACCATCGTAGGGAACCAATGATCGGTGGCAGCGGGTATGCTACAGAACGCCAGTATTATGGGCCGGAAATGGACCTTGACAGTATTGTCTATCTTGATACGGAAGGGAATAAGATGGAAGTTGGTTTCAACTTAGCCAATCCATCACTTGAAGGAGTGGCCAAACGAGTGATGCGCTACAACGAAAGGCATCAGTTGACGGAAGAATTGCGCCTTGACAAGTCGGGAAGCCCGGCAGATAAAGGAGCTTGGCCCAGTCGAATTGTACACAAATATGACAAGTGGTGGAACAGAACGGGAGTCTCCGGCACAAAATCTGACGGAACTCCGGCTCTCTTATATGGAGAAGCGTGCTCGAGCTGGTGGGCGACTATGGATTCATTGGGGAATAGCCTCGAATACCATCAGTTCGGGCCCAACGGGCAGCCGGCGAACTTGCCGGGATATGTGAGCAGCCTTTATGCGAAATACGATCCAAGCGGGAGAGAAACAGCGTACCGGTATTATGAGGTCGTAGATGGCAAGGAAAAACTTATGTCGAGCAAAGAGCATGGCAAAGCGGAAGACGTTTACAAATATAGTGACGGCTCCCGGAAAACAGAAAAGCGCGACAATAAGGGACGAATCTTATCCTCTATAATTGTGGATACGCTCGGACAGCTCGACAGTTCCGTAAGCAATCCAAAGAGCGAATATATATACGAGAAGGACAAGGCTGGAAACATAACAACTATCAATAATGATTACGACTACCGCGGACAGCTGAGTGCTGTCTATATCACGGATTCGCTGACTCATGTCGTAAATTTTAAAAGATTCGACGCGAACGGCAATCTTATAAATCACTACGGCAGGCAGTATGATGAGAATTGGGATGCCATGAAACACTACGACATGCTCAACAGCTTCGATCAGAGGGTAAGGCGAGGCGACATCGAGATGCCTCAGTTCTTGCGTCTGACTTTCGACCGCACCATCAACGGCGATTATTACAACATGCGGGCTGTGGACGAGTTTGGAGAAACGGACTACATGGTTTATTCCGACTGGGATATAAGTATAGGTAAGGATATGAATACATCGGGCGACCGTCCGTTTTTCAATTCGGATGAAGATGGCAAGCGGATTGATGACATGAGGGAGCAGAAAAGAAAGACGCCCAAATATATGAGTATCGAAGTGCTTGACTCGACGGCATACCGCCTCGGGCTTAAAGACAATGACCTGATTCTGGGATATGGGGAGACTTACCGCCCCAACACGACAGTCAGCGAGAATGACTTTATTTCGGACTGGGTGATAGCCTCGACCTTCAATGCTGACAAGCCTAAGGAGATTACAGTTTTCCGTATCGAGAGCACTGCACCCGAGAAATGCCGCATCCTGACGCTGCCGTTGCCGGAAGGCACTATTCGCGACCTGGGCTTCACTGCACATCTCACATACAAGACGCGCAGGCAGCAGAAACGAATAGACGCAGCCGGCGGAGTGCCGTCCGGGGGCCGAGAAGAATGGCGAGATTATGAGGCCGTAGTAAGCATGCCGAGAATGTTCCTTCAGGATAGGGATATGCCCTACGTTCAAGCCGTAGGCACTCCGGCTATGCTTGTAGGAGCAGAAGTTATGGAGATGCCACATATCCGTTGGATCCATGGCGATGACCTGAGCAAGCTCGGCTCAATACTCTCGCTGAATGACTCTCCCATGGGCGCACCATTCCATCTGCGCCAAAGATACTTCAACGGTAAAGAATGTATCGACGTACTCGGGAACAATTCGGATACATATCTGTCGCTTAGAAATATCGGAACTAATATCGACTCTACACAAAATTCTCGAATGTCGGAGTTGGCAAAGGACTTCACCCCCGGAGCTGCAATCGAATTCGAGGACAGTATGCGAGGTCTTGCCGGAGAACAGCTCTACGTCAATGGATTTTATGACGAAGTTCTCCCTCTGCTCGAGGCAGGAGCGGAGCGGGGCGAAAGGCTTTCAACGAGGTATCTGATGGTATATTACAAATACCGAAAAAATGATCCTACCAAGGCTGCAGAATATGCGAGGCACGCGGCAGAACTCTATGAAGCCATGGACAGCATGGAAATTTCCGATAAAGAAGAGCTTGCCAACCTCTATTCACAGTACGATCCTGAAAAGGCAGGGGGATATTTGGGGCGATGCATCCGGGAAATTGAAATATCAGAGGACAGCCCTCTTGAAGACCGATTTATAGCATTCCGAAATATGGATAAATATTTTAAATCCATCATGCTATATTGCGATGAGGGAAGCGAGGCATATATTGACGGGGCAATTTATGCGGGCCTGAAGGCGGGCGAAATAGGGCTGAAGGACAGCATAATAGTAGAAGACTATCTGAGCAAGGCGGCCATGTACGGGAGATTGAAGGCGGAGCATGCAGATGCAACGCAGGAATATTATTACAGGCTGGCGAACTGCACGGAGCATGGGGAGCAGTTTCCGCGCATGATGAAAGAATTCATGGCTGATAAAGTCGGAGTATTCCGCGTCATTGAAGAGCCTGGGAGAAAGGCATATGACATGGGCATGCGAGGAGAATATACGATAATCCGCTTTGGCGACTGGGATATTCTCTCGGATGAATACTGGCATGTGGCAAACAGGCGTCTACGCGACCAGAACAAACGAGTGGTGCTCCTATCGGACAAAGGTGAAATCATAGACATGGAGGTTGACGGGCTTCTCGGAGCGTCGTTTGAACTGAAAAGTCTGAAACCGAAAGAACGCGCGAAGATATTGAAGCTGATTGAACGGTATAAGAAATAAATTTTGTATTTTTGCATCAACACCTATACGATAACACAAAGATGATAATAACCGATTTATTACGCAAATATCTGAACTCGCGCCCTACCCGATTCAACAATCAGGTGATTTCGGATGCGATTCTGGCAAAAATCAAAGAGTCGGTCGAAGACTACAGTGCCGGCGACTATATGGAGGTTGCCAAGTATATGATGGTGAGTGTTTCGCCTGAGCACTACGACCGTTATATTGATGTCTTTCCAACGGCGGTGGCAAATGCCGTGAACCACTTTCTGCGGGAATACATGTATGCAGAAGACTTCAAGTCCTTGGAAACATGCGTCTGCTGCTTCGAGATGAATCCGGACATGAGCATAGGCCAGTCAAAAGATGATGATGACGACGAGGATGTTGAGCTGAACGTCGAGGATATGGTGAAGATAAAGTATGCCTGCAATCTGCCCGGGGAAAGGAAATATGCATTGAACCTTATCGGAAACGATGGTTGCACGGCCACCATCCGCACGACGCGCCAATCATCTGGCAAGCTCAAGAGAAGCTTCAAGGGACTGAAAGATCCGATAGTGGAGGGCAACCGCGTGTGGTTCGTTCTGAGTATATCTAACGAGGAAGCGCCCACAAGCAAGAACTCAGGCACTCCGGCAAATGAAGCCGGGAATGCCCTGGCTCAGCTTTCGGGCGCTGACGACAATTCGAATTTCCTCACGAAGACGAACTCGCGCACGAAAACCTGCACGATGCGCACGGCCGACCTAAACGTGGGGGGCCGGAATAGCGCTCCCGGCACACCTGAAGGGGCGCGGATAGACTCGGACCGCGTGGCGCAGCATCATTTCACGCTCCACACCCGAGAGGGGCGCTTCTATCTCGAGCCCTACTCAGCCGTAAGCATAAACGGGCTTGCACTCATCACCGACATGCGGCCATGGGCAGAAATTAAGGATGGCGACACCATAAGCCTTCCGGCCTCGGGAATGAATTTCAAATTTTCCACCGTGAAAGAATAGAGAAGATGGAACTGCTGTATGACCTGAGCATGTGGGGCCTGATAATTCTAATGGTCTTTTATATTCTTTCCACACTAAAAGTATTCAAGAAAAAGAAATGAGCCGAAATATAAAATTTGTGTACTGCGGAAAAAGCGACATCGGCCGCGTACGAAAGAACAACGAGGATGCCAACATAGCACTCTTGGTCGGGGAAGACGATCGCTATCTGATATGCGCAGCCATAGATGGTGTGGGTGGCTATGAAGGGGGGGAGGTTGCCGCGGAAATAACGGCGGAGACGCTTGCCGAGCGAATGGCAGTCGAAGCTCAGAAGCCAGAGAAACTTGAAGCCGATCATCTTGCCTACGCATTGGCTGAAGCGAACAACAGAATAGTGGAACGCAGGGCGGCTGATGCGCGCCTGACGGAGATGGGGGCTGTGGCAACGGCCGCGCTCTTCGACAGAACAAAAACGGAAGTTGCAGTGGCTCATGTGGGCGACACACGAGCTTACATATACTCCGAGGGCGAGCTGAAGAAACTGACACGCGACCACTCGCCTGTGGGCGAACTCGAGGATAATGGCGATATATCCGAAAGTGAGGCCATGCACCATCCTCACCGCAACATCATAGACAGGATGCTGGGCGAAGAAGCCCACACTGCAATAGACAAAGGCTTTATCGATACCATCAAGGTGAGTTACAGCCTTCCTGCGGTCTTTCTGCTTTGCTCGGACGGGCTGACAGATATGGTGGAATCGTCTTTCATACGCAAAATCCTTTCCGATCCGAAGCTCAATGCCGAGGAGAAAGCGGATGAGCTGATTGCGGAAGCGAACCGAATCGAGGGTCGCGACAACATCACGGCGGTGGTGGTGGAATGCTTCGAAAATGAGGACCCGGAAATTACGGCTCCGAGAATTGCCGTGGCTACAAAGAAAGCTGACGGCCTGCCAGCCGAGGTAGCCGAGAAGGAAGCGCAGCTCGGCGAGGATGTGCAATCCGCTCACAAAGCTACGTCGAACCGGATTATTCTGCTTCTGAGCGTTGCTGTGGGTGTGCTGGCCGGATTCATCGCCGGTTTCTTCACCGGCGTGCACTTCCAGGCACCAAATATAGTTGCTGAGGAGGTTGAGCTACATGAGGAAGCTGCCGGGGGGAACGATACTATTGCCGTGAGCACCATCCCTGTGGCTAAGGATTCACTAAACAAGGAAGAAGATGGGCCGGAAGGTGAGTAAAGAGCGCTTCTCCTTTAGGGCTGCGCTGGGAATGGCATTGTGCATAGCGATGTTTCTCTGCGGGCTCGCGACACTGCGTCATAACCTCGAAGCGGAATTTGCCAGGGCCGAAAGTGCCATAAAAGAAAAAAAGGCCCTTGTGCTCGATGAGAATCTTTCGCCCAAGGAGCTTGAGGATTTCCTTGTAAACCGACGAATAATTCAAGACCAAGCTGAAGCGGAATATGTAGCGCTCCACATTGTGAAGGGGCGCCCGAATGGCGGCTATGAATTTCTCGAAGAACTGACGGCGACAAAGCACCGAGTGGCAACGGACACTGTTGCAGTCTATGGCCCTCCTACGCTCAGGGCGCGTGCGGAGCGGATGATCGAGGAGGTCGGGGCTGATGCAAACTATCGTGCGGCAGCAGACACGACGGCTTCGCGCGTGAGCTTCGGAGGCGAGGTCGAAAAAGCTCCGATCGAGGTGCGAATCGAAGCCAACGATGAATATCCGGTAGCGACATCGGGGGTGCTTGTGCGCCTTACGCGCTGGAGCCTTGACGATCGCAACCAGGTCGAAACGGAAATTCTCGGATACGCCAGAACAGACAGCGAGGGCAAGGCCGTGTTCAGTGTTCCGGTAGGCGGGTCGTATAGCGTGCTGCCTATCCTTCCTGGAGCAACATACGGCGCTGAACGCGGGACCAGCGGAAGCGGAATGCTTGAGGCCAAAGGGCTGACGGGCAAGGATGCTCCGGAATTCAAGGCTCGTGAAAGCAAGATGGCGCTCATGAGCAAAACGGCACTGGATTATGCCAAAAAACATGGATTGCTTCTCGTCCGGACACCCGATGACTTCCGGAAAGGGTGCAGGAAAATGGCGGTGGTGTATGTGCTTGGCTGGCTTGGCGTGGCCCTTCTTCTCAACACTCGTCGCCGACGGTACGATTATATAATTCTCGTGCCGCTGATGGCCTTGACCGGACTTTCATTCCTGATACTCGCAGGGTTGCAGAACCCTCTGACAGACACGCCGTATGCGGTGAAGTCCTTGTTTCACTTCATAATAGGTCTTGCAGCTTTCTGCGGCATCTCGATGTGGAACTATTATGCCAATCTGGTTCGCCCGGCGGGGAAAAGCGGTAGGACATTTATGGATGCAGCGGGTCTCGGATGCCTTTTGCTATGCGTTATTCTCGTGGTGTGGGTAAGCGTTAAGGGTTTCGGGCCGGGAGGATCGGATGCTCGCGTGAATCTGTATGCCCCCGGAATCGGCACATTCCAGCCTTCGGAAATATGCAAGTTTCTGTTCGTCGGCTTCATGGCATATTTCCTGACGAATGTGCGCAACCGCCTACCCCGCGCTGCGGGGAAACAACGCGAAGCCATAAAGCTCCGTCTGCGATATTCGGCAGTCATGCTGCTTATAATCGCGTTGACTTTGGGGGTATATGTTCTGAGGCTCAAAGATATGGGGCCTGCGATGGTGCTTCTGATTACTTTTATCATACTATATTCGATTGTACGCGGCGACACGAAGGCCATGATTGGATGGTCGCTTGCCTTCGGAGTGTTGGCTCTGATTGCGCGATATGCAGGTGGCAGCCGCAATGAATATCTTTTTGCACTTGTGGTTTGGCTCGGGCTGTGGCTGTTCGCCGGTCCGAAACTTAGCAAGACACGCGACCTCTCCGAGAGTGCACTGATGATGGTAGTCGTGATAATGGCTTACACAATAGGCGGCACGCTGCTCGAACCCCTGAGCCCTGCGCTTGCGGAACGCCTGTCGGGACGAGTTGAAATGTGCTGGGGCGGCGTGTGGGACAACAGTGTCCCGAACGGCGACCAGATCGTGCGAGGCCTGTGGGCTCTTGCCTCGGGCGGACATGCCGGTATGGGACTTGGAAATACTATGCCCGGGATGATTCCTGCCGGCCATACGGATATGATTCTCGCAGCCACGGGTGAAATGACCGGCCTGACGGGTATACTTTTGGTGTGTGTAAGCATCCTGGCCCTTGTCTATGCAGGTTTTGTAGTGGCGAGCCGTATTCTGGGCTTCGGGCGCTATCTCACACTCGGGATAACGGTAGTAACTCTTGTTCAATTTTTGCTCGTGGGGCTCGGTTCACTCGGGTTGATTCCATTGAGCGGTGTGGCCGTGCCTCTTATGAGCCAGGGAGGCGTGAGCCTTATCATTACGCTTGCAGCATACGGATTTGTGATGAGCACCTCGGGATATGAGAAGGAGTATGCCATGGACGTGAAAGCCACCAATCGCGAGGCTCGCGGAAATATGCTTGCCATAAGACTTTGCGGACTTACGGGAGTTGTACTTCTCTTCGGGGCAGCGGCATACGAG
>CAMWQB010000057.1 GCA_947176295.1 uncultured Porphyromonadaceae bacterium
TTTTTACTTCTATCCTTTTTTGCTGCTCTTTTAGTCTCTGCTGCCCCGCCTTTTCCACGCACTCTTAAGGATGCCTGCGATTCTTTAGACTACTATATTGCCCACCGCGACCGTTTTCTCGAGCCCCAGGGGCGCTCGCTTGACTCCCTGCGCTTGCGCGCACGCAAAGTCCATGGGCGTCCTCATGTCGAGCGGATGGAGCTCTACCGCACTCTGGGCGATGCATACCGTGCTGTCAATCTGGATTCTGCAATCAAATATTACAGCCTTGCCATTGAGGCGGGAAAGATGCACAAACCCGTCGACAAGCGCCTCGAAGGCGCTTTGCTTAAGCTCAGGCTGCGCCGAGATGCTGTCCTCCCTCTCCGCGGGGTTGCCCACGAAGCTCTCATGGATTTTATAGATATAAATCCCGATTCAATCACGGATTCCCTTTCCCGTCGTACCTATTTCCAGGGCGGAATCGATCTCTACACCAATATCGCATCTATCTATCCCGAAGGCCCCGAGCAGGAGGCCTATAAGGCTAAGGCTGTGCAGTTTGTGGATTCGCTTCTTCGCTATGTACGTCCCCACGGCCTATCATATCGATTCACGAATGCACACCGCTGGAAGCTCACCGGCGATCACTCCGAAGCGATTGCCGAGCTCCTCGACACCCTTCCCCATCTGAGTGGCTCCCCCGCAATTGTTGCTACCGGCGCGGATCTCGTTGCCAGATACTACGACCAGCTCCCGGCTCGCGAAGACGAAAGTCTTTATTACCAAACGCTTTCTGCTATCAACGACATTAAGGGCGGGCATCGCGAAATTACATCTCTCCAGCGCCTCGGCGAGGAGTGGTACGAGCGCGGCGACGTCGAGCGCGCCTACCGCTACCTTTCTCTCGCTCTCGGCGAGGCGGTCGCCTCTGGCTCGTCAGCACGTGTCCTCGAGAGCTCAAAGAGCTTGCCGCTCATTGCCCGCAGCTTTGGCGAGCACGACAGGCGCAACCGTCTGCTACTCATCACCCTTGTAGTCATTCTCTTACTTGCACTCGCAATTATTCTTGCCATGACGGCCTTCCTCTATCGCGACCATCGTCGCTCCAGGCGCCTCAGCGCCCACCTCGCCGAGCTGAATAAGAGCAAGGATTTTTATATTCAGAACGTCATGATGCTCTGCTCCGTTTTCTTCGAACGTCTCGACGAGTTCAATCGCTACGTCGGTCGCAAGATCAAGGCCAATCAGGTCAAGGACTTATATGAATCCATCGAATCGCGCAAGTATCTCTCCACTCAGACGGAGGAGTTCTTCAAGTCCTTCGATGCCACATTCCGTACTATCCATCCCAACTTTGCCACGCAGCTCAACGCCATATTGCGCGAAGACCGTCAGCTACCTGTGCCCGAGCCCGGCGAGCCTATGACCCCTGAGATGAGAATTGCAGCCTTCATGCGTCTCGGCATCGACGACAGCGCCATTCTTGCAAAGTTCCTCGGCCTTAGCCTCAACACCATCTACACCTATCGGAATCGCCTGAAAAATCGTGCCGTCAGCCGTGAAACTTTTGAGGAAGATGTCAAAAAAGTCGGTTTTTGAATATATAATAATTTATATTTCCTACTTCACGAGTTTGTGATAACACGCCTATACATCAGTTGAATACAAAAATACAACCCTCACATTTATTTATATTCCATCTCAATCGTTGCGTTTTCTTCTTGCATTTCATCTATCTTTGCATCAGAAAAAATTTTGGTCTAAGATTCAAGGTTATATTTTAGGACACGCAATCAGTAAGAAAAAGGATTTTTAAATGGTTTTAGGTATTTAGTGTTAGATACACAAAAGCGCCCGCTCCGAGAGGAGAGGGCGCTCTTAATTTTTACCCGGCTCTATTACCATTGAACCCAGAAATCTTGTCGGGGCAGCTTAGGGTCCACTACCAGCACGGCGCGCGTCGAGCGGTTGCGGAAACTCATTCCGTATGGCATAGCCTCCAGCAGTGGATCTATCCGGCCCCGGGAGTGGTGAAAGCACAGCACGGCCACATTTCCGCGGCCTATTCTTTCCAATATTTCCGGAGGTATCGGCGTCGACTTTAAATCCACCACGAGGATGTTTGCATCAGAAATCGCTGTAGAGGCCGTTTGCTTTGCGCTGAGAGCCTTTGCGGCGCTTCCGTGATAGAATCCCTTATCAGTATTGAGAAACGCGCTCAGGCGCGCTAAAATGCGCCCGTTCGAATTTTTCTCTGTTTCCTCCGCATAGTAGCGGTATTTTCGCGACGGATTCAGCACTTCGGTGATGAACCGGTAGGCGAACGGCGAGTGGATGCCGTACCCTTTCCGATGACGCAGAAGTTGCCACCAACGTGGGTTCAGGCTGCGTCCCATCGTTTCCACGACAGCGTTAGGGCTGCCAACAGAAGCATATAAATAATTGTAATGCAGGCGTATGCCACGGCTCCCGTCATCTTCAGCGACTCCGGCATGAAGCTCATTTCAATTTCATGCTCGCCGGCCGGCAGCCGCAGTGCACGAAGAATGTAGTTCACGCGGCCAAGCTCTGCCTTCTCTCCGTCTATCGTGGCGTGCCAGCCCCACGGAAAGTAGACTTCCGAGAACACGGCCACACCTCCTGCGGTTGTCGAAGCCTTGTACTTCAGTGTGTTGGGGGTGTAGCTCGTCAGCATAATCGTATCGCCCGGCGTGCTCGCCACGGCCTCTTCTCCCAGGACGGGAGCGAAGCGCACATCAGCCACAGCCCTCTCTCGCAGATCGATTTTTCCGAGGGCTGCCATTTCGGCCTGCGCCCCGTCCACGTAGCTTACGCTATCCACAATCCATGCCTCGCCCATTGCGTACGGATTCTGGATCAGAGGCATATCAGCCTCTCCGGTAATGACATACCGCGCATTCAGCATGTCCATCACCCTGTAGGCCGTGCGCAAATCCTGAAGCACCTCCTGCTCCTCGGGCGAATATTGGGCTATCACCGTGTCCTCGCGGGCCTCGGGGATGTAGCCATAGCGGCTTATCTTGCTCAGATGCCTCTGTATCAGGTCGTCATACCGACCCAGTTTGGCGGCATGGTAGCCCCCGAGCATGTGGTGGAAATACGAGCGGTCCGGGTTCGCGAATCCGGGAATATCCATCACGCGATATTCTCCGTCCTTGTCGCTAAGTATCGCTTTATCAATGGCATCAGGCACGAAAGCCGCCTCCGCGGAGCTCTCGGGGCTGCAGAAACTCGTGTGCGAAACATATCGTTTGTCCGCGGGATAGAGGTCGAAAAACACCGTCAGACCCAATACCCCCACAGCCCACCGCCGCGGAAGCACACCGCGCCCGAAGAACGCAAGTACTCCAAACCCTATCAGCAGCACAAGCAGCGAGCGCAGCGCGTCGCTCCTCACCATGCCGTAGCGCAGCCCTTCCACGGCCGACAGATTGGCCGGGTTAGCTAAAGAATAGTAATATAGTGCGTTATCAATATCCTGCTGCGAGGCCCCCTGCTGCCGTCCCATGTTGTAGACCTGCGCCTGGAGGTTCTCCACCGTGGCCCGGTCCTGCTCGGTAATAGCCCCGCCGAAGGTCGACGGTGCAACCAAGGCAAGGAGGCACACCCCCGCGCAGACCCCGAAGCTCCACACCACGGGGCGCCCGAACTTCTTGCGTTCTTCGCCCTCGGCCGAAAGCAGTCTCTCAAGCCCCAGAACGGCCATCAGCGGAAGGCAGAACTCGGCGATGACGAGGATACTCTCCACGGCCCTGAACTTGTTGTAGAGCGGGAAATGATATATCATAAAGTCTGTAAGGGTCTCGAAGTTAGATCCTAACGCCAATAGCACCGACAGGATGGTCGATGCGGACATGGCCCACTTCAGTGGCCCGCGCACCACGCAGAAACCCACCAGAGCCAAGGCCAATATCAGCGCCCCGACATATACCGGCCCGTTCGTTCCCTCCGAATCGTTGAAATACTGAGGCAGATAGGGCAGCAGTGCCGTGGCCGACGGGTCGGCCTCCCGGGCTTCGTCAAGCTTGTCCAGGCTCATGTAGGTCTGTCGCCCGGCCTCAGGCCTGGCTGTCGCGCCGCCTTTTATGTTGGGAATCAGCAGGCTCAGCATCTCGCTCCGCCCGTAGCTCCAGCCCACGATCTGCTCGTAGGGCATTCCCCCCGTCGGTCGCGGTGCGTTCGGGTCGGATGCCGTGGGAGCCGTGGCCAGTTCGCTCTGTGCGCGCTTCGTTTCCTTCGCGTATTCGTATGTGTTGTAGAGACTTGGCAGGTTTGCCCCGAGAGCCAGAGCGCCGGCTCCGAGAGCCACGGCCGTAGCCACGGTCCATTGCCGCAGTACTTTTTTGCGTAATGCATCAATGAGATAGCACACAGCGATAATAGCCATCACCAACCCGAAGTAATAAGTCATCTGAGGGTGGTTGGCATTCAGCTGAAGCATGGCGAAAAGAGCCGTCAGCGCCCCCCCCGCAAGATAGCGGCCGCGGTAGAGCAGCAGAAATCCCCCGATTGTCGGCGGCACATACGTCAGAGCCAGGAATTTCCATATATGTCCCGCTCCGATGATTATTATGAAATAAGACGAGAATCCCCATGCCAGGGCCCCTGTCAGCGCGTAATACCACTTCATCCTCTGCGTGTAGAGCAGAATCAGGAAGCCGAACATCATCATGAACAGGAGGTTCGAAGGTGTAGGAAGCCCCAGCCCGTACACCGTGTTCAGCCACGAGAACAGGCTGTTCGACGGATACGACGGCGAAATCTGGAACGTCGGCATCCCTCCGAACAAGGAGTTGGTCCACAGCGCTTTCTCTCCCGTGGCCTCTTCGAAAGCACGGGCCTCCTCGCCATTCGCCGCGCCCTGCTGCATGTCGGCCTGGCGCAGGCTGTTCCCCTCGAAGTTGTCAGGATAGAAGAAGGCGATGGAGACGATGGCAAGCACGGCCACCGACACAAGGAAACCCCACACGCGCGGGCGCTTCAGCGTTGATAAGATCTTGTCCATAATTGTTATATCTTGCCTCGCCCGGAGCTCCCGGGCAGTTTTTCAGCATGCAAATTTAAGAAAAATTCCCCACTTTTTGCATCTTATGGAGAAAAGTACTATTTTTGCACAAAATACCATGACGCTTACTTAATTCAAATACCTATCACATTTCAATTACAAAAGATGAAAAAGCATCTGCTAAGAGCGTTCCTGCTCGCGGTTGCCGTTCTCATGCCTTCGCTGGCGAAGGCCGCAGGATGGCCCGCAAACTACGAGGGTGTGATGCTCCAGGGTTTCTACTGGGACTCATACACCGATTCAAAATGGACTAACCTCCAAAGCCAGGCCGACGAGCTGTCCAAGAACTTCTCCCTTATCTGGGTCCCCAATTCCGCGAAGGCCGAGGGTATGCCCACGATGGGATACCACCCCGTATACTGGTTCACGAACCACAACTCCTCGTTCGGCACCGAAGCTCAGCTCCGGGCCATGATCAAGACATTCGCCGACAAGGGCACCGGCATTATCGCCGACGTCATCATCAACCACCGCAGCGGCGTCAGCAACTGGACAAACTTCCCCTCCGAAACCTGGAACGGCAAGACCTACAAGATCGGCCCGGAAGGCATCTGCAGCAACGACGAAGTCCGCGGGCAGTCCGGTCAGGCCACTCCCACCGGCGCTAACGACACCGGCGAAGGGTGGGACGGCAGCCGCGACCTCGACCACACAAACGCCAACGTCCAGGCCTGCTGCAAGGACTACGTAAAGTGCCTCCTCACCGACTACGGATACGCTGGCGTGCGCTACGACTTCGTTAAAGGCTATGCACCCCGCTACACCCAGATGTACAACCAGGCTAACAACGTCCAGTTCTCCGTCGGTGAATACTGGGATGGAAACTACGACGCCGTAAAGACCTGGATCGAAGGAACCGGCAAGACTTCCGCCGCTTTCGACTTCCCCTTCAAGTATGCCGTCAACGAAGCTTTCGCTTCCAACGACATGACCAAGCTCGTCTGGAAAGCCAACGGCACAACCGATCAGCCCGCAGGCATGATACACTTCGGATATCCCCAGTATGCCGTTACTTTCATCGACAACCACGACACCGGCCGCGATGGCAGCAAATTCAACGGCAACGTCCTTGCCGCCAACGCTTTCATGCTCTCATGCCCCGGCACACCCTGCGTATTCCTCGAGCACTGGAAGAACAACAAGACCGCTATCTCCGCTATGATTGCCGCACGCAAGCTCGCCGGCGTACACAACATGAGCGCCGTCAAGGTCCTCAAGTCCACACGCGACTGCTACATGGCCGAAGTTACCGGCAAGAAGGGCACCCTCGCCGTGAAGATCGGCTCCACGATGGATTCCCCAGCCGGATATTCCGCTTCCGACATCAAAGCCTCCGGCAACGGATACTGCATCTGGGTTAAGGCCCAGGGCGGCAACGGCGGCAACGACGATCCCATCGTTACGCCTCCCAACCCCGGCACCGCATTCAAGGTTTATTTCGACAACTCCTCCTCCAAGTGGGCCACACCCTATATCCACTACTGGGGTGGCGCCGAAAGCACATGGCCCGGCGTGGCTATGACCAAGGTCAGCGGCAACATCTGGATGTATGAAGTGCCCGCAGGCACCACAGGCATCCTCTTCAACGCAGGCGATGGCGACGCTACAAAGACCTCCGACTTCGTGGCTGTAGAAAACCATGTGTACACAACCGCCGGCGACCAGGGCGTCTACAACGGTGGCAGCGGCAACGACGATCCCATCGTTACGCCTCCCACCCCCGGCACCGCATTCAAGGTTTACTTCGACAACACCGCCTCCAATTGGGCTACACCCCACATCCACTATTGGGGCGCCGCCGAAAGCACATGGCCCGGCGTGGCTATGTCCAAAGTCAGCGGCAACATCTGGATGTATCAGGTGCCCGCAGGCACCACAGGCCTCCTCTTCAACGCAGGCGATGGCGACGCTACAAAGACCTCCGACTTCGTGGCCGTTGAAAACCATGTCTACACTACCGCTGGCGACCAGGGCGTCTACAACGGTGGCGGCGGCAACGACGATCCCATCGTTACGCCTCCCACTCCCGACTCGGCAATCTACATCATCGGCGAACCCGCCGGTGGCTGGAAAACCAACGTCGGTGTGAAGATTCCCGGTGCAAACGGCCTCTTCACCTACGATGCCGACCTCTCCGCAGCCGCAGCCGAATACGTATACTTCGGCTTCGTTACCGCCCTCTCCGAGACCGCTGCCGACTGGGATGCATTCAACCTCCGCCGCTACGGCTCCGCCCTCAACAGCGAGCTCCCCACGCCCGATGCAAGCGGCAACACCATCGCCGACTACTACACCATTTCCGGCAAGGGCTCATATCCCATGGACTTCCCCAACGGCACCTCCTGGCGTATAGCTCCCGGAAAATACACATTCGTTGTCGACACCAACGCCAAAACCCTCAAGGTCGAAATCGGCACATCCGGCATCGAAGACGTCGAGACCGAAGCCGCCGAGGCTGTCTTCTACAACCTCCAGGGCCTACGCGTCGAAAATCCCTCCAACGGCCTCTACATCCGAGTTCAAGGCAACAAGACCACCAAAGTCTTCATCCGCTGAACCCTGAGATAAGCTAAGTCAAAAGAAAAGCTCCTGTGTGCCCTTGCACACAGGAGCTTTTTAGTTTCTTTTTTTTTGCGGAGAATCAATCCACTCTTCCGGGATATGCCTCCAGAGCTTTACGGAGCACCTTCATGGCCGCACGCAGCTCGTCCTTCTCAAGCACGTAAGCTATGCGCACCTGGTCGAGTCCAAGCCCCGGCGTAGAATAGAATCCCGAGGCAGGAGCCATAAACACCGTCTGCCCCTCATATTCAAATTCCCGGAGGCACCACTGGCAGAACTTGTCGGCATCATCCACCGGCAGACGGGCCACCGTGTAGAACGCACCCATCGGGATAGGCGAATAGCACCCCGGAATCTTGTTTATTTCGTCAATCAGCAGGTTGCGACGCTCCACATACTCATTGTAAGTCTCAAGCATGTATTCCCGCGACGCATCGATGCTGGCCTCCGCCACGATCTGCCCGAGCAGAGGTGGGCTCAGTCGCGCCTGGCAGAATTTCATCACCGTTTTCCTCAGCTCCTTGTCCTTCGTTATCAGCGCCCCGATGCGGATGCCGCATTCATTGTAGCGCTTCGACACCGAGTCGATAAGCACCACCTGCTCCTCTATCCCCGGCAAGTGGAAGGCCGAGATATAGGGCGCCCCCGTGTAGCAGAACTCGCGGTACACCTCGTCCGAGAAGAGATAAAGGTTGTGGGTCTTCACCATATCGCGGATCTGCAGCATCTCCTTCATCGTGTAGAGATAGCCCGTCGGATTGTTGGGATTGCATATCAGGATGCCCTTAGTCCGTGGGGTGATGAGGGCTTCGAACTTCTCCACCGGAGGCAGCCGGAACCCGTCGTCGATGCTCGACGGCACCGTTACGATTTTCGCCCCTGCAGAAATCGCGAAAGCCATATAGTTGGCGTATGCAGGTTCGGGCACGATTATCTCGTCGCCCGGGTCCAGGCAGGCCATAAACGCGAACAGCACGGCCTCCGAGCCACCGCAGGTCACGATTATGTCGTCCGTCTCCACTTCGATATTGAAGCGCCGGTAGTATTCCCGAAGTTTCTCCCTCAGCGAGAGAAAGCCGTCCGACGGGCTGTATTCAAGCACATCCCGGTCGATATGGCGCAGCGCCTCGAAGGCCTCCGGAGGCGTGGGCAGGTCGGGCTGACCGATGTTCAGACGATATACTTTTGTTCCGCGCTGCATGGCCCCGACAGCAAGGGGCACAAGGCGGCGGATAGGAGAGGCGGGCATTTCAATGCCGCGTTTCGATACAGTAGGCATAAGTGTGATGGTGGTGGTGGTAGTATGTAGTTGTTGTAGATGAGAGAGGCAGGGCGGAAGCATCCTCAGTTTCCTCGGTGCGTCTGCGCGGAGGTCGAAGAGGCCGGGGAGCCGCTGTCTCCTCCCGCGACGGCCGTCGACGGGCCGAAGGTTTTGAAGTGCAGCTTATTCATTTCCATTGCCGTGAGTTTCACGGCTCCGGCATAGTTCTTACGTGGAATTTCTTTCATAACGAATAATTATCACTTTTTATTATACGCCTTTTCGAAAGCAGCCGTCAGCTTGTTTATCGAAAGCACGGCCAGCACATAGCCCGCAGCCAGGACAATCACCGGCTCCCATACCGTCCCACGGAAGTGGATAAACCCACCCAAGAGGTCCGTGGCGAAGATACACCACAGCGTGGCCTGCACGAGCAGACACAGCGTGCACCACGCCCCCGCCCGCCAGTGCTGATACCAGATGCTCCAGAAGGAGAAAGGCAGGCAGCAGAGGTTCAGAAGAGCCAGCGCCCGAAGCGCCTCAGGAGCAAGCAGAAGCACAACGATATTCACGCCGAAATAGCCCAGGCCCACGGCACTCCAGCTCACGACGCCCCCGAGTTTGGACGCCGAGGTCGACAGCACCGTATTGCAGCCCGTCCTTTCGATTATCGAGCACACGGCATCGGCGCTCCGGGTGTGCACACCCGCGCTTTTCTGCACGAGCATCACCGACACCACAGCCCCGAAAACATTCAGCGCCAGAAGGACCGCCGCCGCAGGATGCGCGAACGTTCCGCTATACCAGCCCAGAGCCCCGAGCACCACGAGGGCCGAAATCCATAACCCGGCCTCGGCAAGCCGCTTCACGGCCTCCGAAAAACGATGCTTCCCGAGCTCCGGCTCCGTCGATTCCGCAGTGGGATAGGCAATGAGCACAACGCCCGTCCACCGCTCCAGAAAGTCGGCCCTGCTCATCTTCGAGCCCGAGGGAGCCCCCGGGCCCCTATACACGATAGCGTCCGGCCCGAATTCATCGACGATCGCGAAGCAGCCGTCGAGCTGCACGAGCACAGGCGCAGGCAGCTCGCCGTAGGCCGCGGCCTTGTCGTCGAAGCGCAATGTCTCCGAGGGTATGCCGTAGGTCTGTAGCAGCTTCGTCAGCCCGAAGACGCTCTTGAACGTCATCGAGCTGAAAGCCTCCTGCGAGTAGCCCTCCGTGTGCGGCACGCCGAGGGCTTTGAGAAAGTCCGTGAAGAGAGAGCCCGTCATGTCCGGTCAGATTTCGTTTACATTACGGATTGCACCTTCTGCAGAAGCACATTGCCGTCGATTTCGCCCTCGTGGCGCCACACCTGGCGGCCTCCCTTGTAGAGG
Organism: uncultured Porphyromonadaceae bacterium; assembly: GCA_947176295.1. GTDB lineage: Bacteria > Bacteroidota > Bacteroidia > Bacteroidales > Muribaculaceae > CAG-873. The sequence goes on from CAMWQB010000057.1 coordinate 10,268, forward strand.
ATGAAGGTCGGTGTGCCTTCCACGTTTTCAGCGTTTGCTGCGTCCTGGTTGCGGTCCACATCGAGCTGCAGCACATATGCCGTGTCCCCGAGAATTTCCTTTACTTCGTCAACAACGGGCGCCATAGCTCTGCAGTGAGGACACCATGTGGCATAAAATTCCACCAGCACCACTTCTGCGCTGCGGATTGCCTGATCGTATGTAGTTGGAGTTGCCATAGTTCTGTGAGCACGTCGGGAGGGAGAGGTTAGCCATTCCGGGCTCGGATTTATAACGTCGAGCCTCTCGCATTTGTTTATCCCGCAGGAAAAGCGTAAATTTGCGCTATATGAAATTCATCCCCACAGACATTCCGGGCGCATGGATTATTGAGCCCGTCCGCCACGGCGATGCCCGCGGCTATTTCGTCGAGACTTTTCGCGCCGACCTTTTCGCCGACGCCACCGGCATCCGCTGTCTCTTCGTCCAGGACAACGAGAGCTTCTCCACCCGGGGCGTCCTCCGCGGCCTCCATTATCAGATGGGCGACGATGCCCAGGCCAAGCTCGTGCGCGTGTCCCGCGGACGCGTCTTCGACGTGGCTGTCGACCTCCGACGGGATTCCCCCGCCTATGGCCGACACGTGGCCGTCGAACTCTCCGCCGAGAACGGCCGCCAGCTCTACATTCCCCGCGGCTGCGCCCACGGTTTCCTCGTCCTCAGCGACGATGCCCAGTTCCAATACAAGGTCGACAACTACTATGCTCCTGCCTCCGAGCGCTGCTGGCGTTATGATTCGCCGGCTCTGGGCATTCAGTGGCCGGTAGAAGGTCTGGAGCTCAACCTCTCGGAAAAAGACCTCAATTCCCCGGAATTCCACTTTTAGACCCTGCCTTAACAAATATAGGGGAACAGGGTCTTAGCGAATCGGCGGACGGCCGCCACCCGGAGGCGGCCCCATAGGCCCGCCATGGCCCCATTGGGGCGCGTTGCGGTCGACCGGTTGGCCCCCTTTCCCGAAAGTGTTGAATTTGTAGGTCAGGCTCACCATCACGTAGCGCGTCAGCGAATTGTAGCGCATGTCCTCGAAGTAGTTGCCCGTGTCGTTGCTGTGCACGTTGCTCACCTGCCCCAGGAGGTCGTAGCCCTTGATGCTTACCGTGGCCGACTTGTCCTTCAGGAACTGATACGACACCGAAGCATTCCACATCCACGTATTCTCGTTGTAGCCCTCCTCATAGCCTGCCGTCGCGCGGTAGTCGAGGTCGGTGCCCAGCACGAGGCCCCAGGGGGTGTAGTAGGTAGCGTAGAGCGAGCCCCCATAGGTGTGGGTCGTGCGGTTGTTCTGCGAGGCCACCGAATTGTGCGTCGTCGACAGGCGGTAGGTAGGCCGAAGCTCCACCTCCAGATTTGTCGGGCGCCACGCCACCCCCGGCATCAGACCCACGCCAAAGTTCCCTGCCGCATTGCGTAGCCCGTTGTTGAAGCCCACGCTCCGCGAGTAGTTCACAAACACATGGTTGTTGAACGTAAAGGCCTTGTTCCGGAAGGGGAAGCTCACCATGTTCATTCCGCGGAGGCTCCACACGCCGTCCACGTTCTCGTAGGTCGTCATGCGGCCGCCCGTCGTGTTGTCGTAGCTCGTCCGCGAGGCTATCGAGTTCTGCGTATAGTTGGCGAATACCATTGCCATCACCGACCTCTGAGCCTCCGAGTTGAAGTCCTGGAAGCGGAAGTTCACGTTGTGCGTGAAGCTTGGCTTCAGGTCCGGATTACCCTGAATGATGTTCAGAGGGTCGGAGTAGTCCGCCACAGGTTGCAGTTGTGTCATCGACGGCTGCGACGAGCGCCCGCGGTAGAACGCGTTGAGCGAACGCGTCTTCGACATCTTGAACCGCATCCGCAGGTAGGGCGCGAAGTTCCAGACCCAGCGCTCGAGATTCCGCGCCGAATTCATGAGGTCTACGCTGCGGCTCATCTGAGGCACAAGCGACAGGCCTGCATCGATCGTCTTGTTTTTATCCACGTGCTTGAAGCCCGCGCGGATGTCCTGGTTCATGTAGTTGTTGCGGAAGCGGTTCGACAGCTCCTCGTCGAACACCAGGGTGGGATCGATCACCGGCTCCCCGTCCCAACCGTCAGGGAAGCTCACGGGGTGGTCATACGTCAGCTTGTCGGTATTGTTCCAGCGGTAGGCGAAGCGATAGGCAAAGTTCAGGAAATTGCCCTTCGAAGCCGGTCCTAAAGGCTCCGTCCACGTCAGGCGTGCGTTCACGTTCGAGGTCCACGTCCGGTTGTCGGCCCATTGGTCATAGAGGTCCACCGAGTCGGCCAGGAGGAAAAACTTGTTCCACGAATACGTGTCGTCCTCCTCATGCACATTGCTGTAGCGGTATTGGGCCTGGACGGAGAACGAGCGCCCCGGATGCGAGCGGAACTGATGGTTGTAGATCAGGTTGCCTCCGAATTCATAGCTCGTGCCGTGGCTCGAGCCTGTATTGATCGAGCGCGTCATCTCCGGCGTCCCCGCCAGGGCCGCGAAGGTCTGCGACTCCTCATGCTTGTTCGAGTTGTTGTAGTTCAGCGAGAAGTTCGGACGGAAGTCGAAGGTGTTCGACGAGTCCGGCTTCCACTGCAGGCGGAAGTCGCCGCGCACGTTGTGGCCCTTGTCCCGAGATATCGACTTCGAATTCGTGTGCGAGATATCCGATTCAGCAAGGTTGTAGCGCCTGTAGCGCTCCGTGCGCGTGTCGCGGTCGGTGTGCGAGTACATCACATTGCCGCCCACGCGCAGGATTTCCTTGTTGCCCACGTTGAAGTTCACGCCGAAGGCCTGGGCCGACGTCAGGCCGTTGTCGCCCCCGAAGCGGCGGAAGCGTCCTCCCGCGCCGTCAGTGAAAGTCGGAGCGTTTATGTTGTTGGCCGAGCCAAGGAAAGTTATCTGGTTTTCGTTCCAGAAGCGGTTGATGTTGAAGCTTCCGTTGTAGCGGCTCTTGTCGCCCCAGCCGTAGCCCGCCTCAACATTGCCGAACCACCCGTTTTTCATATTCTTCTTCACCGTCAGGTTTATCACGGTCTCCTCCTCGCCGTCGTCCACTCCCGTCAGGCGTGCAAGATCGCTCTTGCGGTCCACCACCTGGAGCTTCTCCACCATGTTCACCGGCAAATTCCGCGATGCCACCGTCGGGTCGTCGCCGAAGAATTCCTTCCCGTCCACAAGTATTTTAGTTACCTCCTTGCCATTCGACGTTATTTTGCCGTCGGAGCTCACCTCCACGCCCGGCAGACGCTTCAGCAGGTCTTCCACCACGGCGTTGGGCTGCGTCTTGTAGCTCTCGGCCGAGAATTCGATTGTGTCCTCCATCACCTTCACCGGTGTGCGGATGCCCGTTACCACGGCCTCCTTCAGCGCGATTGCGTTTTCCGACAGCTTCACCGTCGGCAGCGTCAGGTCGCCCTTGAGGTCGATGT
>CAMWQB010000058.1 GCA_947176295.1 uncultured Porphyromonadaceae bacterium
CTTACCGGGCCATTCGCCGAAGAGCTTAGCTGAGTTGTCGTCCCATCCGTAGATGTTGGTGCCCTGAGGAGCGACTAGCTAACCGCAGATTGAAGCGGTTGGGTCGACTTTCTTATACGTTTCGGTGCCGGTGCGTTCGGTGCCGTCCTGTGTTTTAGCTCCCCATTCGACCTTGATGCTCTGACCGAAGTTCATGTCCTGACCGATGGTGAAGGTCTTTGAAGCTCCGCGGGTGAGGGAGACCTGAGCGCCGCCGTTGACCTTATACCAACCGGAAGCAGCCTCTTCGCTGAGGGATGCGGTGATGGAGAGAGTCTGGGTCTTGAAGGTCGTGCCTGCGGGGGAGAATACTACGGAAGCGGGCTTGGGTGCGTCGGTAGAGGTGTAGTATTGTGTCGTGCCGGGGTCGGTGAAGGATACGGCGCCACCGTGGGCAACTGCGGAGGAGGCGTAGATGAACTTTCCGTCTTCTCCAACTTTGCCGCCATTCCAGTTCTTGACAAGGACGCGGAGCTGGCCTTTCGTCTGGGGAGCGTCGACGGTGATTGAGCCGCCACCCTGATATGTTTTGCCCGTAACGAGGTCGGTGTACGTGCCTGCGGGGACGTTGGAGAAGGTTGCGCCGCCATTGATGGCGACCAGAGCGTAGGAGTCTTTGTAAGCGCGCTTGAATGCCCAGCCGCCCTTAGCGGAGCAGCCGTCGAAGGTGTACTGGCCCTTGCGGAGGGCGGGGACAGCAGCACGGATCTTGTTGAGGCGGATTACGTGCTGAGCGAGGTCTGCGTTGAGGGTTTTTGCGGCGTTGCCGGAGGCTGTGTATACGCCGAAGTCGGAAGCGGCTACGGAGCCTTCGATGTAGTGGCCGAAGTATGCGCGGCCGGACTGCTTGACGGGCATGTCGGTGCCGCCGGCGTCGACTTTGCATCCTTTCTGGAATTCAACTTCGGAACCATAGTAGATGCAGGGGATGCCACGGAATGTGAACATGAGGGAGAGGTTCTCGGCCCACTGAGCGGTTCCGCCGTTGAATCGAGTTCCGTCGTTGGGACCGGGGCAGTAGTCGTGGGAGTCAACGTAAACGACGTTGAAGGAAGCGTCGTTGTAGTAGTGGTCGCCCTGCTTTGCGATGTTTACGGCAGAGCCGGCGTCGTTGAAGTTGTAGTGCATGGGGAAGTCGATGACCGAGAAGCCGGAATACTTGGAGTAGTCGGGCTCGTGCCATGCGCCGTTCTTCATGAATACGTTGTCGGAGTTCTCGTTGAATGCGGTTTCCTGTTCGCAGAGAGCCATGGGGCCAACGGGGGAGTCGTGTCCTTCGGGGAGCACCTGGGTGTCCCAGAATGCCTGGCTGCCGTTGTACTGGTCGAGGAGGTTCTGGGGCGACTTCCATGTGTAGAAGTGGCTCGAGAGGTTGTGCTGGTTGCGGTATATAACTTCGCCGAAACGGGCGCAGCACTCACCGAACATGAAGAAGGGGCAGTTGTTGAGACGCTTGCTCTTGTTCTGCTCGGCAATTGCGAGGAGCTGGGGAATGAACTGCTTGTTGAAGGTGAGGCGGGCGATGTGGCCTGTGGTGTCGATGCGGAAGCCGTCGACGCCCATTTTGATGAATTCGCCGTAGCATTTAACGAGATATTCGGCAACGGTGTTGTTCTCAGTGTTGAGGTCGACGCAGTCGCCGGCGATCTGTCCCCACCAGCGGTTGGGAAGGTCCCAGTTCCATCCTGTGCCGTAGTGGTGGTAGTAGTTGTGGGTGTCGTACTGGGGGTTCTTGAAGTATTTGAAACGCTCCTTATACTGCTTTTCGGGATCCTGGCTGAAGTAGTTGGAGCCGAGGCGGTCGGGGTTGGGGATGAGAGCTGTCTCGGCTGAAGCCTGACTGCGGATGTTGTCGACGCGTGTGAAGAGGGGGTTGAGGAATGCCTCGCCGAAGTTGCCGGTGTGCTGGAGCACGATGTCGAGGACAATCTTCATGTCGCGCTTGTGAGCTTCGTTGATGAGGTCCTGGAACTTTACGTCTTTGGTTGCGCCCCAGGCCTTACGGCTTTCGTAGCGGAGATCGACTTTGGAGAAGTCCATGGCGTGGTATCCGTGGAAGTCGGTGCCGGAAGCGTTCTGGACGATGGGCGTGATCCAAACGGCCGTGAAGCCGAGGGCTTTGATGTAGTCGAGTTTCTGGATCAGGCCGGCGAAGTCGCCACGCCAGTCGGGGTCGTTGTTAGCGATCTGTACGGACTGTCTGTCCCATCCGCACACGTTGTTGGTGGGGTCTCCGTCGTAAAAGCGAGTTGTCATCGCGAAGTAGATGGTCTCGTCGCGGAAGTCGGAGCGGTCGCCCACAAAGGTAGCAGCATTTGCCGTCGCGGCTGCGGCCGCAAGGCCGCAAACAGCTGCAAATCGTGAGAATCGATTCATGGAAATAAATTAAAGTAAGTGTGATATTGTTGGATAAAGTTTTCGCAAAGTTCGGAAATAAACACGAGACAAACAAGCAATATGTTTTATAACATAAAAAGCAGAGGCGCGCCGAAGAATTTGGTCGGAGCGCCTCCTGAAAAAAGGGGGGGTGATTATAGTCGGATTATATGTTGGGGTTGAGTTCCGACCATTTGTCGACGGGCGGCAGGACACCCATTTCGATGACCTCGTCGCGGAGAGCGCAGAGGTGTCGGTAGCTCTGCTCGAGGGCTTTCTGCTCCTCGGGTGTGCCCTTGGGCTCGGAGTAGCGGACGCCGTCCTTGGTAACGACGGTCTCCATTGCCATCATGATGTGGTGGAAGCGGGTGTCGTTGACGTATGTGCCTACGGGCCAGCGGAATTCTGGGCCACCCATTGCTGCTGCAATCATTTCGATGGAGAGGAATGCGGGGCTCTGGAATGACGAACGGCCTCGGAGGTCGATGATGTTCTTTCCTCCCTGGATGACGCGTACCTTGAGCTCTTCCCAGTCCTTTTCGGGGAGTGCTTCCGTGCCGATTATTTCAGTGAGGGGCTTGCCGTTGACTTTGGTCGTGGAGGCGTATACGGCCATCTGTTCGCCGTGGCCGCCATAGGTGCGGGAGTTCTCCACTTCGTCGGCCTTGATGTGGAAGTATTTTGCGAGCTCGCTGCGCAGGCGTGTGGAGTCGAGGGCTGCGAGGGTGGAAACCTGCGAGGGTTTCAGTCCACTGTAGAGCAGCGTGATGAGGCCGGTGATGTCGGCGGGGTTGAAGATTACGACAACGTGGCGGACGTCGGGGCAGTAGCGGCGGATGTTCTTGCCGAGCTCCTCGGCGACGGCAGCGTTGCCTTTAAGGAGATCCTCGCGGGTCATGCCGGCCTTACGTGCAGCGCCGCCTGAGGATACGATGTATTTGGCGTCGCGCAGAGCTTCGGCGATGTCGGAAGTGTAGGTGAGGTTTACGCCTTCGAAGCCGCAGTGTGCCATCTCCTCAGCCACGCCTTCGAGGCCCGGGCCGTAGGGGTCGTAGAGACAGATGTTGGGCGTGAGATGCATCATCATAGCGGTCTGAGCCATGTTGGAGCCTATCATTCCGGCGGCTCCGACGAGAACGAGTTTTTCGTCAGTAAGGAATTTCATTGTGTTGTTGGGTTGTTTTAGGGAGTATGTTCGCTGGAGGTATAACGCGCGTGGCGGCGGGAAGTTGTGTGCGGGCGGAATAATTTTTGTGCTTGGGACTTTAATATATAGAGGAAAAAGTGTAACTTTGCCTCATAAAACCGGATTTGCCGGAACAAAAGAAATAAAACCCCATACTTCCCGAGAATTATGAACCGAAAAGTGATACTTGTCATGCTCATGGGCTTTGCCTGTGTCTGCGGGGCTTTTGCCGGCAACCGCCTGAGCACGCGCACGGGCTCGATGGACGCGCCCGAGGGTTATACCTACAACAAGGGTATCTCCGACCACATGAACATGGAGGTGTATTCTCCGGCAGATGCACGCGGGGGCATAGCTTTCGGGGTGCAGGAATCGCAGGGCGACATCACGCCCTCGGCGATGGCCACGGTGCTTGCCAACGCACTGATGCAGGACGGCGTGCACACGACTATGACGACCAAGGACGGGACGCCCGTGCACGTGGTCACGAGCAAGGATGGGGAGACAGTCCTGGCTATCGCGGGCGACCGCAGGGACAAGGCTTACACCGTGGTGATCTTCCGCGGGAGCGCGGCATCGCAGGCGCAGGCACTATTGAAGACATTCAAAAAGAAATAGGAACATAACATACATGATAGAACGCATCGTCATCATCGATAGTGTTGATCCGCTGACCTTCTACGGCGTGAACAATGGCAATCTCCAGCTTGTGAAGAATCTTTTTCCGAAGCTGCGCATCTCGGCGCGCGGCTCGGTGATACGCGTGATAGGCGAGGATTCTGAGACGGCCGAGTTCGAGAAGCGTATGAAGGAGCTCGTGGCCTGGGCCGAGAAGTATAATGCGCTGAACGAGGATGCGATAATCTCCATCATCAAGGGCGACGCGCCCCGCGAGCTGAAGCGCGACGGGGTGATAATCTACGGCATCAACGGGAAGCCTATCCAGGCTCGGAATGCCAATCAGGAGGCCCTGGTGGATGCGTTCAACCACAACGACCTGACGTTTGCGCTCGGGCCTGCGGGCACAGGCAAGACGTATATCGCCATCGCCCTGGCCGTGCGCGCGCTCAAGAACCGCGAGGCGCGGAAAATCATCCTGTCGCGTCCGGCTGTTGAGGCGGGCGAAAAGCTCGGCTTCCTTCCCGGCGACATGAAGGATAAAATCGATCCGTATCTGCAGCCGCTCTACGATGCTCTGGAGGATATGATTCCGGCGCTGAAGCTGAAGGAATATATGGAATCGAAGGTGATTCAGATTGCGCCTCTGGCTTTCATGCGCGGGCGGACGCTGAACGATGCGGTGATAGTGCTGGACGAGGCGCAGAACACGACCACGCACCAGCTGAAGATGTTCCTGACGCGCCTTGGCCAGAACGCGAAAATGATCGTGACGGGCGACACGTCGCAGATCGACTTGCCTCGCTCGACGCAGAGCGGGCTTGTGCAGGCCCTTCGGGTGCTCAAGGGCGTGAAGGGTGTGGGGAAGGTGGAGTTCACGAAGGCCGACATCGTGCGGCACCACCTCGTGCAGCGCATAGTCGAGGCTTACGAGCACTACGAGAAGAATGAGGCATCCGAGCCTGTGGCCAGCGAGGAGTAAATATAAACCAATCCATCAATCACATACAATGACTTTAACAGAAACGAACTTCAATTTTCCCGGACAGACGGCCGTGTACCACGGCAAGGTGCGCGATGTCTATACAATCGACAACAATCTGCTTGTGATGGTTGCCACGGACCGTATCTCGGCATTCGACGTTATCCTTCCCGAGGGGATTCCATACAAGGGGCAGGTGCTGAACCAGATTGCATCCTACTTCCTTGACGCTACGGCGGATGCGGTGCCCAACTGGAAGCTTGCTGTTCCCGATCCTATGGTTACGGCCGGAGTGCGTGCCGAGGGCTTCCGCGTGGAGATGATCATCCGGGGCTACCTGACGGGAAGCGCGTGGCGCGAATACGCAGCCGGTGTCCGCGAGATCTGCGGCGTGCGTCTTCCCGAGGGGATGAAGGAGAACGAGCGTTTCCCCGAGCCTGTCATCACGCCGACGACGAAGGCCGACGAGGGCCACGACGAGAACATTTCGCGCGAGGAAATCATAGCCCGCGGGATAGTTTCGGAAGAGGACTATGCACAGATGGAGGCATATACGCGGAAGCTGTTTGAAATCGGCACGCGGATGGCAGCCGAAAAGGGCCTTATCCTCGTGGACACGAAATATGAGTTCGGCAAATATGACGGCAAGGTGATTCTCATCGACGAGATTCACACCCCCGACTCGTCGCGCTACTTCTATTCCGAGGGCTACGAGGAGCGCTTTGCCAAGGGCGAGCCTCAGCGTCAGCTTTCAAAGGAGTTCGTGCGCCAGTGGCTTATTGAAAACGGCTTCATGGGACGTCCGGGCGAGAAGGTGCCTGAAATGACGCCCGAGGTTTGCGAAAGCATCTCGCGCCGCTATATCGAGCTGTATGAGCACGTAACGGGCCGTAAGTTTGTGCCTGCGCCTGAGAAGGACCTTACGGGCCGCATCGAAAAGAACGTGCTTGATTTTCTGGCCAACCTGAGCCTCTGATGGAGGTAGAGAAGATTACGCCCTACGGCGATTCGCGCGACAAGGGACGGCAGGTCGAGGAGATGTTCGACTCGATAGCGCCGGCCTACGACTTCATGAACCGCGCGATGACCCTTGGCATAGACAAGCTGTGGCGCAGGACGGCCGTGGGCTTTCTGAGCTCGCTTCGTCCTGAGCCACGGAGCATCGTGGATGTGGCCACGGGCACGGGCGATCTGGCAATTGCCCTTGCGCGGGCGCTGCCGGAGGCTCGCATCACGGGCGTGGATCTCTCCGAGGGGATGCTTGCCGTGGGGCGGCGCAAGGCTGCGGAGGCCGGGCTTGAAGGCCGGATAGACTTTGCCCGCGGCGACGGCCTCGCACTCCCGGTGGCCGAGGGCACGGCGGATGCCGTGGCCATAGCTTACGGAATCCGCAACTTCGCCGACATCCCCGGGGGCTACCGCCAGATGTTCAAGGTCTTGCGGCCCGGAGGGGCGCTTGTGGTCCTTGAGCTGTCGACGCCTACGGCGGCCATCCCGAAGGCTCTCTACAAGCTCTACACGCGCACGCTCATCCCGCTTGTCGGTCGCTTGGTGTCGAAGGACACGCGTGCCTACAGCTACCTGCCGGAGAGCATTGCGGCTGTGGCTCAGGGTGCGTCGATGACCGAGCTTATGGCTGATGCCGGTTTCGAGCGCTGCTCTTTCCGTCCGATGACGTTCGGGGCCTGCACGCTTTACACGGCCTTCAGGCCTGCTGATTAATATAGAAATAAACCACCACTTTCAACTGAAGGACTTCATGCATAAACCAACACTCAACCGCATCTTGTTTTCCCTAACGCTCGGGCTTGCAGGCGCTATGCCGCATGCAACTGAGGCGCAGCAGAAGATTGTTGTGCTCCCTGCTCCGGACGCAACGATAGAATCGCTGGTGATGCCCGTTCGCGAGAGCGTGGGTATTGTAACGGATCCCATTCTCCCGCCGTACGACCTCTCGGGGGCGGATGCGCCTTTCCCCGAATGGTTTTTCCTCCCTGCCGTGTACGACCATTTCTCGTTCTCGGACCAGACGCCTCCGCTCGAGGGATATGGAGAAGAGCCGGCAACCGAGGGTATGGAATGGCTCGCCGAGGGCGAGCGTGTGTCGCGGACAATGCGGGAAATGCGACGGAAGTTCTTTTTCTCGCATCCGGAGCTTGTGGCCTACAATCAGGCACTGCTCCCGCAGGCACCCACGAAGTTCTCGCCCGTGATCGATCCTTCGAATTTCTCTATAGAGATGCGGGAAATGCCCACGGTGGCTGAAGTGGTGACGACCGTGGAGACCGCGCCGGCAAAGAAGCGCCACTGGATACGCAAATTTAATGTCGGGCTGCAGTTCTCGCAGGCATACGTCTCTCCCAACTGGTATCAGGGCGGCAACAACAACCTGAATGTGTTGGGGAATATCTACTACAACGTGAAGCTGAACCAGGAGTTCCATCCCAAACTCCTTTTCGAGACCACGGCGCAGTATAAGCTGGGCATGAATTCGGCTCCGGATGATTCCATCCATTCCTACAATATTTCGGATGACCTCTTCCAGGTGAACACGACTTTCGGTATCAAGGCAGCCCGGCGCTGGTACTACTCTTTCACGGCGCAGTTCAAGACGCAGCTGCTGAACTCCTATAACTCGAACACGCACGACATGCGTTCGTCGCTTCTGTCGCCGGGTGAACTTACGGCCGGTATCGGTATGACCTACAACTATGCCACGCCGAAGAAAAACTTCACTTTCGATGCGTCGATAGCGCCGATATCCTACAGTCTGCGCACGTGCATCAGCGACGAGATGGACGAGACAGCTTTCGGAATCAAGCCGGGCCACAAGACTGTGAGCAAGTTCGGTTCGAGCGCCGAGGTGAAGATATTCTGGAAGATAGCATCGAACATATCGCTGAATTCGCGGGTGTGGTTTTTCACGGACTACGACCTGCTGCAGGCCGACTGGGAAAATACGCTTGTGTTCGACATCAATCGCTTCCTGACCACTCAGATATTCTGCCACGCACGCTACGACTCGAAGACTCCGCGGGTGGCCGACTCGCAGTGGAGCAAGCTTCAGCTCAAGGAAATCCTGTCGATAGGCTTCACGTATAAGTTCTCAACGATATAATGATGATGCGTGCTGTCCGGGCTCTTGCGTTTGCTTCCGCTCTTGTGGCGGGGTGCGCCGGGGCTTGCGGACAGGATGCCTACCGGGCGGCCGTTGCCCGGCTCGATTCCCTCCGCACCGACCCTGTGGAGGGCATATGGCAGATGAACCCGACGGGCGGGGCGGCAGTGTTCGCGCTGACCGGTGCTCCCGGGCGGCCCGGAATTTTTGAGCTGCGTCTTATCGACGGACCCGACTGGCGGATTCCCGAGGGGACGATATGCGGCGAGGTGTATGCCGCGGCCAAGCCCGGAGTGTACGACTGCCGGATGAGTTCGTCGCCCGGTTCGGACGCGCCGTCGAAGTTCGGGGCCTATACGGCCACGCTTGAGCTTGCCGACGGCGGGAGACGCCTCGTTTTCAAGCCTTATTCGAAACGCGGGCGTGTGAGCCTCCACCGTTGGGTGCCCTACTTTTTCAGGGTAACGATAGAGCGGACGAATCTGCGGCCCGACGAGCTCGAGGGGGCTGTGCGCGTGTGGCCTCCCGCTCCCGGAACAGAATCTGTAAATCTCTAAACCTTAAAAAGAAATAAGAAATGAAATCTCTCGTCCTCGCCCTTGGCATTCTTCTTCTGCCCTGTCTTGCATCGTATAGCTCGGCTCAGCGCACGACCCGCGGCAATCTCCGTGCGGTGCCGGAATCCACTGCCGCCGCTGCGGCTGCTCCGACCGGCGAGGCAATAGTATCGCCCGGGACGGAAACGTTCAAAATCACGGGCTATGACAAGCCATTGCGGTCGCGTCGCGAGACCTTCTTCGCAACGTACAATGGGCAGGGCGAGGCTGTGGGGATTGCTCTTACAATCACGTATCTCGATGAGGACGGGCGCCAGCTCCACCGGCGGAGCGTGAGTGTGCCCTGCGAGGTGCCCTCGGGGGAAACGCGCAATCTGAGCATGCCGTCGTGGGACACGCAGCAGAGTTTTTATTTCGTGAGGTCGAGCGTGCCCGTGCGGGTTGCGCAGGCCACACCGTACGACGTGAAGATATCCGTGGATACGGTGTATGTAAAATAAGGCGACGTTTGCATATTTTAACGCAATTTATTTTGCGGCTATAAAAAAATAGCTGTAATTTTGTGCCATCATCCACAGAAGGCCCATAAACGAAGGGGTTTTGTGGATGGTGGAAATACTTGTATAAAACACACCCGTCAAAACAATTCCTCAATTATTCATCTAAAAATCTCTTACAATTGGCACAGAAAAGATTAAGCAGTATAGCACGAGCAGGTAAGGGAGGACTGATGGAATTGGCCTGACAAATCATCCCATTTTTCAGTTTTCACTACCGCGCTGCCCCGCATGCGGACTTTAGCAGTCCACCACCTATGAATGCGGCTCTCCGCCTGTCGTCCTTTAAGCTGGGCTTCGGGCGTGCTCTTCAGCGGCTTCACGAATATCGAATATTCTCGTGAGGCATGAGAAAGGCGTCCATTGACATGATGAATCAGCAGCTCCCCGCCTCCGCTGCCCCCCCCTCGGGACAGCTGCTGCCCCAAGACCTGCGAAGCGACGCCCGCAGGCACTTCTCTTTTTCTTTAATCCAGTCTTTTTCTATTACTTCAGAACCAAACACAACACAATCAACTATCACATTTATGAACCTTTAAACCCCAAAAAATCTTGCTATGTCCCATTTTTATACTCTCAGCCACGGAATATGGGCCACGAACGTACAGATGGAGCCCATTTGCCTCGACCGTGAAGTGATGATGGAAGAGGCTACAATCTCCCATCAAAACAAGATGTTCCGCTTCGACGCGGGCTACAATTGCCTCAAGGTGCAGTTTTCCCTCATGTTTCGTGATATACGCGAATTCAAGGTAGGCCGCAAGTCCACGTCGGCCCGACTGAGCCTGCGTCTGCGTCTCGAGCGCGGCGACGTGGACGACGATGACCGCCAGATTCTGGCGACGAAGGACATTGTCGTGCCCGCTCCGCATGCGTCGATGAGTATGACCATCAACACGTTCATGAGCCTCAAGGAGGGTATGCTCACTCCGGGCCACTACTGCCTGCTGGTGATGGATGCTGCCGACGGGGCATACGTGCCGGAGCCGGAAGCCGACTTCCACATCTTCAATGTTTCGGAGGAGGCGACGGAGCTTTTCCGCCCGGTCTACGGCGGCTTCGGCTTGCGCCTAATGTATGAAACGCCGGATCGCACGTTCCCGGCCGCGCCTGTGGAATATCATCTTGCCCGCGCGGGGTATTACGTCGGCGATGACGACGACAAAGATTTATTCGATGAGGATTCGGACCTCCTCGAAGACCCGGGGATGAAGATGCCGGATGAGATATATCGGCCGAGATACGCGCACTTCGTGGTGGAGACGGAATGGGAAGAGGCTGAAGAGGATACGTTGAACGGCACAGTGCGATTTATCTACGTTGACGGCACGAGCCAGGAGCGGACAGTGAATGCTGTCTTAAGCGAGGATGGCAGAGACTTCGGGGTAATGACCGCGCGTTTCACGGTGGAGATTCCGAATGAGAACGCACCAGTGGGCCTTGTCTATGCCGAGCTCAGGCTCTTCAATGAGCCTGTGGCCGGGTTTGTGGGCGAGAAAACGGAGGCAGGCACTCCTCCCGAGTCGGGCGACTTCCGCGGGGAGAACCTCATGCCGCTTTCGAACACGTCGATAATGGAGGTGATGGCTCGCCTGGAGGCGTGGAAAAATGAATGCAAGCAGGAGGTGTCGACGATAGAGCAGCTCAGGCGCATGGTTGGACTGGGCGATGTGAAGCAGAAGATGGAGTCGTACATCACACTGATACGCTTCCACAAGATGCGTGCGCAGATGGGCATCTCGTCGGTGATGCCTCCTCTTCACGCGCTCTTCCTTGGCGCTCCCGGCACGGGGAAAACTACCGTGGCCAAGCTCATGGGTCAGCTCATGCGTGAGGCCGGGGTGCTCTCGCGTGGGCATGTGGTGGTGCGCGAGCGCTCGCAGATTGTTGGGCGCCACTACGGCGACGAGTCGGCGGCTATGCGAAAGGCTATCGAGGAGGCCGAGGGGGGTGTGCTCTTCATCGACGAGGCGTACACGCTCTACAAGGAGGCCGACCCGAAGGACCCCGGGCGCGAGGCTGTGGAGACGCTGCTGACGGCGCTGGCCGACAGCAAGAAGCGCAATTGGATGCTTATTCTCGGCGGATATGAGGATAAGATTCTGAAGATGTTTGAGTTGAATCCGGGGCTTGCTTCCCGTTTTCCCAACAGCAATTACTATCGTTTTGCCGACTATTCCGCGTCGGAGCTTCTGGAAATTGCCGAGGGCTTTTGCCGGGATAATGCCTTCAGGCTTTCGGCCGGTGCGCAGAAAAGGCTTGCAGCGGTGCTTGAGGAGGACGTGCGGACGAAGGACGGGTCGTTCGGAAACGCCCGCCACGTGCTGAACCTGCTTGAGACGGAGGTGTTCCCGGCGATGGCGGCACGTGTGTCGGGCATCGAGGACCTTACGGAAGAGGTGCTGACGACGATTATGGCGGAGGATATTCCCGTGCCGAAACAGCACACGGAGCCTCGGCGCCGCTTAGGCTTCCGAGCCTGAGGGGGGTGCTATCGAGGATAGGATTGCCTCGAGTTCTTCTTCGGTGGCAGTGAGGCTTGCGCGGCATTGCTCGAGGAGCTCACCGGCTCGCTTTGTGCGGGCGGCGAGGGTGTCGATGTCGCAATTTTCCGAGCGCATGGAGCTGAGGATGCTTTCGAGTTCGGCGATGGCTTCTGTATATTTCATTGCTTCAG
The DNA here is from genome assembly GCA_947176295.1 of uncultured Porphyromonadaceae bacterium. GTDB lineage: Bacteria > Bacteroidota > Bacteroidia > Bacteroidales > Muribaculaceae > CAG-873. The sequence goes on from CAMWQB010000058.1 coordinate 12,111, forward strand.
TGTGTTAAGAACAGTGGAGAATACGCTTCCGTGGGCGAGGATTGTCTCGATGACTTCGTCTGGGGCGAGAGTGGCCGGGTCGGTGATGGCTCGGCCGCCGCTGCGTGTGATGGAGAATCCTCGGCGGAGGGTGGCTTCGGGGCTGAGGGCGTCGAGGGTCTCCGCGAGGGCCTTGAGGCGTTCGGCCCTGCGGCTCAGGACTGCCCGGGCGCTATCGGCCAGGCGAAGAGCCGTGTCGGGGCCTACCTTCAGACGGGCGCGGGCTATGATGGCACGTGCGAGGACGGGGAGCTCGCCCGAGATGCGGGCGAGGCGTGTGTGCTCACGGCGCGTGCGGGCTGTAGCGGCGAGCTGAATTCCGGCGGCAAGGGTGCGTAGGCGCTCAAGCTCCTCGGCGGCTTTCGAGGCGAGGAATTCGGCGGCGGCTGTGGGGGTGCGGGCGCTCACGGCGGCTACGAAGTCGAGGGCGCAGATGTCGCGGTCGTGTCCTATCCCCACCACGACCGGCAGGGGAAACTGGGCGACGTGGGAGGCGAGGTTATAGTCGTCGAAGGCGGCGAGGTCGGCTACGGCGCCACCGCCACGGATTATGACGACGCAGTCGAAGCTGTCCATCTCGGCGGCAATGCGCTCGAGAGCGGCGATGATCCCCGGGGATGTGTGGGCGCCTTGCATAGGGGCTTCGAAGAGCTTGGTTAGGAAGCGGAAGGGCACGGCTCCGGAATAGAGCTGGCGCACGAAATCGCCGTATCCTGCGGCTCCGGCGGCGGAGATGACGGCCACGCGCAGGGCCGGCACGGGCCATGGGAGGGTGCGGTTGAGGTCGTAGACGCCTTCTCGCTGCAGGCGAGCGAGGATTTCGTTGCGGCGGCGCACGAGGTCGCCGACGGTGAACTCGGGGTTGATGTCGGTGATGGTGAGGCTGAGGCCGAAGAGGGGGTGGAAGCTCGTGCGGACGCGGACCATAATCTTGAGGTCGGAGCGGAGGGGAGAGCCCGTGAGGGCTTCGAATTCGGGGGCGATGCGGTTGTAGTCGCGTGCCCATATCATGGCCCTCATCTTAGCCAGCGGGGTGCCCTGAGCATCTTTTTCGATGAGCTCGAGATAGCAGTGTCCGCGTGCGAGGCGCAGGTCGGAGGTCTCGCCGGCGACCCAGAGGTCGTTAACTCCCGGGGCGAGGGCGATTGCTGTGGCGAGGCGGGAGGTGAGTTCGGAGAGGGTGAGTGGTTTCGGGGCGGCCATTATTTATCGGGCTCGACCAGGCGCGAGCCTTTGAGGATTCGTGATATCTGAGGCATTAGATATTGGAGGACGGCGTATTCCGGAGGGTTTCCTTCGGGGAGGGCGTAGTGTTCGGCCGTCCGCTCGCGGAATGTGAACACGGAGGTGTCGGGGTTGAATTCCACGGTGTAGAAGTTCATGTCGGGGAAGTCGGCGGCGGAGAGGCGAGCTTTGCGCCCTTCGGGGGTGAGAAAATCGCGCATGGTGGGGAGGGCGACGGGGATGCGGCTCCAGTCGGAAGCGCGGAAGAAGGCTATCGAGGAGTCGGGGGTGGGGGTCTTGACGGTTTCGATGATGGCAATC
>CAMWQB010000059.1 GCA_947176295.1 uncultured Porphyromonadaceae bacterium
GGGTGTTCTGATTGAAGAGGATGCGAGTCCTGAGGTGCTTGCAAGTCGAGGTCTCTCGCGAGTTGAGGAGCCGATGGAAAGGCCCGGATTCAGGGTTACGGGCTTGTGTGATGTGGCTTGCACTCTATTGGCGGAGGCCGGGGCTTTGTCGGCAATGAGTTTTGTGAGGCAGAAGGGTTTTGTCTCTGAGAGCCAGGTAGCTATGGTGGGTGATGCGTTGAGGTTTGTGGCAGCCGGGACGCATTCACGTTCGGAAAATTTTGGGGGCGCCGGGGGAGGCCTGGGCTATGCGATTGGGACCACGCCCGGGGGATATTGCTGCTCTGGAGCTGACTATGTGATAGATACGAATTCACGCATCTTCGAGAATGCGAGCCTGATAATCACCGGGGAAGGATCTATAGATGTTCAGACTGCCGGGGGGAAGTGCGTGGAGGCTTTGCGCCGGTATGGGTTGGAGCGAGGGATTCCGGTGCTTGCAGTCGGGGGTAGGGTAGCGCCTGAAGCTAAGGGGGAAATGATACTGGCATGTCAGGCTTTTGATGCTCCTATTCCGAGTTCGCCGGAAGCATCTGAAAGGGTTGAAATGTTAATTGGAAAATGGGCGACAGAAAATTTTGATTTGTGCATATAATTGCCGACCTTTGCAGTGAAAATTTTTAAAGACTTACACTTTCCAACCATTTAATCCATGAAAAAATTTGTAATTTCCTTAGCTTTGACTGCGGGTGCTGTTTTTTCCGTGATGGCCTATACTGCAGGGGCTGGAAGCTACCTTACGACCTTCCCGGGCACAGATGCCGCCGGCCGCAATTCATATCCGCAGGGCCCACCCGCGCTTTCGGGCGCGGCCGCCGAGCTGCCGGCACCAACCAACGATTGGTGGAGCAATGAGCTGATCAATCCGCACGGCGCAGGGATTTTCAATTACCCGATGGGGCTTAAGCCCGTGGATGAGGGTCTTGTCCTTGTGCGTCCGTTCGAACAGCAGGCTATCACAGCCGAAAATCCTCTCCTTGTCGGGATTGAAGGTATAAGCGCTACTCAGACAACCGTTTGCAATCATTCCGACTGGACTGTAACACTTAGTTGGCGCAGTGGGTCGGCGGCTATGGAAGCAACGATAGGGCAGGGGATGCCGCTCGTTTATTTTACGCGCACGGCCGGAGCCGGACCTGTCCGGGTGTCGTTCACGGGGGGAGTTGCCAAGTCGGTTGCTCCGAATGTGGTGGTGATCACCGGCTGCTACAATAATGCAAAATATGTGCTCTATTCGCCTTCGGGGTCGACATGGAGTGTGAACGGAAATATCATAAGTTCGGACCTGAACGGAAAGAATTACTGGAGCGTGGGGATGCTTCCTGACGATAAGAATCCCGAGCAGACGGCCAAGTCGTGGGAGGCGAGCGCGTTTGCCTTTCCTGCAGAGACGAGAGCCGAATGGAGCTACACTCCCTCTGATGGCCGGGTTGTTTCGCGCTACATTGTGAACACCGATGTGAAGGAAGGTCCGGCGGATTCGGCGCCGATCGTCGGATTGCTTCCTCACCATTGGGCCAATCTTGCCGAGGGCGAAAATGTTGAGGCCGGGAGCGAGGGCTCGTTCAGCACAGTGCGTGGCTCTTTGAAGCTTGCCAAGGCAAAGAGCTTTGCCACGGATCTGACTTTTTCCGGCATCCTCGGGGTTCTTCCCTCAACGCAGCAGGCGGCAACGGGCTATGATTTAGAGGCGCTTAAGAAGCTCGTGGATCAGATATGCAATGATAACGGGCTGAGCGACTGGACGGATTCGTATAACGACGGACAGCTCCTGAACCGTCTGAGCCAGACGGCACTGGTGGCCCGCGAGGCAGGCTATGAAGCCGGAGCCAAAAAGGCAATCGATATTGTGAAGCGCCACCTTGAAAAGTGGTTTACGGCCAAGCCCGGCGATGTGGCGTTTGTATTTTACTACCACGAGCCGTGGAAGAGCCTTCTGGCTTATCCGGCCGGACACGGGCAGGATTCGAATCTGAATGACCACAATTTCCACTATGGTTATTTCATCGAGGCTGCAGCGACGGTGGCTACCTTCTATCCTGAATGGGTGGAAGAGTGGGGTCCGATGGTCGACCTGCTGGTGCGGGACGTTGCCAGTGTTTCGAGAGACGACAAGATGTTCCCTTACATGCGTTCGTTCAGCCCCTATTCGGGCCATTGCTGGGCCAACGGTTTTGCAACGTTAGGAGCCGGCGCCGATCAGGAATCTTCGTCGGAGGCCATGGCAGCCCACTCGGCCATCATGAAATGGGCTGAGGTGCGCGGGGATAATCAACTTCGAGACGCGGCTGTATGGATGTATGCAACGGAGCTGTCCGCCATTCAGGAATATTGGTTCGACACGCAGTCGCGCAACCGTCCGTCGGGCTATCGTGCAGCCTTGGCATCGCGAATTTTTGCCAATGGTTATGACGACCAAAATTTCTGGGGAGGAGGCATAGCGGGCTCGTACGGCATTCAGGTCTATCCCGTTCAGCCGTCGTCGGCCTATCTGGTCCAAGATTCCGCCTACGCCGAGAAGTTGTGGAAGGCCATGTGCAGTGAGACGAGAATTCTTGCAGGGGAAGACAATCCGAATATCTGGTATGATGCGTGGACGCAGTACGTGTCCCTTCTGAATCCTGCCGAGGCGCTGTCGTTCTATGAATCGAACCGAGCCCGTATGGGCAAGAAGTTTGGCGCGACAGAGGCGCTGACGTACTATTGGATTCACAGCCTTGCAGTTGCAGGCACGCCGGACTTTACGCTGACAGCTGATTCGCCTATGGCTCAGGCTTACCGCAACGGCAGGGCCGTAACCTACGCGGCATCCAACTATACGTCGGAGCCGAAGACCGTGAAATTCTCCAACGGCCAGACGCTTTCCGTGAAGCCTTACTCGAATGCGTTCTTTACGGACGGCGATGTGGAGCCTATTGTGCCTCCGGTGAAGCCTGAACCTACAGAGCCGGACCCCGAAAATCCGGACGATCCTACTCCCGGCACACCAACGGGCGAATGCCTTACGACTTCGACCGCATCGACAGAAGGAAGCTTCAAGGCACCTTATGTCGTAGGGTTCAAGACGCTTGAGGATAAGACGAGCGTGAGGGTTTCGGCAAGCTTCGAGATGGAAAATGAATATGTCGGCTTTGCAGGGCCATGGCTTTTCAACGAGACCAACGGCTTTGCCGAAGTGCCCATGACGAAGGATTACGAAGGGGGTTACTCGGCCGTGCTGACAGGTCTTACTGCGGGTCAGCAGGTGAAGGTGCGAGTGAAGATAGCTTTTGCCGGCGGTATGGCTCTGACCGATTATTGCACGTATGAGGTAGGAAAGAATTGCGGCACCACCGGCGGCATGTCGCCCGAGCTTCCCGGCCTTGAGGTGTCGACTGTGCTTCGCGACGGGGTGCTCGTCGTAACGAGCGGCTGCGAGGCGTATGCCACTCTCTTTGCGGCGGACGGCCGTTTGGCGGGAGCTGTAGCAGTAGAAGCAGATTTCGCAGCGCGTATGAATGTGTCTGGGCTTGTTCCGGGTGTCTTCATCCTGAGGGTTGAACCTGTGGATGAGAGCGTTGCTCCCTACGTTGCGCGATTTGTGATAAAATAATGGTTGTTTGAATGAACAAAATGTGCCCGCGAAATGTTTCCTTAGATGGGCTCGGCCTAACGAATGTTTCGTTTCGCGGGTCAGCATAAAGGCAAATAATAAATCTAAAAATTTAATCACAACGATGCTTAATCCGAAAATCCAAGACGCTCTCAATGAGCAAATCAATGCCGAGTTCTGGTCGGCTTATCTCTATTTAGCTATGGCCATGCACTTTGAAAGCAAGGGCAATGCAGGTCTGGCGAATTGGTTTCGCGTTCAGTTCAAGGAAGAGCAGGCACATGCCGAAATCTTCATCAATTATGTGGTGAGCCGTGGAGGCCGCGTGGTTCTCAAGCCCATAGCAGGGGTTCCGGAAGAGTGGTCGTCGCCACTTGCTGCGTTCGAAAATACGCTCGAGCATGAGCAGAAGGTAACGGCTATGATCAACAATCTGTATGCACTTGCAGAGGAATGCCATGACTACGCAACTCGCGGCAAGCTTGACTGGTTTGTGTCGGAGCAGGTTGAGGAAGAGGAGACGGCACAGGGTCTTATCGATCGCCTGAAGCTGACGGGTGATGATGGTCTCGCACTCTATATGCTCGACACGGAGCTTGCAGCCCGCACGTATAATGTGCCGGCTCCGCTTCAGACGGCAGCTCAATAAGGAGTGTTCTTCTTTGGCTTGGCCGCAGGTTGGGGACAAGCTGCTCTCCTTTGGAGCGAACTAATTTTTTGAGGTAGCAGAGTATGCGGGTATCGGCATGCTTTGCTACCTTCGCTTTGTTTTCTAATCAATGTTCTGGCGATGGAGTGGGTGGGGATCATGGGTTTTCGATGTATATGGCCTTAAATTTTTGAGGATAGGGAAAAAATTGAATTGCTGCGGCAAGACTTGGCGCTTTTCAAAATTTCTTATTTTGGGGAAAATGAGTTGGCGGATTTGATTTTTTTTAGTATCTTTGTGCATTCGTTTATCTCTCCAGACTATTAAAGAAAATATACATAACCCCAAATCGTAAAAAACATTCACTCAGGACAGAACAAACACAGGTAAAAGCACGTTACAGACTTAGGCCGCGAGGCCTTGAGACACTAAAATATAATGACCGCGAAAGATATGAGCGCATCACGGCTTCGGGAAAGCGAACAGAAGCTCCCGGGCTTTCAACTATAATTATTCACCAGACTAAAGCAAAATCCGACACGGATATTACAGACGCTCGCGCGCGGAGCAAAGAACAAAAAGAGACACTATCCACGGAACAAATATGGAAAATTCCAACGAAAAAAAGCCCAAACGGCCCCGTATCGGTCAGGGCTTCCTTCCTGAAAACAACGACCGTCCCCGCTATGACAGACCCTACGAGAGCCGTCCGCGCCCCGAGGGTGCAGGCGAATCGCAGGCTTCTTTCGGCGGCGATGGCGAGAATGCACAGTTCGGCGCACCGCGCCAGTATCAGCGCCCTTATCAGCCGCGACCTCAGGGCGGCTATCAGCGCAACAATTCCTATAATCGTCCTCAAAATAACGGGGGGGGATATCAGCGTCCGTATAATCCCAACTATCAGCGTCCTCAGTCGAGCGACGAGGGCATGAATGCCGAAGGGCAGCAGAGCGGAGGTTATCAGCGACAGTCGTATAACCCGAACTATCAGCGCCCTCAGCGTCAGGGTGGATATAATCAGGGCCCTCGCCAGCAGGGCGGATACAACAGCGGCCCGCGCCAGGGCGGATATAACCAGGGCCCTCGCCAGCAGGGCGGATACAACAACGGTCCTCGCCAGGGCGGCTACAATCAGGGTCCTCGCCAGCAGGGCGGATATAACAACGGTCCTCGCCAGGGCGGATATAATCATGGTCCTCGCCAGCAGGGCGGATATAACCAGAACCGCCGTCCGCAGCAGGGGGGCTATAATCAGGGCCCTCGCCAGCAGGGCGGCGCTTTCCCGGCCCGCGGCAAGAGCTTCACTCCGCGCCCCAAGCGGATAGAATATGAGATGCCGATCCCGGATCCTAACGAGCAGATGCGTCTGAACAAGTTCATGAGCAATTCGGGCATATGCTCGCGTCGCGAGGCTGATGAATTTATCCAACAGGGGCTCGTGAAGGTGAACGGTCAGGTCGTAACGGAACTCGGCACGAAGATAAGCCACACGGACGTGGTGGAATACGACGATAAGGTCGTGACGATGCAGAGCAAGTGCTACATCCTGCTGAACAAGCCGAAGGATTGCGTGACGACCTCTGACGACCCGAACGGGCGCACGACGGTGCTGGACCTCGTGAAGGGAGCATGCCCTGAGCGTATCTATCCTGTGGGTCGTCTCGACCGCAACACAACGGGTGTGCTTCTTCTGACGAACGACGGCGACCTGGCGTCGAAACTCACGCATCCGAAATTCGTGAAGAAGAAGATATATCATGTGTGGTGCGACCGCGACATCGCCGAAGAGGATATGCAGCGTATTGCCGACGGCATTGAGCTCGAGGACGGCCCTATCCATGCAGATGCTATAAGCTATGCCACGGAGACGGACCGCAACCAGGCTGGCATCGAAATCCACTCGGGACGCAACCGCATCGTGCGTCGAATTTTTGAAAGTCTGGGCTACCACGTAACGAAGCTCGACCGCGTGTATTTCGCCGGACTTACGAAAAAGAATCTCCCTCGCGGGCGCTGGCGCTACCTGACACAGGAGGAGGTGAACTATCTGAAGATGGGCTCCTTCGAATGATGGCTCCGGTCGCCGCTTCAGGTCTATGATAATTGCAAAAACCAAGCATAAAAATATTATGAAAAGAACCAAAATATCGCGTATCCTCGGCACAGCGGAGCTCATCGGCAGCGATGTGTGCGTGAAGGGCTGGGTGCGCACCCGCCGCGGCAATAAGTACGTGCAGTTTGTGGCGCTCAACGACGGGTCGTCGGTGAAGAACCTCCAGATCGTGTTCGACATGAACAAGTGGAACGACGAGGAGCTGAAGGCCATTACGACCGGTGCGTCGATCGGCGTAACGGGCAAGCTCGTGGAGAGCCAGGGCAAGGACCAGACTTGCGAGGTGCAGGCCGAGACGCTTGAAATCTACGGCACGGCCGACCCTGCCGAATATCCTCTTCAGAAGAAGGGCCACTCGCTTGAATTCCTGCGCGAGAAGGCACACCTGCGTCCGCGCACGAACACTTTCGGCGCCATCCTGCGAGTGCGTAGCGCTCTTGCCTATGCCATCCATAAGTTCTTTCAGGAGAAGGGCTTCGTGTATCTTCACACGCCACTGATCACGGCTTCGGACTGCGAGGGTGCAGGGGCCATGTTCCAGGTAACGACCCTTCCTCTCTCGAATCTCCCGAAGACGGAGACCGGGGAGGTGGACTATTCGAAGGATTTCTTCGGCAAGTCGACGGCGCTGACCGTGAGCGGCCAGCTCGAGGGCGAACTCGGCGCTACGGCACTTGGCGAGATCTATACGTTCGGTCCGACGTTCCGTGCGGAGAATTCGAATACTCCGCGCCACCTGTCGGAGTTCTGGATGATCGAGCCTGAAATGGCTTTCTACGACATCTCGGACAATATGGACCTGGCCGAGGAGTTTGTGAAGTATTGCATCCGCTATGCTCTCGACCACTGCCGCGACGATATCGAGTTCTTGTCGGAGCATTTCGACCCCGAGCTTATCGACCGTCTTGAGTTTGTGCTCCACAACGATTTCGTGCGCCTGACCTATACCGAGGGCGTGAAGATTCTTGAGGAGTCGGGTAAGAAATTCGAATTCCCGGTTCACTGGGGCACGGACTTGCAGAGCGAACACGAGCGCTATCTCGTGGAGCAGCATTTCAAGAAGCCTGTGATCCTCACGGACTATCCGAAGGAAATCAAGGCTTTCTATATGAAGCAGAACGAGGATGGCAAGACTGTGCGCGCAATGGATGTGCTCTTCCCGAACATCGGCGAAATCATCGGCGGCTCGGAGCGCGAGGCGGACTACGACAAGCTCTATGCCCGCATTCAGGAGCTGAACATCCCGATGAAGGACATGTGGTGGTATCTCGACACGCGTCGCTTCGGCACGGTGCCTCACAGCGGTTTTGGCCTTGGGTTTGAGCGTCTTGTACTCTTCGTTACGGGCATGACCAATATCCGCGATGTGATTCCGTTCCCTCGCACGCCCAATAACGCCGAGTTCTAATCATATCATTGCCTGAAGTAGCCCATATGCCTGTATTCCAAAATTTTTACTGCAAGTCTGAGTCGACAGACAAGACCGGCAACTATCTTATAGACATATATTCGATAGTAGAAATCGGACGAATGGGAGGCTATACGCCGAAAGAAGTGCGTCTGTGCAACGGGAATATTTATTATTTTGATGAAGACAACTATCAGAAGCTTCTCGAGGCAATGGATCGTGAGGGCATAAAAATGTATGATGCCGACGGATTTTTGATAAAATGACGGGCATCGGTATTCAGTAAACGAGCCGCAGTTTCCAAAGAAGGAGGCTGCGGCTTCGGTTTTTTTCTTTACAGAAGTGCGAAGAAGCGGTCGGGCTTCAAGTTCCATCGGGGTGAGAGAAGGAGGGATGGCGGAGCCTGTGCGAGGAGGCGCTCTACGGCGATGTCGGGGCGGAGGAGGCTGAGGATGCGTCGGCAGAGAGCGGCGTATGTTTGGGGAGTGAAGGTGATGATGTCGAGGTTCTCGCCGCGAAGGTAGGCGGCGCCGAGACTTGTGCCTTTGAGAATCTGGAGGTGATGAATCTTGAGTGTGGACACGGGCAGGGCGTTGACTTTGCGGATTGTTTCGAGCATCATTTCTTCGGTTTCGCCCGGGAGCCCCATGATGAGGTGGAGGCCGACGGGAAGGCCGTTGGCGGCGCAACGGTTGGCGGCGTCGACGACCTGAGCCCAGGTGTGGCAGCGGTTTATGCGTGTGAGAGTCCTGTCGAAGCTTGTTTCTGCTCCGATTTCGATATGGACGGGTTTGGGGAGAGAGGCCAGGGCTTCGAGGAGAGCCGGCGGGAGACAGTCGGGCCGCGTGGATAGAACCACACCGGCGATTTCGGGGTCTTTCATTGCTTCCTCGACGTCGGCGAGGACTACGGGGATTGGAGCGTGGGTGGGGGTGTAGCTCTGGAAGTATGCGAGGTATCGCATGGATTTGTATTTTCCGGCGAAGAAGCGTTTGGCCCTCGATATCTGTTCGGAAGGGGGGAGGGCGGCCTTGGCGGTGTCGGGGGAGAAGGATGCGTTGAGGCAGTAGGCGCAGCCGTCTGTGGAAAGTGTGCCGTCGCGATTGGGGCAGAGGCGGCGGGTGTCGATGGGGAGTTTCTGAATTTTTCCGCTGAAGTGCTCTTGGAGAAACTGAGCGTAGGTCTTCATTAGTGTGGAGGGGACGGAGGGTCAGAGCGCTCTTGCGCGGGCTTCCATGAAGCAGTCGAGAATGGTGATGGCGGCCATGGCTTCGACCACGGGAACGGCACGCAGGGCTACGCAGGGGTCGTGGCGCCCGGGCTTCGCTCCTTGCGGAATGGAGGAGGGAAATGTGGGTGTGGGCTTGAAGGCGACGCGGAAGTTGATGGGCATTCCGTTGGAAATGCCTCCTTGAATGCCTCCGGAGTGGTTGGTGTGCGTTTGGATTGAGCCGTCTGCGGTCTTGAAGAATTCGTCGATTACTTCCGAGCCTTTGGCGGAGGCGAGGGCGAATCCGTCGCCGTATTCAAATCCATGGGCGGCGTTTATGCTCATCATGGCCTCTGCAAGGCGCGCGTGGAGCTTGCCATAAACGGGTTCGCCTATGCCGGCGGGGAGACCGGAGACCAGGCAAGCGACTGAACCTCCTATGCTGTCGCCTTTTTCGCGGGCGTCAAGGATGTTTTCGAGAGATTGCTCGAGACCGGCCTTTATCTGCAAGGCAGGCAGGAGTTTGTTCAGAGCCATCTTGGCGAATGCTCCGGCCACGACGCGACAGGCGGTTTGCCTCGCGGAGGAGCGGCCACCGCCGCGAGGGTCGTTGAAGCGGCCGTACTTCACGGCGTAGGTGTAGTCGGCGTGGTTGGGCCTGTAGTGGCCGCGGAGGGAGGCATAGTCGTCGGGACGGACATCGCGGTTGCGGATGATAAAGCCGATGGGGGCGCCGGTTGTGAAACCCTTGTAAATCCCGGACAGGATTTCCACGTCGTCGTCTTCCTGCCGGGGCGAAGCGGCGTGTCCTCCGGGACGGCGGCGCTTCATGTCGTCGGCGAGGAGGCCTTCGTCGAAAACTATTCCGGCGGGCATGCCGTCGATGATGCCTCCTATGGCGGGGCCATGGCTTTCGCCGAAGTCGGTGAGGCGGAATAGATGTCCGAAGGTGTTCATACGGCAATGGGAAGGCTGGTGAAGGCGATGAGTTATTTGACGAGGTCGCAAACGGAGGCTCCGACGAATTCGATGAGATCCCGGGGTGCAATGCGGAGCTGGAGGCCGCGCACTCCGGCGCTGACGTATATCTCCGGGAGGTCGAGAGCGGTGGAGTGGAAGAAGGTGGGGAATGGTTTTTTCATTCCTACGGGCGAGCATCCGCCACGGATGTAGCCCGTGAGAGGGAGTAGCTCCTTCATGGGGATAAGCTCGGCTTTTTTGTCGCCGGCGGCTTGGGCGGCTTTCTTAAGGTCGATTTCGCAGTTGCCTGGGACGACGCAAACGAAGTGGCCGGTGCGGTCGCCATGAAGGACGATGGTCTTGAAGACGGTGCGGATGTCTTCGCCGAGCTCTTCGGCCACGTGGTCGGCGGCGAGATTGTTCTCGTCGACAGTGTATGGGACGAGAGAGTAGGGAACGCCCGCCTGGTCGAGCAGGCGGGCGACGTTGGTTTTCTTGATGTCGTTTTTCTTTGCCATCACTCGTTCATCATGAGGAAGTGTTCGGCGTCGAGGGCGGCACGGCAGCCCATACCAGCGGCTGAAATCGCCTGCTGATAAACAGGATCGGCAACGTCGCCTGCGGCGAATACGCCAGGGACGTTCGTTTCCGTGGTCTTGCCGCGGGTGATGATGTAGCCCTGTTCGTCGAGTTCGATCTTGCCTTTGAAGACGGCTGTATTGGGCTGATGGCCTATTGCAAGGAAGAAGCCATCGATGTCGATGGTGAATTCTTCCTGCTGGGGCGTGTCCTTGAAGCGGACGAGGCGAGCTTTGTCGAGAAGCTCTTCGCCACCGAGGCTGAGGGTCTGTGTGTTGAAGAGGACTTCGATCTTCTCGTTTTCGAATACGCGTTTCTGCATCACCTTGGATGCGCGGAGATAGTCTTTGCGGACAATGAGATATACTTTGGATGCGAGGCCGGCGAGATAGATTGCTTCTTCGCAGGCCGTGTCGCCGCCGCCGACCACGGCTACGGGGCGATTGCGGAAGAAGAAGCCGTCGCAGGTGGCGCATGCGCTGACGCCCATGCCGCGATATTTCGCCTCGTCGGGCAGGCCGAGGTATTTGGCCGAGGCTCCTGTGGATATGATTACGGTGTCGGCTTCGATTGTCTCCTTGCCGTCGCCTACCACGGCCTTGAACGGGCGGGAGGAGAAATCTACATCGGTGACGAGGCCGGAGATGATCTGAGTTCCGAAGCGCAGGGCCTGGGCGCGGAGGTCTTCCATGAGCTTAGGGCCCTGGACGCCGTCGAAGTATCCGGGGAAGTTTTCGACTTCGGTGGTTGTGGTGAGCTGTCCTCCGGGCTGGGGACCTTCAACCATTACGGGCATGAGGTTGGCTCGGGAGGCATATATCGCGGCTGTGTATCCGGCGGGTCCGGAGCCGATGATGAGAGATTTTGTTTTCATGTTCAGTTATGCTTGAGAGAGGGTGTGTGTGTTTTAGAGAAGATTATCGAAGGTCGATGATTTCAGTGCCGGGATAGTCGGCGGCGTTGAAGCGGAATGCTCCGGGGCTGAGCTTGGGGAGCTTGCGGGCTTCGCGGACCGTGGCTTTGATTTCTGCACCGTTGTCGAATACGAGGTCGACGGCCTGAGGAAGGCCGGTCTTGTCGGAGAGAGTGAGTGTTGCGGAGACTAATCCGGCGGGGGATTTTCCCTGAGGGGAGAGGAGTACGCGTTGGCTTCCGGCCGGGGCCCCTTTTAAGCGGCGCGCGTCGTAGCGGGAAGAGTAGTTGGCGAGTATCACGAAGGGATTTAGCTCCATTATTTCTTCGGGGGTAGGCTCCGTGATGTTGACGCTGCGGGTGCCGGATGTGGCATCGTTGGCGAGGGTCCATTGCGTTTTGCCGTCGAACCATACGCGGATGTCGGGTATGACCATGGCGAAGGCCTTTCCGCTCATCGTGATTTTGCCGTCGAATTTGCCGCCGTTGCCACTGACGCGGAAGTCCAGCTGGACGGCTCCGTTAGAAAATTCGCGTGTGCACCTCTGCAGGAGGGCATCGGCGGTGGTGTAGTCGGGCGAGGAAGTCTGAGCTCCTGCTGTGAGGCCGAATACGAGGCCGAGGAGGAGTGTGAGGATAGATAAACGTGTATATTTCATATTATGATAACGTGTTTCAGGTGGGAGAAGTTCACGTGTCAGAGATTTGCGAGGACCTGCTCGACCTCGTCGGAGGTCATCTGCACCTGACGTGGGTTGTTGCCGTTTGGAGGTCCGACGATACCGAGGTTCTGGAGGTCTTCCATAATGCGTCCGGCGCGGTTGAAACCGATTTTAAATTTTCGCTGGAGCATGGAAGTGGACGTAACGGACTGCGTGCCGACGAAACGCGCGCACATCATGAAAGTTTCGTCTTTCTTGCTCACTTCTCCCGTTGCACCATATCCGCCGAGGTCTACGGGGCCGCCGGCGCTGTCGACGGCCGGGGGCTCGGGAAGGGGATATGCGGTCTGATAGCCTATCTGAGCCGAGATTCCATCGACAACGGCTTCGATTTCTTCCGTTTCGACCAGGGCGCACTGCACTCGCTCCATCTGGCCGCTGTTGCTGAAGAGCATGTCGCCGCGTCCGATGAGGCGGTTGGCGCCGGGGGCATCGAGGATGGTGCGGGAGTCGACCATCTGCTGAACGCGGAAGCCGATTCGGCCGGGGAAGTTGGCCTTGATCATGCCGGTGATGACGTCGGTGGAGGGTCGCTGTGTGGCCAGAATCATGTGCATTCCGACGGCACGTGCCTTCTGAGCTATGCGCGCAATGGGGAGGGATACGTCTTTGCCTGCGACCATCGTGAGGTCGGCGAACTCGTCGACGATGATAACGATATAGGGGAGATAGCGATGGCCTTTGGACGGGCTGAGGCGCCGCTGGCAGAAGCGCTCGTTGTATTTCGCGATGTCGCGGACGCCGGCTGAGCTGAGGAGGTCGTAGCGGGCCTCCATCTCTTCGCAGAGGCTCTGGAGGGTGGTGACGGCCTTCATGGGGTCGGTGATGATTGGATTGTCTTCGTCGGGGAGCTTGGCCATGTAGTGGTTCTCGAGGGCCTTGTAGACGCTGAATTCAACACGTTTGGGGTCGATGAGGACGAATTTGAGCTCGGAGGGATGCTTGGCATAGATGAGCGACATGATAATTGTGTTGAGACCCACGGATTTGCCCTGGCCCGTGGCGCCTGCCACGAGGAGGTGGGGCATCTTCGTGAGGTCGGCAATGAAGATGTCGTTGGAGATGGTTGCGCCGAGGGCCATAGGGAGGGCCATCTTTGCTTTGGCTCTATGATATGCTTCGCTTTCGAGGACTGTGCGTATGCCAACGATCTGCGGGGAGCTGTTGGGCACTTCTATGCCGATGGTGCCTTTGCCGGGCATGGGGGCTATGATGCGTATTCCCTGGGCCGCGAGGTTCATGGCTATGTCGTCTTCGAGATTCTTGATGCGGGAGATCTTCACGCCCTTGTCGGGGACGATTTCGAAGAGGGTTACGGTCGGTCCGATTGTTGCTTTGACCTCAGCGATTTCGACACCGAAGCTCCGCAGGGCGTCGACAATCATGTTTTTGTTCTTCTCCTGCTCGATTTCGTCGATGGGCACGGCGGCGGGGCGGTCGATGAGAATTTCGGTGCCGGGAGCCTTGTAGATGTCAATTAAACACAACTGACGAGCCCGACGAAA
>CAMWQB010000060.1 GCA_947176295.1 uncultured Porphyromonadaceae bacterium
TTGTAGGGGCCACACCAAAGGATGCGATGAAACTCCGATAAGACAGGATTTGAGTGCCCGCCGCCCTTTGTAATCCGCCTGGTCCTCGCCGGGGAGGAACTCCCGTTTCGAAAAACGGGATGGGGCCCGCCATTGGTCGGTCAAGCTTGTCTCGGGATTTCAGATAAATTTGAAGAGTTTCCCAATCCACTTTGATGTGGTGTATCCTTCATGCTCCTCAACCGTCAGTCGTGTGGGAGCATTTGTCAATGTTCTGTTTTCGACCCTGGAGTGGAAGATCCGTATCTCTCAGGTTTCATTTTTATAACACAAAAATACGAAATACTGTTCATCCCACCAAATTTTTCTCACCTTTTTTTGAAGGGTAGGAAATTATTATTAACTTTGTATGTCGTAAAACATAATTCTAAAACTCGCTTATACGTCTTTACCCCCCTCATCTGTATCTCCGACGCTTATGTTAAGAAAAGCTTTAGAAAAGGTTATCAATGAAGACATGGCCGAAATCTGGTCTATTTTGTCTCCTGAAGAAAAGCGTATCATTACCGACAATCTCACTCTCCATTCCTTCAAAAAGAATCAGCTGATATATGCCGAAGGTGATGACCCTGAGTATCTTTGGTGCCTTTTCAAGGGGAAGGTAAAGAAGACTAAAAAGGGCGTTGGCGACCGCGTTCAGATTCTTCGTCTTATCCGTCCCGTACAGTATTTCGGCTATCGTGCATATTTCGCCGGCGAGCCTTATGTATCCAGTGCAAGCGCTTTCGAGCCCTCGTTGCTGGGAGCTCTCCCGCTCCATATCGTAAAGGATATCATTCATCGCAACATAAATCTTGCGTGGTTTTTCATCCGCGAGCTTTCCCACAATCTCGGAGGCTCCGACACAAAGATCGTAAACCTCACGCAGAAACATATCCGCGGACGTCTCGCCGAGGCCCTGATGGTTCTTCTCGACAGCTATGGTTATGAAGACGACGGTGCAACTCTGAACATCTACATGTCGCGCGAAGACCTTGCAAACCTATCGAATATGACAACTGCGAATGCCATCCGCACTCTTTCGGCTTTCGTTGCGGAGAAAATACTTCTTGTCGACGGTCGACGTATAAAAATTATCAACGAAGCTGTACTTCGCAAAGTCAGCAAGTTCGGATAAGTTTTCCGTTTGCCGTCCGCGGCAGTTTTTCCTTATAGATTATAGCCTTCGGCAATCGACGCCTGTCGTCGACCACGGAGGCTATCTTTTTGTCGAGCCCTTCGATTTTGCCCCCTTCCACTACGAGCACGGCCACCGCGCCCCAGGTGTCGTCCGGACGTCCGCACACGTAGAATTCCCGCTCTCCAATAGCCGGCGCATATTCCTTTTCGAGTTCTTCCGGGTGGAGTTTCAGACCTCCCGAAACTATTGCATTATCCGCCCGTCCCTTGAATATGAAGTGGTGTTCGTCAAGGAGTTCCACACAGTCGTTGGTCCGGAGAAGTTCCCATGAAAAATTTTCGGACTTCACACACAGGCATCCCCTGTCATCGGTTTCGAAACTTATCCCCGGCATTGCTTCAAATGGCAAGCTTTCATCGCGGCTCACCCGACGGAGCGCCACATGCGAGCAGCTTT
Source organism: uncultured Porphyromonadaceae bacterium (assembly GCA_947176295.1). Classification (GTDB taxonomy): domain Bacteria; phylum Bacteroidota; class Bacteroidia; order Bacteroidales; family Muribaculaceae; genus CAG-873. The sequence continues at coordinate 1,616 of CAMWQB010000060.1, forward strand.
CCGTCATTCCATAGCTTTCCCATGCGCGGATACCGCTATCCACCAACAATTCTCGTTGCGCACGTGTCATAGCCGACCCTCCCACAAGTAAATTCGAAATTCTTTCTGTGTAGTCGCGGCGCGCCATCAACGATGGAATCTGAGTCGGCACTATCGCCAGAAGGTTGAGCGGTAGTGCAGCATCGAGATTCAGATTCTGTCTCGCCGGTTCAACTGCCACGAGTGTGCATCGGGCAACCTGAGCACGCACACACATCATTTTCCCCGCTATAAATTCCGGAGACAGAGCTGCAGCTATCCTGCTGCCGCTGTTCAGCCCGAATAATTCAATAGTGGCTTTCGCGGAAGCGATCATATCGCTTTTGGGCAAGCGTATTTCCTTGGGCTTTCCCGTAGATCCCGAAGTGTGAGCGAGTATATAAGGCGTTTCGGATTCCCACTCTTTGCGGAAGGATTCGATTTTTTCAGTTATTTCAGCCATTGTATAAGCTTTCGCCGCGCAGCAGCATACTTGTAGGGGTGTTATTGGAGTATAGTTGCCCCGTGCCAAGGCCCTGATGAAGAACCGGGCGCTTGGCTGCGACCCATTGAGCTATGGCATTAAGGCCCACATTCGACTCCAGCGCCGACGTGGCCCACCATCCTATGCCGCGTTTCTCTGCTTCGGCTATCCATGCGTCAGCACCCCTGAAACCTCCGCACAAGCTTGGCTTCAGGATTATGTATTGAGGACGGATGGCATCCAGAATTTCGCCGCATTCGTGTGGCTCCCTGCATCCTATCAGTTCTTCATCCAACGCAATGGGGATAGGACCGGAAGCACAGATACTCGCGCTTTCCCCCGGCATTCCCGCAGGCAGGGGTTGTTCGAGAGAGTGTATATGGTAGCAGGCAAGGCGGTCGAGTTTTTCGAGAGCGTTATCCGGGCGGAAGCTCCCGTTGGCATCCAGTCGGATAGTCAGATCCTCGGGCTTGAACTCACGTCGGATAGCAGTGAGAATGTCGCACTCCTCGTCGAAATCAATACCTCCGATTTTGAGCTTGAGTACCGAGAAGCCCGCGTCGATTTTTTCTCTTACACGCCTCAGCATTGTGGCTTTGTCTCCCATCCAGACGAGGCCATTAATGACTATTCCCTCACGCCCCTCAACCCACGCCTCCGCGCCGGGGAAGATGCACTCGCTGTCTGCCGAAAGTGCTCGCATTGCCGTCTCGAACCCAATACGGATAGAGCTGTAGGGCGCTTCTTGCGCCTCCTCGGGGTGAGCGCAGTAGTAGTCGAGCAACTCCTCATAGTCCGGGCGATCATCAGCCGAAAGACCGCGGAACAGTGCGCACTCTCCCGTGCCTTTCCTTCCGCTCTCCGGGTCGAAAAGCTCCACGAAATAAGTCTCCTTTTCCCACATCCTCTCCCTCGAAGTGCGCGCTTCGAATAGAAAATGCAGGACATATCTTCGCCGGGATGCTACAAGCATGTCTCTTAGCCGGGAAATTGCGGATAGCTGTCGAAATCCGGGTCGCGTTTCTCAAGGAAGGCACGCGATCCCTCCTGAGCTTCATCCATAAGGTAATACATCAGCGTGGCATCACCCGCAAATTCCATCAGGCCGTGTTGGCCGTCGAGTTCGGCGTTGAGTGCGCGTTTTATCATGCGGATAGCAAAGGGACTGCGTTTCATAATAGTCTCGCACCATTCCACCGTTTCATCTTCGAGGCGTTCGAAGGGCACTACCGCATTCACCATCCCCATCTCCAGAGCTTCCTGAGCCGTGTACTGGCGGCATAAGAACCATATTTCCCTTGCCTTTTTCTGCCCTACGCAGCGGGCAAGATAGCTTGCTCCGAAGCCTGCATCGAAGCTGCCTACCTTCGGGCCTGTCTGGCCGAAGCGGGCGTTCTCGGAGGCAATCGACAGGTCGCAAATCACATTAAGGACGTTTCCGCCTCCTATGGAATAGCCGTTCACCATAGCTATCACGGGCTTTACGAGCGAACGTATTGCTTTGTGCAGGTCGAGCACATTAAGGCGTGGAGTGCCGTCGGCATCTCGGTAGCCCCCCCGCGATTTGTAGTTCTGGTCGCCTCCCGAGCAGAATGCCTTGTCGCCGGCACCTGTCAGTATCACCACGCGTATGTCCTGTCTGTCGCGGCAAATACCCATCGCATCAAGCATCTGGGCGTTTGTCTGCGGGCGGAAGGCATTATAGACTTCGGGGCGATTGATGGTGATTTTCGCTATTCCGTTGTAGAATTCAAAAAGAATGTCGCTGTATTCTTTTATTGTGGTCCACTCTCTTTTCATTTGAAGTAGTTTATGAGTATGTCCGCGGATTTCTGCGCGGGAGTTATTATATTCAGGATTGTCGGCTGTTCGCTATGGTCGTAAAACCGGGGTAGGGCGCTTCGTATTTCTTCTATGGAGTTTGCCTCGAGATAACGGAAACCGTAGGCCTCAGCAAGTTGTCGGAGTGGGAGTTTCGGAGCGCATACGAAGCCCTTCTCCAGTTCGGGAAGTTCCCGTGTGGTGGGAATAAAGCGGAAGATGCCGCCTCCCGTGTTGTTGAGCACAGCCATGCGGAAACTCGGGGGAACGAATGGCAGCGCCAGCGCGCCGATGTCGTAGGCCGCACTCATATCACCGGACAGGAACAAGGTTGGTTCATCGCATGCCGCAGCATAGCCTATGGCCGTGGAGGTGCAACCGTCTATGCCGCTTACCCCGCGGTTGCATTCTATCGCGCTGAATTTGTCGTAGCCTTTGAAAAGTTGCACGTATCGGATTGCCGTTCCATTGCTCACCTGCAAACGCATTCCACGGGGAGCCATATTCATGAGTGTGTACACGGCAGAAAGATCGCTCCATTCAGCATTTTCGGCGAATTTTTCGGAGTAGCCGGAGTTGGCTGCAACGGCCCAGCGATCGGCAAAGGCTGTATCTTTCCTCCCCGGATTCTGTGCGACTGAAGCGAGAAAATCCCGCGGGGACATCTCTATTCTCACGTCCAGGCCTTGGAAACAGTCCACAGCATGGTCGTGGTGCCCAACGCTCCATATTCTTGCACCGTGGGCCTCCCGCCGGAGAAAAGCTTTCACATGCCTCGACAAGATAGCCCCGCCCATTGTTATGACCAGATCCGGAATGAAGTCGCCTTTGCTCCTGCGTTCCTGGCGGAGGGTGGCGTCGATGCATCCGAGCACGTATTTGGAGCTGCAATGTAGATTCGACTGAGCTTCCTTCAGAACTACACATCCTGCATCGGCAACTATGTCGAGCAGCCTCGCTGTATCGGCGTCAGGACTCATGAATCCTATTACAAACATTACCTTTCCGGCCCCGCGGAAATCTTCGGTCAGAGCCTCCGGAAGCCGTCCGCCCTCGGGCAGGGCCTGGAAAATTCGCTTCCCACGCACCCTTGCCGTTTCTTCGGCCACCATGGCCGTCAGGGGCTCGCCAATCTGTAGATTGATATGCACCGGACCTTTCACCGGTCCGGCCGTAGCAGCAGTTAGCACATCGTTGAGCCTGCGGTTGAGCCACCACGGGCCGTCTTTACCTGCATAAATACTTTCGCTCACATCCAGCGATGCCCTCACGATATTTCCCAACGCTCCCGGTTGCCGTATAGTCTGCGAATCGTCCTGGTCTATCCATTCGGCCGGACGGTCCGCGCTAATCACTATCAGAGGCACACGGCGATAATATGCTTCGGCCACAGCAGGAGCATAGTTCAGAAGCGATGTTCCGGAAGTGCATACCAGAGCCACTGGCTCGCCCGAAGCAAGTGCCATGCCGAGTGCCGCGAAAGCAGCCGATCGCTCGTCGATGACTACTTCGCTCTCGAAAACATTCGAGCGCTCCACAGCCACAATCATAGGCGCATTCCGCGAACCGGGCGAAAGAACCACCCTACGCACGCCATATTGCTCCATAAGGTCGCACACCATCAGGCATGTATCCTTGGCTATTCGTTCCATTGCTGTTATTTTACCTTATTTTCCGGTTTCGTCCAACAAAATTAGCAAATATTGCGTTAATTCTGCAAAGCGTTTCACACATTATGCATAGAAAATTTTTCATTTCCCTGATATCCGCCTTTGCGAGCCTTGCCCTTTCGGCCGGCGAAAGCATCGATTCCCTTGCAGTCCCCATTGCTGTTGACAGCATCGGCGCAATCTCTCCCGATTCGCTCGCTTCTCTGCCCTTCTATCGCAAAGGTCTTATAGGCAAGGTGTACGACTATTTCGACACCACTAACGACGTCCATGAAGAGAAGGATTTCGATATCAGTTTCATCGGCGGTCCGTATTATTCTTCGGACACGAAATTCGGTTTGGCCCTCGTTGCCGCAGCCCAATACCGCCACGACAAGGAAGACAAGACAGTTCCTATGAGCGATGTCTCCCTCACCGCCCGCGCCACAACAAGTGCATTCTTCGAGCTTGGCCTCGATGGCAATCATATATTTCCACACGACCGTCAGCGCCTCAGCTACAGCGTAAGTATCAGTTACGTCAAGACCCGCTTCTGGGGCATCGGATACGATATGGACGTGAATCCCGACAATGAGTCGAAATACAAATATGTGTGCTCGCGTGCCAACGCTGCTTATATGTGGAGGCTGGGAAAGCGTTTCTACATAGGCCCGGAGGCTACTTTCGATTATATCAACGGACGCCAGTTCGAGAAGCCCTGGCTTTGGGAAGGCCAGAGCGACCGCACCTTTAATGTCGGCATCGGCTTCACGGCCCAGTTCGATACCCGCGACAATCTTACGGCGCCCACAGAGGGCATCAACCTTCGCCTCGACCAGCGCTTCAATCCCCGGTTCCTCGCCAATAAATATGCCTTCTCCCTTTCTGAGCTTACCTTCAGCACATATCGTGGTCTTTGGAAAGGCAGCGTCATGGCTTTTCAATACCACACGCGCCTTACCTACGGCAACACGCCCTGGGGCCTCCTCTCAACTCTCGGTGGCAGCCACAACATGCGTGGATACTTCGAAGGCAGGTATCGCGACAAAATGGAGATGGACGCCACGCTCGAACTTCGTCAGCACGTTTGGCGACGCAACGGTGTGGTGGCATGGATAGGTGCCGGCACGGTATTCCCCAAATTTTCCGCTCTCCGCTGGCGAATTGTCCTCCCCAACTGGGGCGTGGGCTACCGCTGGGAATTCAAGAAAAATATGAACGTTCGCCTTGATGTCGGTTTCGGCCGCCATGAGTGGGGCCTTAATTTCAGCATCAATGAAGCATTCTGATAATTTTCCTCGTGTTGCAGCCGTGTTGATGTGGGTCCTCCCCTTCCTGCTGCTTGTCCCTAATATCGCGCTCGACATCACGGAGCTGTTATACTCCCCCTGGGCGCGTATCACCAATGCGCTTCTCCCCTTTGGCCTATATCTGCTGGCCTCGGCCTGGGGTGCACGCATCGGGCGGAAAATTCTGTTCTTCATTCCTCTGATGGTGCTTTGTGCATTCCAGATAGTCCTCCTTTTCCTCTATGGCGAAGCCATTATAGCCATAGACATGTTCCTCAACGTGGCCACCACCAACGTCCATGAAGCCGGCGAACTCCTTGCCAATCTCGGCCCAGCCATCGTTACGGTTCTCGCACTCTATCTCCCGCTCATCGCGGCCGGAATCTGGGCCGAAGTGCGTAAGGCCCGTGTTCCCCGGCGTATGCTCGTCGTCGGTCGACGCACGGGGCTCGTGGTCACGCTGCTCGGTCTGGCCTCGTTCGGTCTCGCATTCACAGCTCCCGATGGCTATCGTCCGCTTCGCCAGCTTTTCCCGGCCAACGTCATTTACAATATGGTCGAGGCTACAGAGCGCACTGCCGTTTCGTCCGCATATCCCGAAGCCTCTGCCGGCTATAAGTTCCATTGCATGGACGCCGACACTGTTCAGGCATATGCAGGGCAAGTCGTGGTGATGGTCGTGGGCGAGACATCCAGGGCCGGACACTGGAGCCTCGGCGGCTATGAGCGCAAGACCACTCCCCGCCTCGAAGCCCGTGATCATCTCGTGTTTTTCCCTCGCACTCTCTCGGAAAGCAACACCACCCATAAAAGCGTGCCTCTGATGCTCTCCCATCTCACAGCCGAGGAATTCGGCGATTCGGCCTATGTTGCCGGCTCTGTCGTCGATGCTTTCCATGAAGCCGGATACGCCACTGCTTGGATTTCAAACCAGGCTCACAACCATTCTCTCATCGATTTCTACAGCAGCCGCGCCGACGACACCGACTATCTCTGCGACGCACATCCTGTAGATGATGATATAATCTACGATACCGCCCTTGCGCCCCGCCTGAAGATGTTTATAGATTCACAGGAGCCCTCGCGCAAGCTCTTCATCGTGGTCCACACCTATGGCTCGCACTTCAATTACAAGGAGCGCTACGCTCAGGAGGACGCCATGTTCCACCCCGACAATTCAGTGGCGGCATCGCGTTCGAATCGCGAGGAGCTCATCAATGCCTACGACAATTCTATCCTCGCCACCGACAAGGCTCTTGATGCGCTCATCGAGGTGCTCGAAGAGAGCGGTCGCCCGAGTGTGATGGTATATGCAGCCGACCATGGCGAAGACATTTTCGACGACAGTCGCGATCGTTTCCTGCACGCATCGCCGAATCCGACCTACTACCAGATTCATGTGCCCATGTTCGTATGGATGACCGACGGCTTCGCCTCCACACATCCCCGCGAACGACGGGCCCTCGAAGAAAATTCCGGCAAGAATGTCAGCTCGAGCGAAAGTGTCTTCCACACGCTCGTCTCCCTGGCCGATCTCAGGCTCCCAGTCTACAACTCCGCCCTCGCATTATCCTCGGATCACTATCAGGAACCGCGTCGCCGCTATCTCAACGACTATGATGAAAGCGTTCCTCTTGTGAAAAGCGGTCTGCATAAGGAAGATTTGCAGATGTTGGATAAAATGAACATCTCGACAAAGTGATGATTTTGCAAAGTTTTCCAAAATAATTTGTAAAGCCCTGCTGAGTAGGGCTTTCATTTTTGGAATATTGTAAAAAGTTTTCCAAAATGAAAATTTATATGCTGTTTTGCTTGGCGTTTCGGAATTTTTGATGTAGCTTTGTAGTCGCGAATATAACCAAAATCAAACCTAAGCACACATAAAAAAACGCCATAGAATGATACAGACAGTAGTTAAACGCGACGGCCGCGTTGTCGGGTACAACGAAGAAAAGATTAAAGCCGCAATCCGCAAAGCCATGCTCACCACCGAGCTTGGCGAGGACGAAGCTCTCATTAATAAAATCACCGATCGCATTGGCTACTCGGGCAAAGAACGCATGACCGTTGAGCAGATTCAGGATCTGGTCGAGGATGAACTCATGCGCAGCCCGCGTCGCGAAGTTGCAAAGAAATATATCGCGTATCGCGACCAGCGTAGTATTGCTCGCCGAGCAAAGACCCGCGACATGTTCAACGAAATCATCGAGGCCAAGAACAACGATATCACCCGCGAAAATGCGAATATGAACACCGATTCTCCGGCCGGCATGATGATGAAGTTTGCTTCCGAAACAACCAAGCCCTTTGTCGACGACTATCTTCTCTCGCCCGAGGCCCGCGAGGCCGTGCGTGCTGGTTATATTCACATCCACGACAAGGATTATTATCCCACAAAGAGCCTTACCTGTGTTCAGCACCCGCTCGATCGCATTCTTTCCAACGGATTTATTGCCGGACATGGCGAATCCCGTCCGGCAAAGCGCGTGGAGACGGCAAGCGTCATCGCTTGCATCTCGCTCGAAACATGTCAGAACGAAATGCACGGCGGCCAGGCAATTCCTGCCTTCGACTTCTATCTCGCTCCCTTTGTCCGCACCTCTTTTATTGAAGAGATAAACAACCTCGCCCAACTCGAAGGCAAAGACCTCTCACACCTACACAACGTGGAGCTGAAAGATTTTGAAAAAAAGTCGCTCGACGGTCTTACGGGTGAAGAACGACTTCTCCAGCATGCTGTCAATCGCACCGTGGCGCGTGTGCATCAGGCCATGGAGGCATTCATCCACAACATGAACACCATCCACTCCCGCGGCGGCAATCAGGTAGTTTTCTCCTCTATTAACTACGGTACTGACACATCCGCCGAAGGTCGCTGCGTCATTCGCGAACTCCTGCATTCCACTTACGAAGGCGTGGGAAATGGTGCAACAGCTATCTTCCCGATACAGATTTGGAAAAAGAAGCGCGGAGTCAACTATGAGGAAGGTGATCCCAACTACGACCTCTACCGTCTTGCCTGCAAGGTTACGGCCCGTCGCTTTTTCCCGAATTTCGTGAATCTCGACGCTACCTTCAATCAGCACGAGAAATGGCGTGCCGACGACCCCGAGCGATATAAATATGAAATCGCTACTATGGGCTGCCGCACCCGTGTCTTCGAGGACCGTTATGGCGAAAAGACTTCCATCGGTCGAGGCAACCTCAGTTTCACGACCGTCAACATCGTCCGCATCGCCATCGAATGCATGAATATCCGCGACAAGGAAGAGCGCATCGCATCCTTCTTCCGCCGTCTCGACAACGTTCTCGATATTGCTGCGCGACAGCTCGACGACCGCTTCAATTTCCAGAAGACAGCCCTTGCCAAGCAGTTCCCTCTCCTCATGAGCAAGCTATGGAACGGTGGCGATGCCCTTGCCCCTGACGACACCATCGAGCCCGTAATAAACCATGGCACCCTCGGCATAGGATTCATCGGCCTTGCCGAATGCCTCGTGGCCTTGATAGGAAAGCATCATGGCGAAAGCGAGGAAGCCCAGGCTCTCGGCCTGCGTATCGTCAGCCACATGCGTTCGCGGGTGAATGAGTTCTCCGAGAAATATCAGCACAACTATTCAGTCCTCGCCACGCCGGCCGAAGGGCTATCCGGCAAGTTCACGACCAAAGATCGTAAGAGCTTCGGCGAACTGCCCGGAATCACCGATAAGATTTATTATACCAACTCCAACCACGTTCCCGTTTACTATCATTGCTCTCCGCGCCACAAGGCTGAAATCGAGGCTCCGTATCACGACCTCACTCGCGGCGGCCACATTTTCTATGTGGAAATCGATGGCGACGCAACCCACAATCCCGATGCCATTGCCGATATCGTCGACCTCATGGACAAATACAACATCGGCTATTGCTCCGTGAATCACAACCGCAACCGATGCATGAAGTGTGGGTATGAGGATGCTTCCGATTCGCTCGATAAGTGTCCGCATTGCGGCTCTGCTGCCATCGACAAGCTTCAGCGAATCACAGGCTATCTCGTGGGCACGACCGATCGATGGAACACGGCCAAGCTCGCAGAGCTCAACGATCGCGTGGTCCACAAATGAAACCCCTCAGAGTTGTAGACGTCGTTGAAGGCACGAGTGTCGACGGCCCCGGCCTTCGCACGTCCATATATCTCGCCGGATGCGCCCATCGTTGTCCCGGGTGTCATAACCCCTCGACCTGGGATTTCAAGGCCGGACGCGATAATTCGGTCGATGAGCTGCTCGAAATAATAGATCGGAACGGCTATAACGTTACCCTTTCGGGAGGCGATCCCATCTATCAGGCCGAAACTCTTCTTCCTCTTGTTCGAGCCGTACGCTCGCGCGGACTTTCAGTGTGGTGCTACACCGGCTTCTCCTTCGAGGAACTTCTTGCTCAGGATGCTCCTAATGGCGCCCGTGAGCTACTGAGGGAGATGGATGTCCTTGTCGACGGACCCTTTGTCGAATCTTTGCGCGACACATCCCTGATGTTCCGCGGTTCGTCGAATCAGAGGATTATCGACCTTCCTGCTTCTTTGAGCGAAGGCCTTGCGGTTCTGCACACGCTCCACGACGGGCCGCCTCTGCCAAAATTCTGATTTACAAAGCAATTTATTGCTCTTTAACGGATGTGGGCTGGTTTTTAGCCCACATCCGCTTTATTTTTGCAGTGTAAATTCAAAACTCTCTAATTTATTCTGCTATGCACAGCATCTCTCTCTCCGATATCATGATGGTTCGCGCAACTGCTATGGGCCGCGTTGTTGCTGATTTCAATGCCACTGGCTTCTCGGATATAAAGCAAGTACTTCGTGAGACCTGTTCGCGTATCACCGACACCAGGGGAATTGTACAGCTGTCGCTGCGAAACAGCACCCAAGGCTGGACCACACGCCACGCCTTATACTTTTGAACGTCGCACGATAATATATTCGACGACCCCGCGGATTGCCAGATATGCATCGAAGGCGAGCCACAGTCCGTGGTTGCCCATCCCTGATTTCGTCCCCGCATAGTAAAGCGCGAAAAAGCCTATGCTGGCAACTCCGAGGGCTCCGAGCATCCCTCGGGTGCGCGTCAGCCCAATCATCACGCCATCCATCACGAAAGCTGTAAAGCCGCAAAAGGGTAGGGCCACAGCCCACCAGATATATTCTACCGCCGTGCGTCGCACGCCCTCGTCGTCGCTCAGAAGCCGGAATATCAGTTCACCCCCGGCCATGTACGCGACACCGAATGCGACTGCGCATATCAGCCCCGTAATCATCAACTCTCGCACCAGGCTGCGTACTGCTCCGCTTTCGCCCGCACCATGAAATTTCCCGCCGAGTGCTTCCCCGGCAAAGGCAAAACCATCCATGAAATAGCTGAAAAGGAGAAACAGCTGAAGCAAGAGTGCATTCGCAGCCAGAGTGTCCACTCCGGCGCGGGCCCCCGAGCGCGTGAACCATAAGGTTACGGCAATGAGGCAACAAGTGCGCAGAAATATATCGAAATGAATTCGAAGATATTTCCCGAGCTCTCCTCGCGCTGTGATCTCGCTTGCGGAAACTCTGTCGGGCTTGAAATGCTTCCATACGATATAAGCCCCGTAGGCCGCACCGCACCATTGGGCAACTACCGTGCCGAGCGCTACGCCCTCTATTTTGAGCCCAAGACCGTAGACCAGCGTGAGACTGACCCCGATGTTGACGACATTCGTAACGAGTGCCATCCACATCGGCGCTCGCGAATCCTGCATCCCGAGAAACCAGCCCGAAAGCGAGTAGGAACAAAGAACTGCCGGAGCGCCCCAGACCACAATCCGGAAATATTGCAATGCAAGCTCGCCCGTGGTTTCATCCTGAGGCCCCATCAGTTTCAGCACCGGCTCTGCGGCAAAGGGGCTAAGCGCCAGGAGCGCCACAGCTCCTATAGTGCCGACGGCCAATGCGCGCCAAAGTGCCAAGGCCTCAGCTTTTCTATCTCCCGAACCGTAAGCCTGAGCCGTCAGCCCGCTTGTGCCCATCCTTAGAAAGCCGAAGAGCATGTATAGCGTGCTGAACAAGGTTCCGCCCAAAGCTATCGCCCCGAGATATGATGCAGCTCCGAGATGTCCGCTTATAGCCGTGTCCACCAGGCCGAGCAGAGGCGTCGTTATATTCGACACGATAGCCGGAAGTGCTATCCTGAATATGTCGCGTGTATGTTTGATTTTATCACGCCTCCTTATCTGGCGCCTCCTCAACAATGAATGTAACATCTCTCGATCCGAAAAGCAGTCGCATTCCGGGAACGAGCTTCTTAGGGTCCGCCTCCGACAATGGGTAACACTTTGAAGGAATACTGTCCGTCCCGGTTGTGTATTTGATGCTGCTTGTTCCGGGAGTGCGCATAATCAGCCACTCGTTCGTCTTCTTATCAAAGAAAAATTGCCCCTGATTGTGGCTCACGTGGCCGTTCCGTTCTTTCAGCTGCGAGTTCTCTTCGTCCTCGAGAATGAATATCCGCGTCTTATCCGCGTCGGTGTCTGTCGGTCGTCCTCTACCGATGAAGTATTCTCGCGACACTTCCGCGTCGAGCAGGTGTACCTCCCGATTGGAGCTGCCCGTCCCCGTGATTAGCCTCAGAGCCAGACGTCCGCCGGGGGGCGGGGGGCCCCCGGCCCCCCCCCGGCGGCTGGGAAAGTTGAGGGGGGGGATCTGTATCAAGGCGCGCGGTCTGGGACCCGCCCGG
>CAMWQB010000061.1 GCA_947176295.1 uncultured Porphyromonadaceae bacterium
GCTTCACGTCGGGCTTCGGCTTTGCCGGGCCAAGTGAACTGATAAAATTCTTCGCCCGTGTCGGCAGCCGCATCTCCGAGAAGCTGTCGGAGAACATCGAAGTTTACAACCCTACGCACTTTTCCGTCGGCTCCGCGAGCCTCGGTGAAACACGAAGGAGCAATCTCATAAAGCAAGTCAAGATTTATCTGCGCACCGTCAGCACTTTGCAACGGCAATTTTTCAGGATTCATATTGTGGAAACTTGGTGGTGGAATTTTCAATTAGTCATAGACATGCAGGAGCCCGGCTTTAATGCTTGCCATCAAAGCGATTCTCAAAGGTTTCGGAATAAAGTTAATGTGTTCAGGTTGCACTTCGACGCCTCTTGCTTCTCAGCCATTGGCCCCAAATGGCAAGATTGGAGTGTAAAATAGAAAAGCGGGGAGCCTTATCGTTGCTCGTCCCGCTACCTGAGGCATCTGGCAATAGCCCATCGAAGTAGGATGAGCAACAGACTCCACGCTGTATATGCAAATACCCAAACCCATCTCAAGATTTTCTTGAGATGAGCCTGAAGAGGTATGTACATACCCGTGGCGTCTATTGTTACTCTATCCTTGACTTCGATTAGAAAACTGCCAGATTTTCAGGTAGCCAAAGACAAAGCGTCAATATACGCTTTTCTAAAATGTCATAGATTTCCCGCTTGCCGTAGCGGAATTAGTCTAATTCCGCTCCCCACAGCGTGGAAGTCCGAGTGCAAATATACGAAAAAATATTTTGCTTGGCAAGGGGTGGGGGATGAGGGTTAGGGAAGGGGAGTTTTCAGGTTTTTTATGGGCTATTTTGCTAAAAGGTGTTAAAATGGACGAAAATTTTCCCGAAAACATGTTGTAAAACATATTTTCTTTGTAATTTTGCATCAGTTTTTCATGGTATTAGATTTAAGGTAAGAAGATTATTCGTCGCGATGACGAGTAATTTTTTTTTATGCCTATTCCAAGTGCTTGTCTGCTATGGCTTTTACGATTTTGTATACCTCTTCGAGCCTGTCGACTATCCGCTTGGTGTCGCTTCCGGGGATGGGCTTGATGTGCAGATAGATGCGCGAGGGGAGCCCGGTGGGGTTGTAGTCGATTTCGCAGTCCGGGAAGGCGGCCTCGAGCTCCTCGCGATAGGGCTTGAAATGGCTTCTGTTCCATACCGTTACGTAGATGCAGAAGTCGCCCAGCGGGTCGGTGAGCGTGTCGTGCTCGAAGCACGATTCGATGCCGATGCATTTGCCGCCCTCGTTGAATTTGATGCCGAGGTCCCAGCCCCGATATACCCACCACGTGGCCTTGGTGCGCGATTGGATCAGGTCGAGAAGTTCTCCGATGCGCTCCTTGCGAATCCTGAAAATCTCGTCCTCAAATGAGCGGTATTCGTCGATAAGCTCCTGGATTGCCTGACGGTTGTCGTAGAAAAATCGTTTCAGTTCCATATTTCTGGTTCCGTATCTGTTTTCTATAGTGCGAATAAAATCGAAAAGAAAGAAGGCGTAGGCCGCATTGGCGTCGGCTGCGTATGCTCCGAAACGGCTCTTAAGGATTTCGAATAGGTCGAAATAATTCACATAGCGATAGCCATTAAGCCGTATCTTCTCCCGCTCGCCGCAGTCGGAAATCCGCCGCGCCGAGAGAACCACGAGTATTACTTTCCGGTCGGGGTAAGTCTCGCGGATGTGGCGGCCATAGACGTCGAGCGAGTTATATAAGGAAGCATCTATTTTATTCTCAATTGCCAGGACGAAGCTGTCGGCCACCACAGTGATGTCGATTTTCTTGCCCTCTTCCGTCGGCTCCTCCAGTCTCACGTCCGTCTCATGGAGCGAAAAGTCCAGCGCCTCCTCCCCGGCGGCCTCGAGAAGCGCCGACAGCATCAGCCTCCCGAGCCTGTGCGGCCCCTTGGGCTGAAGGTAGAATTGCAACACCTTGCTGCACTTTTCCTCGAAGCGGTCGCCGCTCATGTGGCATATCTCCATGAAGGTGGGATCGAGTTTCGCTTTCGGCACGCGCCGGAAGGAGGCAAGCAGCTCGCAGTATATTCTCGCTGTTTCCGCGTCGGATTTTCCGTCCATATTTCCAATATCTTATAAAGGAGGCCGCACCCCCATGTATATTCGGGTGCGGCCTTCGGACTCATTTTTCAGATTATGCGTTCGTGGGGTAGGGGGCTTATCAGCATACGCCCTCGCCCATCATTGCATGGGCCACCTTCATGAAGCCGGCGATGTTGGCGCCCTTCATGTAGTTGATGTAGCCGTCCTCCTCGATGCCGTAGGTGAGGCACTGCTGGTGGATGTCGCTCATGATGGTGTGGAGCTTTTCGTCCACTTCCTCGGCGCTCCACTGCAGATGCATGGCATTCTGGCTCATCTCGAGGCCCGAGGTTGCCACGCCGCCGGCATTCACAGCCTTGCCCGGAGCGTATGTCGTGCGCGATTCGATGAACGTGTCGATAGCCTCGGGGGTGCAACCCATGTTCGACACTTCAGCCACCATCTCAACACCGTTGGCCACGAGCTGCTTGGCGTCGTCGCCGTTGAGCTCGTTCTGCGTAGCGCAGGGCAGGGCGATGTCCACCTTCTGCTCCCATGGTTTGCGGCCGGGATAGAACGTCGATTCGGGGAACTTCTCGGCGTAGGGTGCCACAACATCGTTGCCGCTCGCGCGGAGGTCGAGCATATAGTCGATCTTCTCCATGTTCAGGCCCTCGGGGTCGTAGATGTAGCCGTCGGGGCCGGAGATGGTCACGACCTTGGCGCCGAGCTCCGTAGCCTTCAGGGCTGCGCCCCAGGCCACATTGCCGAAGCCCGATATTGCAATGGTCTTGCCCTTGATGCTGTCGTCCTTCTGCTTGAGCATGCTCTGCACGAAGTAGAGAGCGCCGAAGCCCGTGGCCTCGGGGCGGATACGCGAGCCGCCGAATTCCAGGCCCTTGCCTGTGAAGGTGCCGTCGTGCTGGTTCACCAGGCGCTTGTACATGCCGTACATGTAGCCCACCTCGCGGCCGCCTACGCCGATATCGCCGGCGGGCACATCGCGGTCGGGACCAAGATTCTTCCACAGCCCCAGGATGAAGGCCTGGCAGAAACGCATGATTTCGCGGTCGCTCTTCCCGCGGGGCGAGAAGTCGCTGCCTCCCTTGGCGCCACCCATCGGGAGGGTGGTGAGGGCATTCTTGAAGGTCTGCTCGAAGCCTAAGAATTTGAGGATGGAGAGGTTCACCGATGCATGGAAGCGGATGCCGCCCTTGTACGGGCCGATGGCGTTATTGAATTGCACGCGGTAGCCCAGGTTGTTCTGCACCTCCCCCTTGTCGTCGATCCACGTTACGCGGAACGTTACGATGCGGTCGGGTTCTACCATGCGCTCCACGATTTTGTTGCGCTCGAATTCCGGATGGCGGTTGTAGATATCCTGCACGCTCATCAGCACTTCGCGCACGGCCTGCAGATATTCTTTTTCGCCCGGGTGCTTGGCCTCGAGCGACGTCATGATTTGATTTATATCCATAACGTATAGAAAAAAGGTTGGTATGTTTTAAGGGTTTCAGTATGTCGGTTTGCTTCAGGGAGCCCGTCAGGCTGTCCTGTTCAACAAAGATAAGCCGAAAAATCCGCCCGAGCAAATTATTTCCGAAAAACTTTTTGCCCCCTCACGATTTCGATAAAAAATGAAGCGTCCCCGGATATTTTAGGGCCGATAATGCTCACTTGAAAAAATTATCGTATCTTTGCGCTTGAAGCACTACCACCTCTTTCCTCATAAAAAAGAAATGCCATGTCCGGACAATCCGTTGTTTTGGTGATGCCAGCCTATAACGAAGAAGAAAACATCTCTTCGGTGGTGCGTCAATGGCATTCTGTGGTCGAGCGTCTGCGAGCGTCCGGCTTCGACGCATCCCTTGTGGTGGCAAACGACGGCTCCAAGGATTCCACCTCCTCGCGCATGCATGCCCTCGCCGGGCAGTATCCCTTTTTCGAACCTGTCGACAAAGCCAATTCCGGCCATGGAGCCACACTGCTCTTCCTCTATCACAGAGCTATATCCGCAGGCGCGGATTTCATATTCCAGACCGATAGCGACGGCCAGACGGAGCCCGAGGAGTTCTGGCAGATGTGGGAGGACAGGAATGATTTCGACCTTCAGGTGGGCATGAGGAATAATCGACGCGACGGGTTAAGCCGAATTGTGGTCTCGAAAGTTCTTAAAGGCGTGGTCCGGCTCACTTTCGGTGTGAAGGTGCCCGATGCCAACACGCCCTTCCGCCTCATGAACGTCAAGGCAATCATACCGGTACTGGAAAAGATACCGACGGATTTTTTTCTCTCCAACGTTGCGCTCGCGGCGATTGCGGTGAAATTCGGCTTGCGTACCCGATGGCTGCCCGTCTCGTTCCGCCCCCGCCAAGGCGGCGTGAATTCGATAAATCTGCCGCGGATATTCAAGATTGGTTGCAAGGCCGTGGGCGATTTATATAGGATGTCCCGCTCCCTCGGCTGAGGCGGGATGTATCAATGATATGCCGGTAATTTTTCAAAAATCCAATTGCGCGAGGCTGTCAGTGATAGCTCTCCTTTCCTTTTTGCTCCTGCTGTGTTTTTCTATGTCGAGCAGCCTTCTGCTTCGCCATAATGCCTCCGATACTCTTGTGTTCGAAATCATGGGCAAGGGCTGGAATGCCGGTTTTGTGCCGTACAGAGACTTCTTCGACCACAAGGGCCCAGTCCTTTATCTGATTCAAGCGCTGGGCTACAGCCTCCTTCCCGGCAAGTTGGGTGTCTTTCTTCTCGAATGGCTCTTTGCCGTGGTCTCCTTCGAGATATTGTATCGTTGCGGACGCATCCTGGGCTGTCCCGTAGTCCTAAATCTTTTCGCCGTAGGCGTGGCCATGATCTTCTGGGCATTCACAATCGAGCTCGGCAACACCACCGAGGAGTGGAGCATGCCATTCGAAGTCCTGTCCCTCTATCTCGTTCTGCGCTACCTCAAGGGCGTTTCCTCCCGTATTGCCGTTCCGGCATTGATTATAGGTCTGTGCTTCGGCTTTGTGGCGATGGTTCGCTTGAACAATAATTGTATTATCTGTGGCGAAGCCCTTTTTTTCGTGGCATGGTTCGCTTATAAACGGCAGTTCGGCAGCCTCGCTAAGGTTGTGGCTTTCTTTATCTTAGGTTGTTTACTTGCAGTATTGCCCTTCGTGATATATTTCATAGTCAAGGGCTCGGTATTCGATATGGTTCTTGCGAATTACACCTTCAATATCGATTACTTGAACAAGTGGGCCGTAGAGACATCGACGATGGATTATATCCGTAGGATTGTCCGCATGATTCCGTGTCTGGTCTTGCCCGTTGCAGCTTATTTTTACTCGGGCCACGGCTCAAAATTGATTTTCCCATTGATGGCGGCCATTTCGGTAGTTACCTTTGCCGTCTTCTTCAAAGGCGCCGGATATATCCATTACTATGTGATGATCGCCCCCTTGGCAGCCTTGTGTGTTCAGGTATGTGCCTTCAATCCCCGCCGTGGCTTCTTCCTCGGAGTTCTGATTTCTTTCCCCTATTGGGGCTACCAGTCGTATAGCCTTTCCAAATATCTCATGCAGAATGTCAAGGAACAGGACGGCGACGCCATCCTCAACGGTGCCGTCGAGTTCATTTCAGAAAATATTCCCCCCGCCGAGCGGGATTCTGTATATGCCATGGGGATGTATCGTGCAGTGGACGCGCTCTGGCGGTCGGGCCATTATCCGGTTGGAAAATATTTCTTCTTGCAGGACAAATTCGTGCGCGTCAATGATTTTGTGAAGGACGACATCTCCCGCTCATTCAAGGCGGCCAACCCTCGATGGATAGTGTCTACCTTCGATCTGTCCGATGGCGCGGGGCCTGTGGAAATTTCTAATTATTATCGTTTTCGAACAGTCTCATCCGCCGATGAAGATTCGGACACCATATATTTTTATATACGCGCTGAATAGCCGGCTGCGCCTCAAACATTAATCCAAAATTCTCGCATCACGGATGTCCAGATTCCTCAGCACCTGTTCGTGTGGCAGGATATAGACCGCTGCTATCCCCTCGGGTGTGGTGAAGGGGCGTGTCCGTGTCCTCGACACCAAGGTCGAGCCGTCCGGCAAGGTAAGCTCCACGTCGAACCGCTCAGCCGGTTCCACTCCCTTAAGTATTAGATATTTCGAATTGTAGAGATAGAGATTCGACCTGCTGTCGCCGCAAGGGCTTGCTGCATCAAAACGGAAGTCGGCCAGTGCGGCTGGAAGCAGAGAGATGCCGCGCAGACCGAAGGCCGTGTTCAGCGCCGAATATGAAGGCTTGAGCAAATCGATGCCTAAATGCATAGGCGAGGCATCGTAGAACACGGTCTTGTTTTCATCCGTGGCTTTCTCCGCCAGCTCCTGAACATCATGAAATTCACGGCTCAGACGCGCTTCCACCTTGACAGCTACGCTCAGATTTACGATCGAAGCAGCAATTATCAGAATATTTGCTACCATGCCGGCCCCTCGCCATTCAGTGCGAGGATAGAGAACGTTCAGGAGATACATCAGTCCCAGGGCGCACATAATCTGGTTGAATGCTCCCGTGCGAGGTCCGTTGAAATACACCACGTAGATAAGTGTGGAAACCGCTCCCGCCGCGAGGACACCCGAAAGGATTGCAAAAACCTGTCGTCGCTCTGCCATCATGATTCTGCGTGTGCGCAGCACACACAAGCCTAGTGCGTAGAAGCCTGCATATAAGTAGAATATACAATTCCATGCAAGTACATTCACCGCTGATTCCCACCATACGCTTTTCAGAAGATGCGATTCCCTCTCGCCCATCTGATTACGGAATGCCGGCATGGAGAATATTGTAATTATACCGGCCATGAGCCCGCACACCACAATTATCTCTTTCTTCGACAGGCTTTTCCACCAGCTCTCGCCTTCCACCGGCCGGCGAAGGATAAGATACGTGCCCATACCCGCCAACAAGACAACGGAAAGGCCCTCGTGCCACCATCCGGCGATATATGCTAAAGCAAGGAGCAATATATTGTTAGCTCCCTTCTCGAATGAGTACGCCAGCGTTATCCCCCAGAAAATTCCCCATACATAGTTTATGGAGAAGATAACTCCGAACATAAAGTCAAGCCAAGGAAATACGAAAACCACCGTGGCAATCCAACATGCCGACAGCATACTCGCAGGACGCGTCCTGCTCACGGCAAGCCCCGCGTTCAGTATCCAGGCGATGAATCCGCCGATAATTGTCGCGTAGACCCACTTCGGCAAGAACCCGAGAAAGGGCGCTGCCACCACATTCGATAGCCGCCCTGTGTCGAAGTTCCAGTGGTCCACGCAGCTCGAC
Source organism: uncultured Porphyromonadaceae bacterium (assembly GCA_947176295.1). Lineage (GTDB taxonomy): Bacteria > Bacteroidota > Bacteroidia > Bacteroidales > Muribaculaceae > CAG-873. The sequence goes on from CAMWQB010000061.1 coordinate 7,403, forward strand.
AGAGTGGAAAAGAAGCGTTCAAGGCTACCGGGAGCGCCGGTAGTGTTGTCGAGATACCATAAATCGTCGGTGTAAAGGGGCGTCAGATATGTCAGGATACCGAAGAGTGCACCCATCGCAAGGGTGGCCCACAAGTAAAGCCGACGGATGTTTGGATTGGAGATATGGCCGGTCATGCGCGACGTTGTCATGGTCTGTGGTTTTGTCGTTTATTCTTGATTTCCCGAATATAAAAGATAGCTCCGCAAAGATAAGGAATATTTTTATCCCCTCCGGTGCTGCATGATAGTTTTTTTAATACTTTCGAGAGCATGAATGTGGAGGATAATGTGTAACTTCGCCAAACGTTAGATTCTTCACTCATCAACCCTGATTCGAAATGAATTTTTTCACACATACTCTCCTCCCGATCGCTCTTTTCCTTTCCTGCGCCTGCATTGCGCGGGCAGAAGCCGTCCTCGGAATCGACGGCGAAGAGTCCACGTCCGTGGGAATATACATAAAGGACATCCGCAAGACCACGCCCGAGCATGAGCGGATTCTGATGGACCACAATTCGCAGATGGCGCTCACACCCGCCTCGGTCATGAAGGCCCTCACCACGGCCACGGCCCTCGACGTCCTCGGCGACGACTTCCGCTTTTCTACGTCAGTCGAGTTGCAAGGCACCCGCGCCGGTGCCACCTGGCAGGGCAATCTCGTAGTCATCTCCTCCGGAGACCCCACACTCGAAAGCGAGAATTTCAAGAGCAACAACGGCTTTTGCCGCGAAATCCTCGATGGTCTGAAGAAAGCGGGAATATCGCGAATCACCGGACGCATCATTGTCCGGCAGTCTCTCAGCGATCAGGGACCCATCCTTCAATGGGAATGCGAGGACATTGCATGGCCTTATGGCGCCGGCCTTTTCGGGCTGAACTGGCGCGACAATACATTCACGCTTTCCCCGGCAACGGGCAAGACTACGCCTTACGTCCCCGACCTCAAGATTGATATTCGCAAGAGTTCGTCGGGCAACGACCTTGTCCGTGGTGTCGAAAGCAATAGGCTCGTGATTTACGCCACCAATCCTCAGAACCGCAAGTGGGTTACGCGTAGCACCATGCCCGATCCGGCGGCCGTCTTCGAGGCCGAGCTCTCCGGCGTTCTCCGCAATGGTGGCATCACCCTTGGAGATAAAGAAATCAAGTCTCCGGGCGCCGAAACCCTCGCTGTCTGCACCCACCGCTCGCCCCGCAGCGCCGAGATTTTCCGCAGCCTCATGGTCCGCAGCGACAACCTTTTTGCCGAAGGCATGCTCAGAGCCTCATCTCCCGGCACAAGTCGCAAGAAAGCGATCGAAGCCGAAAAGGCCCTGTGGAGCAACCGTGGAATCAACGCCAAATACACGATAATCAACGACGGCAGCGGCCTCACAAGAGCCAACCGCCTGTCGCCGCGCTTCCTCGGAAACGTCCTCGAGTGGATGGCTTCATCGCCCCATTCCGCACTCTATGCATCCTTTTTCCCCCGCGCGGGCCTCGACGGAACCATGAAGGGTTTCCTCGCAAAGAGCGAACTCGAAGGTCGCCTCGCCCTCAAGACCGGCAGCGTAAGCTCCGTTCAGTGCTATGCCGGCTATCTTCTCGACCCCGAGACCTCCGAACCAACTCACGTTGTCGTCGTTATGATCAACGGCTTCTTCTGCCCGCGAGCGCAGGTCCGTAAGGCTGTCGAAAACCTCCTGCTCGAAAAATTCACGGATTCAACACAAAATAAGGATTAAGAATATATGACTAAAGAAATTGCAGCCCTCCTGCAGCTGAATGTCGAAATGGAAGGCCTCCTGCGCGTTCTCGGCGAGCGCGACAATCCTCATGCAATTGAAGCTCTCGCCCGAAAGGCTGCTGAATTCGATGCTAAGGTTCAGGCTTTCCTTGGCGAGCATCGCCCAACCATTGTTAAGGAAGACGAAGCCGTAGCCCCTGAGATGGAAGATTCTTTCGACGCCGCCGACCGCGCCTTTGAAACTTCGCACACCTTCTCGGAAGCTTCCCCCATCCCGCCGCAGACCGTACGGATGCCACGTGTCAGCACCCCTTCGCAGCAGCCCTCCGAAGCCTCGTCGCGTCCGAGGGTGGATCTATCCAAAGTTTTCTCCCTCAACGACCGTTTTCGCTATACCGGCGAGCTTTTCGAGGGAAACACAAAGGCCTATATGGATGCGATAGCCGCAATGTCGTCGATGACTTCATTCGCTCAGGTCCTCGAGTATCTCACCGGCCAGCTCGGAATGGATCTCTCCGATCCCGTAGCAAAAGAGTTTGCTGACCGCGTGGCCGACAATATGCCCAAATAATCTCATGGGCAAGATATTAATCGTGCCCACACCTGTGGGCAATCTCGACGACATGACCCCGCGGGCCGTGGAAGTCCTGCGCAACGTATCGCTCATTCTTGCCGAAGACACCCGCACATCGGCCGTCCTGATGCGTCATTTCGACATCCGGACCCCCATGGCTTCTCACCATAAATTCAACGAGCACGCAACCGTCGGCCCGATTCTCGACCGCGTCGAGGCCGGCGTCGACGTCGCTCTCGTAAGCGATGCCGGAACTCCCGGAATTTCCGACCCCGGATTCATGCTCGCACGCGAAGCCCGGCGGCGAGGAATCGAAGTATGCACCCTCCCGGGGCCAACGGCTTTTGTTCCGGCCCTCGTCAACTCCGGCCTTCCCTGCGACCGTTTTTTCTTCGAAGGCTTCCTCCCGCCCAAGAAGGGCCGGGCCACGCGCCTCACCGAGCTTGCCGCTCTACCCGTTACTTTCATCCTTTATGAATCTCCGCTCAGGCTCGCGCGCACTCTCTCGCAGCTTGCCGAGGCATGCGGCTCAGACAGGCAGGCATCCGTCAGTCGCGAAATCTCAAAAATCCATGAAGAAACCGTCCGCGGCTCTCTGGCGGAACTCGAAAAATATTTCTCCGAAAACAATCCCCGCGGTGAGATTGTTATTGTTGTAAGTGGAGTCGACAGCCCGCGTCGACGCGACAAGACGCACCACAATAAATATCGCTCTGAATCCTCCGATAGCGATGAAAGCGACAGCGACGATAACATCAACTGAAAATTATTCACGTTTAACTAATTGCGAGACTATTCACTATGATTAAAAAGAATCTTCTGATCGGCGTCCTCGCCGCGTCTATGGGCATACTCGGCTCATGCTCCGACAAAAAGGACCAGCAGCTCAAAGAAGCTCAAGAACTCAACAACGCTACGCGCGAGCAGCTGGCTACCGCCGTTGCCGACCGCGACCAGCTCCTCCAGCTCATGAACGACATCAGCGACGATATGCAGAAAATCAAGCAGATCGAAGGCGTCATGGCTAATCCCGGCGTCCAGGAGACCCCCGACCGTCAGGCTCAGCTCCGCAACGATTTCCAGGCCCTTCAGCAGACTCTACAGGAGCGTCGCGATCGTCTTGCCGAGCTCGAAAAGAAACTCAACGACTCAAACATCACGAGCTCCAACCTCAAGAAAACTATTCAGACCCTTCGTCAGCAGATCGACGATCAGGCCGCCGAAATAGCTCAGCTACGCACTTCTCTCGGCGAAGCCAAGGCGCGCATCGGTCAGCTCGACGCCGAAGTCGACTCCCTGAATGTTACCGTCTCCGAAGTTACTGCTGCACGCGACGAAGCCCGGGAAGCTAACACTAACCTCACTAACGAACTCAATCTCTGCTACTATGCTATCGGTAGCAACGGCGAGCTCAAAGACCACAAGATTCTCGAAGGTGGTTTCCTCCGCAAGACAAAAATCATGAAGGGCGACTTCGACCAGAACTTCTTCACCGCAGCCGACAAGCGCACACTCACCACTATCGACCTTAATTCAAAGAAAGCTGAGGTCATGACCAACCAGCCCGCCGACTCCTACGTCATCGAAGAGCGCGCCGGCCGCAAGGTTCTCCGCATCACCGATCCCGCCAAATTCTGGAGCCTTTCCAACTATCTCGTTGTGAAGATCGATTAAGTCCGAATAATACACGATAATAATCTTATTAGCCGCATCCGCAATTCCCGTGGATGCGGCTTTTTCGTACACCGTCCGCCATCCGTAATTCAGGAGAGCATATAAATCAGCCGGGCGGCCGTCTCACGACGCCCGCCCGGCTTGTTTCTAAACCTTAAAAATCTAATCCTATGAAAAAACTAATCAATCTTGCCTTTACTTCATTGAGTATGTATGAGTGTTGTTCTTTCGTTCTTTGATACTAATACGCTTTCCTGCCCCCGAAGGTTGAGTTGGATCCCCGCCATTCCCCGTTTTTTATCCCCTTTTAACCATTAACCCCGGAATTTTACTAACTTTGCATTTTCAATAGTTTCAAAATGCTCCATAAACATATCTCTCCTCATTCAGAATCTTCCATTTCGCCCGCGCCCTTCCACGTCTGCATCCTTGGATGTGGCTCCGCCCGTCCCTCCCTGCGCCATGCACCGGCAGCCCAGGCTCTTATTCACCACGGGCGTGTATGCATCATAGATTGCGGAGAAGGCGCCCAGCTCCAGCTTGCCCGTTTTGGAATTTCCCCCGCAAAAATCACCGACATTTTCATATCCCATCTTCATGGCGACCATCTCCTCGGGCTCCCCGGGCTTATAAGCACTATGGTGCTCGATGGCCGAACGGAGCCTGTAAGAATACATATTGCACCCGAAGGCGCACGCCTCGTCCGCGACATCCTCAGCGTCGTCTCCCATGGCGTCAGCCCCGAACTCGTGCAATATCACACATTCGATCCTGCCGTCCCGGCGCTCATCCTCGACGAAGGCGCTTTCTCCGTATCTACCATCCCCCTCCTCCACAGCATCCCCGCTGCAGGGTTCATCTTCAGAGAAAAGGAAAAACCACGCCATATCAGAAGCGAAGCCATCCGGCAGTATTCCATACCTTACGCGGCTATCCCCGAAATCCGTCGTGGCGCGGACTTCGTCACATCCTCCGGTCTGGTGATTCCGAACTCCGACATAACCGCTGAGCCCTCTCCCGCATATAGCTATGCCTACTGCTCCGACACAGCCTTCTCCCCACAGGTGGCCGAGCTTGTCCGGGGCGTTACTGTCCTCTATCACGAAGCCACCTACGACAACACCGACATCGATAAGGCTGCCGAGCGAGGCCACTCCACAGCTTTCCAGGCCGGACAGATAGCCCGTCAAGCCGGCGCAGGGATTCTTGTCATAGGCCATTATTCCACAAAAATTGTCGATGAGCAAAGCCTCGCCCGCGAAGCAGCCGCCGAATTCGGAGGCCCCGTCATCGCCGCTGACGAAGGCCTTAAAATTGATATTGCCCTCACATGACGCCCCACGACAATAACTACATGCGGCTTGCCCTCGCCGAGGCCCGCGCAGCATTCGAAGCCGGAGAAGTCCCCGTCGGAGCAATAATCGTAGCCGACGCCACAGGTCGCATCATTGGCCGCGGACACAACATGACCGAGGCTCTCGGCGACGTTACCGCCCATGCCGAAATGCTCGCTATCACCGCAGCCCAGACAGCCCTTGGCGGAAAATATCTCCGCGGATGCACCCTTTACGTCACCGTCGAGCCCTGCACGATGTGTGCCGGAGCAATAGGATGGAGCCAGCTCAGCCGTATCGTTATTGGAGCGCCCGACGAAAAGAAAGGCTTCTCCTCGATTTGTGCGCAAGGCAGAACACCCTTCCACCCCAGGGCCAAAGTAGAGTGGGGCGTCCTCGAAGACGAAAGCAGAGCCCTGATGCAAGATTTCTTCCGAAGCCTCCGATAAATGGGAAAAGGGTAAATGGCACAATCTCAGTCGTATACACCTCTACCCTCAATTTTCTCGAAAAAAAGTTGCCCGAAAATTTGGTAAGTCCAAAAAAAGTGCCTAACTTTGCAACGCAAAACCAAAAAGGCCATGCGAAAATAGCTCAGTTGGTAGAGCACAACCTTGCCAAGGTTGGGGTCGCGGG
>CAMWQB010000062.1 GCA_947176295.1 uncultured Porphyromonadaceae bacterium
CCCACCCCCCACCCCCCCCCCCCCCCCGCCCGCGCGCCCCCCCCCCCACAAACACCCCCCCCCCCCCCCCACCCCGGGGGGGGGCCCCCCCGGGCCCCCCCCCCCCGCTTCCTTAAATATCATTAAACATCGCACATTTTCGGCTCTAATTTCGTAACTTTGCGCCCGTTAAACAATCATCGATGAAGAAATACAATCTAGTCAACGACATCCTCGGCTGGGTGTGCTTCGCAGTGGCCGCCGCCACATATCTCCTCACCCTCGAGCCGACAGCCAGTTTCTGGGACTGCCCGGAGTTCATCTCCCAAGGCGCTAAACTCGAAGTAGGCCATCCGCCGGGCAACCCCATATTCATGCTTGCCGCCCGCTTCTTCGTAACCATCTTCGGTAACGACATCTCCAACGCGGCCATCGCCGTGAACACCATGAGCGCCCTCCTCAGCGCAGGCACCATCCTGCTGCTGTTCTGGACCATAACCCACTTTGCCCGCAAACTCCTCGTGCGCGACGACGCCACCGAGGTGTCGCCCCTGCGCATGGCCCTCATCATGGGAGCCGGCCTCTGCGGCGCCCTGGCCTACACATGGAGCGACACCTTCTGGTTCTCGGCCGTCGAAGGCGAGGTATATGCCTTCTCGAGCTTCTGCACGGCCCTGGTCGTATGGCTCATGCTCAAGTGGGAAAACCGCGCCGGCCTCCCGCATGCCGACCGCTATCTCGTGCTCATAGCCTACGTTATCGGCGTGTCCATCGCCGTCCATCTCCTCAACCTCCTGTGCATCCCCGCTCTCGGGCTCATCTTCTACTACCGCAAGTGGGCGCGCCCCACGGCCAAAGGCTCCATCGTCGCCCTGGCCGTGTCGTCCGTCATCGTCGGAGCCATCCTCTACGGCCTCGTGCCCGGCTTCGTCAAGGTGGCCCAGTGGTTTGAGCTCCTGTGCGTCAACTCCTTCGGCATGTCCTACAATTCCGGCGTGCTCGTCTATGCCATCCTGCTCGTGGGCGTATTCATCTGGGCCATCCGCGCCCTCGACGTCCAGCGCTCGTCGGCCGCCATCAAGTGGTCGTTCTTCCTGAGCATGGTGCTTTCGGGCATCCTCTTCATAGGCCACGGCGCCTGGATCGGCAGCATCCTCACGGTGGCCCTCGGGGCATATCTCATCTTCTTCTGCTCCAAGGTGCCCGTCCGCATCTTCAATCTCATCGCTCTGAGTGTCTTCGTAATCTTCATCGGCTACTCCTCCTACGCCCTCCTGCTTGTGCGCGCGTCGGCCAACACGCCAATGAACCAGAATGCACCCGACAACGTCTTCGCCCTCGCTTCCTACCTCAACCGCGAGCAGTATGGCGAACGCCCCCTCTTCAAAGGCACAGCCTTCGCCGAAGAAGTTGTCATGCAGGAATATCCCGAAGGCTCGGGCATGTACTACGTCATGGTCGACGAATACGGCCGGCCACGCACCACGCCCGTCGACGGCTATCTCCGCAACGAGCGCGGCGGCGTGAACTCCACGCCCGTCAAGCAGGTTACCAAAGTCGTCAAGACTTCGCCCTCCGACCCCGACAGATACGTCGAAGAAGTGGAGCGTCCCGACTACGAGACAAATCCCGAGATGGACATGTTCTTCACGCGCATCTACAGCATCGACCCCCAGAGCGGCTACGCCCACGTCAACGGCTACAAGGGCTGGGCCGGATACACCACGCCCGACATCAACGAAATTCCCGCAGCCATGCGCAACCGCTGGGCCGAGCAGGGATATGCGCCCCTCAATGAAGTGATGCCCTATCTCTCCCACATGGAGACCATCGTTACCGCCCGCGACGACATGGGCAATCCAGTCGAAGAGAAAGCCGTGTGGAAGCCCGGCTTCGGCGTAAACCTCCGCTACTTCATCAACTACCAGCTCAACCACATGTACTGGCGCTACTTCATGTGGAACTTCGCCGGCCGCCAGAACGACATCCAGGGCAACGGCGAGCCCCATCTGGGCAACTGGATTTCCGGAATCCCCTTCATCGACAATCTGCGCCTCGGCGACCAGAGCGAGCTCCCCGACGAATTCGGGAAAGGCAACAAGGGCCACAACGTGTTCTTCATGCTTCCGCTCATCCTCGGTCTCATAGGCCTGCTCTGGCAAGCCCTCTCGCTCCACAAGAGCTGCGGCAACAGCCACCGCGGCATCGAGCAGTTCTGGGTAGTGTTCTTCCTCTTCTTCATGACCGGCATCGCCATCGTGCTCTACCTCAACCAGACGCCCGGCCAGCCCCGCGAACGCGACTATGCCTTCGCAGGCTCCTTCTATGCCTTCGCCATATGGATAGGCCTTGGCGTGCCCGCTGTGGCAATGCTCCTGCGCCAGCTCTTCACCCCCAAGGCCAAGGGCGGAGCCCCGGCCTCCGATGCCGAGCCCTCGAAAGGCGTGAAAACGGCCACGGCCGTATTCGCCATCGCCCTGGGCCTCTTCGTGCCCCTGCAGATGGTGTCGCAGACATGGGACGACCACGACCGCTCCGGGCGATACACGGCCCGCGACTTCGGCATGAACTACCTCTCGAGCGTCGACCCCGACGGTATTATCTTCACCAACGGCGACAACGACACCTTCCCCCTGTGGTATGCCCAGGAAGTCGAAGGCTTCCGCACGGACGTGCGCGTGGTGAATCTCTCCTACCTCACCACCGACTGGTATGCCAATCAGCTCGCCATCCCCTCCTACGAGGCCCAGCCCGTGCCCATGACCGCCACGCCGCGCGATTACGCCTACGAGCGCCTCGGGTGGAGCTTCGTCATCCCGCGCAACTCGCAGCCGGCCCCGGCCGACTCCGCGCTCCGTGCCCTCTATACCTCCGACGCCAAGCGCTACGGAGCGCCATATCTCGAATCGGCACGCCTCTTCATCCCCGTGGACACGGCCGCAGCCATGAAGCGATACACCATGGGCTCCGCCGCCCTCGACTCGACATATCTCGCGCCCTATCTGCGCCCGATTGCCGTGGACCTCTCCTCCTCCACGGGCCTGAACCAGAGCAAGACCCTCTCGCTCGACATCATCGACACGGCCGTGCGCAACGCCTGGAAGCGTCCTGTCTACTTCGCCACCACCGTCCCCTCGAGCTACTACATGGGCATGAATCCCCACCTCTCCTCCACAGGCCTCGCTTACGAAGTTACGCCCTTCGCCAATGCCGAGCTCGACCCCACGGCCGATAAGGCATTCGTCAACATCGTCAGCACCTTCCGCTGGGGCGGCCTCGATGCTCCCGACTCCGATAAGCTTTATCTCGACGAGACAGTGCGCCGCATGGTTTCGTCGATGCGCACGGCCCTCTTCTCCACAGCCGAGAGCCTGATCGCCGGCGGCGACGAGGTGCCCGCTTCTCCGGCAGCCAAGGCGGCCGCCGTAAAGGCCGGCTTCGACGAGCCTCGCACGCAGCGCGACATGGGGCGCATCCTCATCTCCCTCATGGAAGAGAAGCTACCCGCCCGCGCAATGGCCTACGACGGCCTTTCCGCTCTTTTCATGGCTCAGACATATCTCGACCTCTATCTGGCCGACGGGCGCACAGCCGACCTCGAGCGTGCCAAGGAGCTACTCGACACGGAGAACGTCCGCAATGCCCAGCTCGTCAAGTATGCCACGACCCTCACACCCCGCGAGCTCTCCACCATCGGACACACCGAACGGAACGCACTCCAGTATCTGAGCGCTTCCGTGGGCTTGCGCAACGTGGCCGAGCTCCTCGGCAAGCTCCCTGCCGACGACGTGGAAGCGCGCGCATTCCTCCACAGCCTGTCGGTCAACGACATGCTCAGTATCGCACCCGTGATATATGCCTCCGCGCTAACCACCGACGAGCTCGCCGCACACATGGACGAGCTCCGCGGCAGCGAACGCCTCATCGGCCAGTGCATCAGTCTCCTCGAGCTCCACAAGCAGCTTGGCGTGGAGCCCATGGGTATCAGCAACGAAGTGCTTGCCGCACGTCGCCTCACGCCCGCACAATGGCTGGCCGTGATTAACTGATGAAGTTTTTCGACCTCATAGCGCAGCCTCCGCTACTCTACCGTCTTCTCTTTCCCGAGGGCATCTGGCGCATAAAGCGCCCGGCCCCCGGGAAGACTGTATATCTCACTTTCGACGACGGGCCGATTCCCGAAGAAACACCCTGGGTGCTCGACACCCTCGACCGCTACGGAATAAAAGCCACCTTCTTCATGGTGGGCGACAACGTGCGCCGCCATCCCGAGCTCCTTGCCGAAGTGCGCAGACGCGGCCACAGCGTGGGAAACCACACCATGCACCACCTCCAAGGCATGAAGACCCTCACCTCCCGCTATCTCGCCGACGTCGAGGAGGCCCAGGCCCTCATCAACACCACGCTATTCCGCCCCCCACACGGCCTGTTGCGCTGGAAACAGAGCCATGCTATCCGCGCAAAGTACAATCTGATAATGTACGACCTCGTCTCGCGCGACTATTCGCGCAAGCTCACGCCGCCGCAGGTGCTTGAAAAGGTGAAGCGCTACGCCCGCAACGGCTCCATAATCGTGTTCCACGACTCAATAAAAGCCTCCGAACGCATGCGGTGGGTGCTCCCGCGAGCCATCGAGTGGCTTCGGAATGAAGGCTATGACTTCGCACAACTCCCCGAGTGAGCTCATCCGTAGCGCCGGCCTTGAAGCCGGAGCATGCGCCGTCGGATTCGCCGAGGCTCTTCCCACGGGCCCCGAATCCGCCCGGCTCTACGCCGAGTGGCTCGAGCAAGGGCGCCATGCGTCCATGGCCTACCTCGAAAAATATCAGGAGTTGCGCTCCGATCCGGCCACGCTTCTCGAAGGAGCGCGCACGGTCGTCTCCCTGGCCTTCAGCTACCGCCTCCCGCACGGAGCACCGCGCCATCCTCTTTTTGCCGACTATGCTCTGGGCGAGGACTATCACGACGTGCTCCGGCGCCGTCTCGAGCCCGTCTGCGCCCTGATAAGCAAACTCTTTCCCGGCGCCGCGACGCGCGTATGCGTCGACACCGCACCCATCCACGAGCGCCTGTGGGCCGTGCGAGCCGGGCTCGGCTTCATCGGCCGGAACTCAATGCTCATCGTGCCCTCCCGAGGAGCCGGCTCGCGGGTGTTTCTCGCCGAAATCATCACAACAGCACTGCTACCCCCCGACGTTCCCCTCAGCTTCGCCACTCATCCCTGCGGCGACTGTCGGCTGTGTCTCGATGCATGCCCCGGTGGAGCACTCGACTGCGACGGGGCCTTCGATGCCCGACGTTGCTACTCCTACCACACCATCGAAAACCGCGATACAGAGCTTCCGGCGGCCGTCAACCTCCGCGGGCGTCGCATATATGGCTGCGACATCTGTCAGGACGCATGCCCCTTCAACCGGCAGGAATACATCGGCCCGTGCATCCCCGAATTTGCTCCGCGCCCACAGCTCACGGCGCTGAAAAAAGCAGCGGACGTGGCCTCGCTCGACCACGCCCGCTATCTCGAACTATTCCGCGGCAGCGCCATCCGCCGGGCAAAACTTCCCCAGCTCATCCGCAACGCTCTCCGCGGCGGAGCCTCTACTTCTCCTGCTGCTCCTGAAGAATCTGAATGAGTAGCTCAGGCTCGTTTGTGGTGATGAAGTCCACGCCCTGATCGATGCACCAGCGGAGGTCTTCGGGCTTGTTCACGGTCCAAACGTTCACGCCGAGCCCCAGCGCATGGAGATCGTCGATCCAGGTGGGATGCTTTCTGAAATGAATTATGTTGTAGTCGGCAGCCGTGCCTCCCAGAGCCTTGAGCTCCGCGGGCTCCACAGCCGAAAGGAACTGCACGGGGCATCCGCTGCGGGCCACCATGCGCTCGAAGGCGCGGCGAGAGAAGGTGATGTAGGTCGTGCGCGGAGCCAGTCCTGCGGCATTCACCATGGCGATAGCCGCATCCACGGCTGCATCCTCGCGCAGAGAATCCTCGTGGGTCTTCACCTCAAGCACAATGTCGGGGCGCAGCTCCGAGGCCACAGCAAGAAAGCGGCGCAGCGTAGGGATCGGCTCGCCGTTGGAAAGATGTTCGCGGGCCACCGTGGCGGAATCGGCCGTCTCGATGACAACACCGTTGATGTCCTTGTTGTGGTTCACCCACACCGTGCCCGTAGCGTCGATCCACACATCGAGCTCCACGGCGTCGACGCCTACCGAATCGGCCTTCACAAGCGCGCGGATTGAATTCTGGGCCGAGCCTTCCGGCTGCCAGTGCCCGCGATGGGCCACAACCTTAGGCGTGTAAGCCGAAAGCGACGCAGCCGCCAGAGCAGCTGCCGCGATGAACAGGGAAATACGTTTCATGTCAGATTCAGGGTATTGGTTAATGATTTATGGTCTGAGATACAGAGGCGCCTCTGGCCCCTGGTTGAAAATAAGATCGAGCACGCTCAGGCCCGCGATAAAGGGCGGAGCCTGCACCTGCCAGTATTCGCGGGGCCCCGGAGCATCGGCGGGAATACTCCGCAGGTCGGCACAATCGGCAGCGAGCGGAGCCTCAGGAGCGGCCGGAAGGCCGAGGATAGCGCGGACAGCGCCATCGGCCGCGCGCAGGAAGTCGGCGAGCAAAGCTCCGGGAGCGGGCTCCCGGAAGAGATGTTCCAACTTCGGGGCGTAATACTGGAAGAAGGGCGTGCGCCCGTATGCCGTCTCAAGTGCGATGGGCATCGTTTCCCACCATCGGCCGTGGGCGCTCACGAGAATATCCCCCCACGTGAGATTGCCGCTGATAAAGCCTCCTTCCGGGCGCGAGACAGGCACGGTGAGGTCGCGGAGCAGGCCATGGTCTGCTATCGTAAAGCGATGGGTGCTCTTCATGCGCTTGTCGTAGCGCATGCCGAAGTCCATCCCCGCCGAGGGATACCGCGCAAGGGCCGCATACCATCCCACCGAGCCGAAGAGCCGCGGAGCAAGGGCCGCACAACCTTCGCACACCACAAGCGGCGAGAACGCCGCGCCGCCGCTTCGCCCCTCAGCCATGGTTCTTACTTATCGGGGTTGGCATCGCGGAGGATACGGTTCCAACGGATTTTGCCGTCGAGTATGCTCCGCTGGGGGTCGAAGGAGGCAAGGACAATGATCGGAGTGCCCACGACGTGGTCCTCAGGCACGAAACCCCAGAAGCGGGAATCCTGCGAGTTGTCGCGGTTGTCGCCCATCATGAAGTAATAATCCATCGCGAAAGTATAGGCCTTGGCTGGCTTGCCGTCGATTATCGCACAATTGGCGTCGTCGTCCCAGTATGCATCCGTGTGCCCCTCGTAGTTGCGGATAGCGCGATGATAGGTGAGCCATGCCTCGCGGTCGAGAAGGACGGTCATGCCCTTGGCCGGAATGAGCAGTCCGAGGCTGCCGCCATAGTTGGAAAGCGACCATTTCGTGGCCACGCCCTCCGGGAAGAGGTAGTCGTTCGGCGCAGGATTGGCCGTGGTCATCAGTTCGTTGTATTTCACGTAAGCTTCGAGGGCGCCGGCGGCGCTCATGTCCTCGATCATCGTCGAGGTAAGAGGCACGATATAGAAGTGGGCGCCTTCCGATGCTTCTTCGCCGAATATTCCGGCAGCCTGCCCGGCCATTTCGCCGCGGAGCTCATAGACGTCGGTGTTGTTGATGCCGTAGTCATGGGCAAATTCGCTGTCGAGAGGACGCGAAAGAGCCACGAGGTAGTTGAACTGCACGTCTTTCGGAAACTCGCGAGCCTTGCCGTCGATATAGATTGTATCGCCGGATATGCGCAGGCGCTGGCCGGGAAGGCCGACGGCGCGCTTCACGAAGTTCTGACGGCGGTCGACGGGGCGGTAGATCACCTCGCCGAAGGTCTCGGGATTGGCCTTGATGGCCTCGCGACCGTATTTCCGGACGAGGCTCTCGTAATACTCAGGAGTATCCTCGAAGCGCGTGGCCACGCTGTCGCCGGCGGGGAAGTTGAACACCACGATATCGCCTTCCTCCACATTGCGGAGGCCCTTCAGGCGATGATAGGGCAGCGAGGGCGAGTCGAGGTAGCTGTTGGTGTTGATGAAGGGCAGGCGGTTGTGGACCAGCGGAAAATGGACAGGCGTCATGGGCACACGCGGACCGTAGACAAACTTGTTCACCCACAGGTAGTCGCCGGTAAGGAGCGTCTTCTCAAGCGAGCTCGACGGAATCTGATAGTTCTGGCCTATGAAAGCAAAGACGAAATATACAAGAATGAGGGCATAGACAATGGCATCTACCCAGCTCATCACCGAGCGGAAGGTCTTGTTCTTGCTCTTTTTCCATGCGGTGAAGGGGATATAGCCCGTAATGTATATATCGAAGAGCAGTAGCCAGGCAAGAGCCACCCACCAGTTGCCGAGCCATGCGACCCACAGGAAAAAAAGGAGAGAAATGATGCCGAAACGCACCCAGCGCGTGGGGCGGACAGCCTGTATGCGTTCTTTGAATGTCATGGTCTTAAATCTGATATGCAGTGATGTGAGAAAAAACTGACGAAGGGAGCGTGCAGCGCTGCACGCTCCCTTCGGGTAGCTGTCAGGCGAAAGCGACGCGAGGCCTGCACGTGTGGGTGAGGCTTATTTGGAAGCCTGAGCCTCGGCGCGTTCGTAGTATTTGCGGATATCCGTCTGCGAGCCCTGGACGTACTGAGGATACTCGTCGATGATGGTCTTGTAAGCCTTTGCCTCGGCGCTGTAGTTCTCCTGAGCGCGATAGATGTTGGCCTTCTTCACGAGCATCAGGGGCACGATCTGCGGATTCCTGTCGGCCTTCGAGATAGCCTTGTCGAAGCAGGAGAGAGCCTTGTCGTACTGCTCGAGGTTCACGTAGCAGTCGCCCTTGAGGGCTTCGACGCCGGAGGCAACAACCTTGTCGCTGATGGAAGCATCGTCGAGATATTTGATAGCCTCCTCATATTTACCCTGACGGAAAAGGCGGATGCCCATCTCCACTTTCGCGCGATTGCCGCTCTTGAAGCCGGCTTTGGCGGCTTCAGCATAAAGCTGAGTGGCTACGGAATCGTTCTGCTCGATGTCGGCGAGGGCGATTTTTTCGTTGGCCTTGGCGTTGCCGTTCTGCTGGACGAAAATCCACACGCATGCTGCAATAGCGCAGACCACGAGGAAAGTGGCAAGCACCACCATCGTGCGCTGGTTTTTCTTTGCGGCTGTCATGAATTCTTCGGGCATCTCATTATTCTGGCCCTGCTGGGGAGCCTGAGGCTTGGTATTTTCCATTTTATAGTTGGTGTTTTTATTATTTACTACGTTTGAGCGGAAGCGCACGCACGCCTTCCGAACTGCAAAAATAGTGCTAATTCCGCAATTATGAAAATTTTTGGCCTATATTTTTTATTTTAGAGCCAAAAGTCGTAATTTTGTCGTGTTATGAAAGAAATCGACCTCACCCTGCGCATCGAATCCGTGGCCTTCGACGAGCTCTCCGACAGAGAGCGTCGTCTTGTCGAGGCCGCACTCGCCGCCACAGAGCGCGCCTATGCCCCTTACAGCCACTTCTGCGTAGGGGCCGCTATCCTTCTCGACAACGGCGAAATCATCGAGGGAGCCAATCAGGAAAACGTGGCCTACCCCTCGGGCACATGCGCCGAACGCTCGGCCTGCTTCTATGCCGGCGCTCGCTATCCCGAAGCTCGCTTCGAATGCATTGCCGTGGCCGCGCGAGGCACCGACGGCCTGCTCACCCCCCTGCCGACCGCTCCCTGCGGCGCATGCCGCCAGGCCCTGCTCGAATACGAGGGGTTGGCCGGACACCCCGTGCCGGTGCTTCTGGTGGGACGCGGCACAATCTATCGAATCCCTTCCGTGCAGAGCCTTCTGCCCTTGGCTTTCACCGAATTTTAGTTTCATCACTATATATTCCCATACTCTTTTTACATGGACTTTATAGACGAACTCACCTGGCGCGGCATGATCCACACCGTCATGCCCGGCACTGAAGAACAGCTCAAGAAAGAAATGACCACGGCCTACCTGGGCATTGACCCCACGGCCGACTCTCTCCATATCGGCCACCTCGTTGGCGTGATGATGCTCAAGCACTTCCAGCGTGCGGGCCACAAGCCCATAGCCCTCGTCGGAGGCGCAACCGGAATGATCGGCGACCCCTCCATGAAGAGCCAGGAGCGCAAGCTCCTCGACGAGACAACCCTGCGCCACAACCAGGAAGCCATCAAAAAGCAGCTCGCAAAATTCCTCGACTTCGACTCCGACGCGCCCAATGCCGCCGAGATGGTCAACAACTACGACTGGATGAAAGACTTCTCCTTCCTCGACTTCATCCGCGACGTGGGCAAGCACATCACCGTCAACTACATGATGGCCAAGGACTCCGTGAAGAAGCGTCTTTCCGGCGAAAGCCAGCAGGGCATGTCCTTCACCGAATTTTCCTATCAGCTCGTCCAGGGCTACGACTTCCTCACGCTCTACCGCGACAAGAACTGCCGCCTCCAGCTCGGAGGCTCCGACCAGTGGGGCAACATCACCACCGGCACCGAGCTCATCCGCCGCACTCTCGGCGGCGAAGCATACGCCCTCACATGCCCCCTCATCACCAAGGCCGACGGCGGCAAGTTCGGAAAGACCGAGAGCGGCAACGTATGGCTCGACCCCCGCTACACTTCGCCCTATAAGTTCTACCAGTTCTGGCTCAACGTTTCCGACGCCGATGCCGAAAAATACATCAAGATTTTCACCGAACTCTCCCGCGAGGAAATCGAGGCCCTTATCGCCGAGCAGAAAGCCGACCCCGGCCTGCGTCCGCTCCAGAAGCGTCTGGCCAAGGAGATAACCACCATGGTCCACTCGGCCGAAGACTACGAGAACGCCGTCGAGGCTTCGCAGATTCTCTTCAGCAACAAGGCCGGCGAGACGCTCCACAAAATCGACGAGGACACTCTCCTGGCCGTCTTCGAAGGTGTGCCCACCTTTGAAGTGAGCCTCCAGGACATCAAGGACGGAATTCGCCTGGCCGACCTCCTCACCGACAAGGCTGCCGTCTTCCCCTCGAAAGGCGAGTTCCGCAAGATGGTGCAGGGCGGCGGCGTATCCATCAACAAGGAGAAGCTCACCGACCCCAACGCCGCTGCATCCGCCGACATGCTGCTCAACGGCCGCTACATCATCGCCCAGCGAGGAAAGAAAAACTACTCGCTGCTGATTGCTAAATAATTCCACTCTCCCTCCATACACCTGTGGCAATAATCGCGCTATCATTCCCGACTTCCGAGCTCATAGACCTCGATTCCCTTATATCCGAGGCCTGCAGTGAGCTCAAGGCCGACATCATCGTGCGCGACCTGCGCCGCAACCCCATCCGGCCTCGTTCCGGAATACCCGACGCCGACGAAACCGAAGCTCCGGATGAGGATGATGACGATATGGAGGACGATGAAAACAACGCAGACGAAGAGACGGCCTCCCCCGACGGCGACGACGGTCCGGGAGCCGATCTCCTCGTGTGCACACGCCACCGGGGCCTTCGCGGAGTCTTTCTTCACAGCCGTCGCACCTCCGCAAACCTCGGGCTCGCCACTCCGGCATCGCCCGGCGACTATGAGCTGCTCTCATATTTCGCCACCCGCCTGCGACAAATCATTGGCCGTGAGCCCGAATTCCACCCCGAACTTAACGAAGCCGACTACTATAGCCCCGAATCGTTCGACGGCGAGCTCTTTTCCGTCTCCTGGTGCGTGCATTGCCAGATGATGGACTTCGCGCGCATGCTCGTTACGGTCGTGCGCGGCAATATGCCCGCTATATTCGAGTGCTACAACTTCCCTGCGGCCATAGGCCCGCGGCTTCTCGCCAGCCACAAACTCTATCCCGTCGTGCCCCCGAGCGCGCGTTCGGCCCGCAACTTCCGGCGCCTCATGCAGTTCCTTGCCCATATACAATGGACTTTCGAGGACCGCCCGCGCACGGCCACCGGCCAGTGCATGATTCGGCGCTTCGACGACCCCGAGGAGCGCGAGGCTATGGAAAACAACGACTTCACCGACGAGGATGCCAAGCGTATTCTCGAAGAGCTGCGCGCGGGAAAATCCGACGCCGCCTCGCTCTTCACCATGAGCGCCATTCCCGTGGGTATAAGCCCCGATTCGCTCATACCCTCGCCACAGCTCATCCTCTACGGCGACTACCTCTGCTTCCTCGACATCGAAGCCCATGAGCAATTAGCCCTGGTGCCCTTCACGTGTCTGCGCCACCTCGTCGACGACGTGCCCGGCGCATTTATCGACGAGCTCCAGTATGCCGCCGAAAAGCCCCTCGACGACTCCGTAATTGCCGGAATGCTGAACGAGGCACCACGATACACGCCTCCCACCCCCTTCATGAGCCCGACATATCCCGGAATGGGCACTCCCGACGGACAACGCACCTTCGTCTTCTTCTGGCGCCCGGGAGTGAATGGGCCGAAAATCGACTCCTTCCGGCGCTTCATCCGCCGGATGCAGCTCATGACAATAGCATGGAACATCGACGACCACCGCGAGGCGAGAATGGGCGACCGTTTCTTCCTCGTGTGCACCTCTCCCCGCATGCCCAAAGGCATAGTCATGAGCGGAATCCTGAGCTCCAATCCCTATCCTCGCGGCGACGGCAGCTGGGGAGTGGAACTAAAACCCAACTTCATGATGGACCCCCGCCATCCCTCGCTCGTCACAGCCGACCTGCTCGCCGATGCAATCCCCGACTTCGACTGGAGAGGCACCACCGGCGGCCGACGGCTCTCCGACGATGACGCCGCCACTCTCGAGGACCTCTGGGCCCCCGAGCTCGACCATGCCCTCTCGCTCATATCCGCCTCCATGGGCGAAGAAACGAGCGTCAATGCAATCCTCCCCGAGGAATGCACCTATTG
>CAMWQB010000063.1 GCA_947176295.1 uncultured Porphyromonadaceae bacterium
ATGTAAGGTGCTCCTCCCACCTCGTCCAGAGTCCCGTTCGCCTTCAGTCGGTCTATTACCGTCAGCATGTCGATGGGCTTCTGCGCTGCGCCGAGATTCTGGATAGCCTCATAGATTTTCACATGCGCCGGCTCATAGAACGTTTCGGGACGAAGAATGTCGCAGACCTGCGTAAATGCATCCTTTTCAAGCATCAGTGCACCCAAGACGGCCGATTCCACTTCCGTGTCGCGGGGTACGAGACGACCGGCCACATCGGCCGGTTGATGGACTGGACGATTGCGGTCGTTGAAACGTCCGCGGTTCTGATAGCTGTTGTTGTCTGCCATAATCTGATGGTGAGGGTAGGGTGCCGTGTTTTGTTGGGTGCTTTGTTTTTGAGCGATGCAAATTTAGCGTTTTAATCCGTGAAGCCACCCGAATTTTGTCTCATTAACGAAAGTTAACATCTCCTTTTCCTTCTCTTTTGCCCGTAATTGCTAATTTTGAAAAAAATATTATTCCAATGAAAAATAGTTCACGCTTCATCCTTTCAGCCCTTGCGGCAGCCTCTGTCTTCTCTGCTGCGGCAGCTGATCCTTTCAAGGTGAAAATTCCCACGCAAGCCGATGATTTGCAGGGAGCAATGCTCTATCTTGTCAATTATGACACGGGCGAAAAAATCGACAGCATACTCGTCGACGGCCCGGAAGCCGTATTCTCCGGAAATATCGAGGAGCCGACCCTCGTTCGAATGATTGTCGACGGAAATCGTCTCGGCTCCTTCATTCTCGAAAACGGCTCCATCGTTTGGAGCCCGGAGCGAAGCGAAGCTTTCGGCAGTCCCCTCAACGATCGTCTCAACGAATTTGGCCACAAGGTGCAGGCCCTTTCCGCTCGCCTCAACGAGACAACCCCGCCGGAAGAGCGTGACAAAGTATTTGCCGAATACGAAAAGCTTGTCAGCAAAACACTCGACGAGAATGCCGATAACCCCATTGGATACTATCTCTTCATTCAGGAAGCATCCCAGCTTTCTCCCAACGATTTCAATCTCTATCTTGCCAAGTATCCCGGTCTGGCCCGTTATCGTAAAGTCGCCGGAATCCGCAATATTCTCGCAGCCCGCGAGGCCACCCAGCCCGGCTCGAAATACATCGATTTCGAAATTCCCCAGCCCGACGGCAAGATAGCCCGCCTCAGCGACTATGTAGAGCCCGGCAAATATACCCTCGTAGATTTTTGGGCTTCTTGGTGCGGCCCCTGCATCCGCGAAATTTCAGTGCTTAAAAACCTTTGGGAAGCCTATCACAATCGCGGTCTCGACATTGTTGGCGTGGCCGTGTGGGACGAGCCCGCGAATACCCTCGACGCCATTTCCCGCCTCGAAATTCCCTGGCCCTGCATAATCGACGCTCAGACCCTTCCCACTGATCTTTACGGCATTTCCGGCATTCCCTGCATCATTCTGATCGGTCCCGACGGCACAATTCTCAGCCGCGACAAGCAGGACACGGAACTCCTGCTCGACGTTATGAACGCCCTTCAAGCGAATTAATAATCATGGCACAGAAACCTTCGATACCTAAAGGCACCCGCGATTTCTCCACTCAGGAGATGGCTCGCCGCAACTATATTTTCGATACCATCCGGGCAGTGTTCCGGCTCTATGGCTATCGCCAGATCGAAACCCCGGCAATGGAAAATCTTTCCACCCTCATGGGCAAGTATGGCGAGGAAGGCGACAAACTGCTTTTCAAAATTCTGAATTCCGGCGATTTTCTCTCCCATGCTGACGAAAACCTTTTGGCAGATAAAAATTCTCTGAAAGTAACAAATCAGATTTCCGAAAAAGGCCTGCGCTACGACCTTACGGTCCCATTTGCCAGGTTTGTCGTCCAGCACCGCGACGAAATAAAGCTCCCCTTCAAACGCTACCAGATACAACCCGTATGGCGTGCGGACCGCCCTCAGAAGGGCCGCTACCGCGAATTTTACCAGTGCGATGCCGACGTCGTCGGCTCCGACTCGCTCCTGTCCGAGGTTGAGCTCATCCACCTCATCGACGACGTATTCAGCCGTCTGCATGTGCGGGTTGCCATCAAGCTCAACAATCGCAAGGTACTCGCAGGCATAGCCGAACTCATTGGTGCCCCTGATCGCCTTATCGACATTACCGTCGCCATCGACAAAATCGACAAGATCGGCATCGAGAAGGTGAACGAGGAACTCGCCGACCGTGGTCTGCCTCAAGAGGCCGTTCAGGCTCTCCAGCCATTCCTCGCAATAGAAGGAACAACAGCCGAGCGCCTTGCCCGTCTCGAAACTCTGCTTGCCGATATTCCCGTGGGGCGTCAAGGCGTGGAAGAGCTGCGCTTTGTCGTGGAAACAGCAGAGGCTGTAGCTCCCATGCAGGCACAGATCGAGCTCGATACATCCCTCGCCCGCGGCCTCAACTACTATACCGGAACTATTATCGAGGTCAAAGCACTTGATGTTCAAATCGGTAGCATAACGGGTGGCGGACGATACGACAATCTGACAGGTGTTTTCGGCATGCCGGGCATCTCGGGTGTGGGCATCTCTTTCGGTGCTGACCGCATTTACGACGTCCTGAATACTCTTGGCCTATATCCCGAAGAGATAGGGCAGACCACCCGAGTGATGTTTGTAAATCTCGGCAAGGAGGAAGTCAGGATGGCGCTGTCCCTCGCGGCTCGCCTCCGCGCTGCCGGCATCTCCGCCGAAGTTTTCCCCGACGAGGCTAAACTCAAAAAACAATTCGGCCATGCCGATGCTCTAAATATTCCCGTTGTGGCAATAATTGGAGCCGATGAGCTTGCGGCCGGAAAAGTTTCCCTGAAGTTTATGGCTTCCGGCGAACAGAAGACTGTATCGCCCGAGGAGATGCTTTCCATCCTTGCCTAAGCTCCCTTAAAAACATTAAATAATTTTTAAATCCGAGGGCATTCTGCCTTCGGATTTGTTATTATAGTAACACAAAACCTATGAACACACCTTTTATTGACGAACCTTTTAAACCGCTTAATCGCTATGGCAACCACTTCGATACAAACCAAGCTTCTGGCAATACAGAAGAACATGCTCAACTTCGCTTATTCCCTCACGTCAAACCGCGACGAGGCCTATGACCTCCTGCAGGACACCACGCTGAAAGTCCTCGACAACAGCGATAAATACACGGAAAGCGACAACTTCAAAAGTTGGGTCTTCACAATCATGAGGAACCTCTTTATCAACAACTACCGCAAGGCAATGCGCCATGGTGTTGTTTCGGATTATTCCGAAGAGAGCTACCTCATCAATGCCACAACTGAATTTTCGCAGGATACGCCGGAGGATACGATGGGTGTGAACGAAATCATGGCCATCCTCAAGACCTTCCCCGACGAATATCGTGTGCCATTCTCCATGCACATCTCCGGATTTAAGTACGTCGAAATTGCGCAGGAGATGAATCTACCCGTCGGCACAGTCAAAAGCCGAATATTCTTTGCCCGCAAGCGTTTGCAGGCTCGTCTCACTGACTATCGCTGATTGCGTCCTCGGTCGTCAGTTTGCTCTTTGCTCCCAAATCCTTGATTTTGGCAGCCTGGCTCAGCAGACTACCGCGCTGACCGTTCAGCTTCACAAGCGCTGAATCGTATGCCTTCCGGGTGCGGTTCAGCGCGATGTTTATGCTCTCCATGTCTGCGAGAAAATCGCTGAACTTATCGAGCATCAGCCCGGCTGCGCGTGCGATTTCCGCAACATTCTGCGTCTGCTTCTCCGTTCGCCATATCTGCCCGATGAGTTTCAGAACTGTCAGCAGATGTGTGGGCGACACAATAATTACCCGGCTTTCGTATGCCTTTTCCCACAAGCCTTTGTCGAGCTCCATGGCCTTCATATATGCGCCCTCGTTGGGTATGAACATCAGCACGAAATCCGCACTCTCGCGTCCGAGATAATCCTGATATGCCTTTGTCCTCAGCTCGCCCACATGCTTGCGCACCGATTCAACATGCGCCGAGGCTGCCCGCCTGCGGGCTTCATCCCCTTCGGCCTCGCATAGCTCAAGATAAGCCCCGATGGAGGTCTTGGCATCC
The DNA here is from genome assembly GCA_947176295.1 of uncultured Porphyromonadaceae bacterium. Classification (GTDB taxonomy): domain Bacteria; phylum Bacteroidota; class Bacteroidia; order Bacteroidales; family Muribaculaceae; genus CAG-873. Next base: position 4,089 of record CAMWQB010000063.1, read on the forward strand.
ACGGCAATGCGCCTTCCGTCGCGGTAGCGTATCAACACATCAGGCCTCAGTGTCTCGCCCTCGGCCGTCCTCACGCAGCTTTGCACCTCGAAATCCTCCCCTCGACGCAGCCCTGCGCGCTCAAGGATATTTTCGAGCACATGCTCCCCCCACTGGCCCTGAATGCGGGAATTTCCCCGAAGTGCATCCGAGAGCAGACGCGTCTCTCCTCCGAGATTGCGACTTATGCCTGCGAGCTCGCGAACCTGCTCTCCGAGGCTATGGCGTTCCTTGGCGTTGGCAAGTGCCTCAGCTTCAAGTCTGTTTTTCACAGCATCCATGCTTTCGCGCATTGGTCGAAGAGCTTCGGCAAGATCGCTGCGTGTCTGGGCTGTGAGCACCCGTGGGGTGGAGAGAAGCTCTGCTTTCGCCTCTAATGCAGCTTTTTCCGCCGTCAGGGCTTGGATGCTATTTTCTGCATTGAAGGCCCTGCGTGCGAAATATGCGGCCATAACTATAGCCGCAAGTGATATTATAGCAAGTAATATTTCCATTGTGTTGCGCAAAAATACAATTTTTTTCGCTAATTTTGAAGAAAATTCCACACCTATGCAATCCGAAGTCCCTGATTCCACCCGACCCGTTTCTCCCGAAAATATGATTTCAGCTGAGCGTCTTAACGCGGAATGTCTGCGTCGGCGATATCTTTCCCTTCTCGAAAAAGCTGAGGTTTTCCCATCGGAAGCCAACTGGAATTTTATTATTGAAAACCGAATGGAAGGGCTGGGCCATCTGTTGCTTCGAAAGTATTATGTCTCGAGACTTATGCCGGAAGACAAACGAAGCATCTACCATCGACAGGCCATACGATTGTTTCCTGAATATCTCAAGGCTGTGCCTCGAGCCTATGCCGTGGATGTGGCATACTCGGATATTCAATCCGACCCGGACGGATTTACGGAACTGATCCGCCAGGCTTCACTTTTCGATGCGAATAGTCTGCGCGTCATGGTCGAGGAGCGCGGTGCCGTGGAGCTTGCCATAAGTGTGCTGGATGTCTTTCAACCCGAGTACAACTCAGCCGACGCTGTGGCCATGCGTCGCTTGCTTGGTGCGCTCCGCTCTCTTCCCAAACTGGGTCGGGTCGAGGAGCGACACGGCCTTTTCAGCCACGATATCCGCTATTATTGCCCGGCGGGCCATTCAAATTCTTCGGATGAGGCATTCTGCACTCACGCCGATTGTCGTCTGAATATTTATGGCCTCACTCCTGAGCAGGCCAAGGCTATCGACGATTTTCAGGAACGCCTCGAAGCACTCGAATCACTTTTGCGACGACGCTCTCAGGGATGATTCCTGATGTATTCCCGGCTCTGGGGAAGAAGTGCCCATAGCAGCATCTGAATGTCCGGCAGCCTATCAAAACAGATATCAGATTCTCCCTCCCTCGTCTCGCCAATTGCCACTCTAAAAGCTGAGGTCCCGGAAGGAAAAGCTTTACCAAAGCTCACGATTACATCCGCCTCTCCTCTCCATTTTGTGCGTATATGTTCCATGGCCCGGGCCACAGCTCCGGCATCATCCGCACTGATCGGATGGTATTGTGCTCCGCAATTTTGGGCAATAGCTGTGCCCTTCTGTTTGTCAATACCTGTAAATGCCACCCGGCATCCCGCATTGACCATAGCCTTGACAGTGGACTCGTCAGCCTCATCCGTAAGTACAAATACTCGTAGTCCCACCGGAAAGTTGAGAAATGAAGCACACCCTCGGGCGTGGCCCGAGGGTGTCATTTTACGCCGCGTGGGAGCTGAGAGTGCCCCTCGGCGGTATTCGTCCATTTTGTTCTCGAGATAATTGTCTGCCATGAAGCCTGATCAGTATATCCCGAAGTTCAGAGTTGTGTAGTATCTGCTCCTGCCGTCAGCTCCGATTCCGCTCGCAAAGTTAAGTCGGATGTATTGTCCGTCCGGGCCCCACCAGGCTGCCGAGGTCCCCGAGTTGTTGTAGGGGGAACCATAGGTGCCGCAAAGTAGCCCATACAGGCGGTTGTAGAGCGAGAAATCAGCCCACGTCGAGTAGTTGATGAATTCCGAGCCTGCAAGTCTTCCGCTCCCGGTATAGCTCAGTGTAGCCTCGGGCCAGTAAACTCCCAGCATGGGCACATTCTGAAGATACACCATGTTGTTGTAGTTCCCCACAACCGAATATCCGGAGTTGAGCAGTGCGTTTAGAGTTAACGCCAGACTGGTACCGAATCTCACACCGAGCACAGTCGAAAAGCGTGGCCATGACACGTAAGGCCTGTATGAGGGAGGGGGAGGCGTAGGACGCCAATGGCCCCAGCCATTGGGAATGTGCGGCCTGTGCGGAGGTCTGGGTGCAGGGTGGTGGTGATTGTGGCCGAAGTTGGGCTGAGGAGGCCGACTTGGAGTGTGGCTCGGATAGTTATGTCCGTGGCCTGTATTTCCGGAGGGCCTGTATCCGTGATCATTTCCGTTGCCGGGCTTATTGTTGCCGTTACCGGGACGATGGTTGTTGCCATTGTCGGGGTTGTGGTTGTTACCGGGACGATTGTTGATTCCGCCCTGATTGGGTTTCCCGTGGCTGGGTTGTCCGTTATTGCCGGGACGTTGCTGAGGGTGCTGTTGCGCCGGCTTCGAGTTCCCGGTGTTGTATTCCTTGCGGCCGCGTTCTGCGGCGGATGCATCCGAGCCAATCAGTGAAGTGCAGATGGCTGCTGCGATAAGCAGGCGTGTGATTGTTTTCATTTACGGATGATTTTAGAGGTTCAACTTGTACTTATGACGCCGAAGATAGAAAAAGGTTTAAATCTCCGTCAAAATGAAATACACAAGTAGCACCGGCGCTACAAAAAGCAATGAATCTATGCGGTCGAGTATCCCTCCGTGTCCGGGAATGAGGTGCCCTGCATCCTTTGTGTGATATGTGCGCTTGATCAGGCTCTCAAAAAGGTCGCCCCAGGTAGAGAATACGCAGGCAAGGACGCCGGCTCCGGCCCAGGCCAATATGCTCGTGTCCTCCACGAATCCGAAGACACCAAAGAGCACGGCGGCGCAGACACAGAAAATCATACCGCCGAAAAAGCCCTCCCACGACTTCTTGGGCGAAAGACGTTCAAACAGTTTTCTGCGCCCGAACATGCTTCCGGTGCAGTATGCGCCTGTGTCGTTCAGCCATATCATTATAAAGACGGCAAGCAGAAGATGATTATGCCAAAGCATCACCGCACAAGCAAGCGGCACGCTGATGTAGACAAGGCTCAAGACCCAGTGGGCGAGGTCCGCCAATGCCCCGGGCGACTTCGAATCGTAAAGCGCCATCACAAAACGCATCACGCTGCAAACGAATATTACGCTTCCGGCAAGTACTATTCCGAACTGGCCTGACACCGGAGCAAGAACTATCGACAGCCCGGCCATTTCGGCTAAGATGAATCCTGCGAGACGCACGCTCGTATATCCCTCGTCTAGGATAGTCATTTTGTGGTATTCGTATAGGGCCAGTGCTCCGAAGATGCCCATAAGTGCGGCAGTCCAGCCCATTCCGAGATAAATTGCTCCGACAATGAGCGCTACGTAGATTATGCCCGATAGTGCGCGGGTAATGAGATTTTTCATTTTATGATAATGCGTTGTGTTTTTGAGTTAGTCGCTGTGTTTGCGCGGCAGATATAGAGGCCCGGACGGAGATTGTCGGCCTCAAGCCGTTGCCCATTTGGAGTATAGACTTCGGGAATGAGTTTCCCCTTGTGGCTAAAGGCTTCTATGCTTCTGCCATTGATTAAAAATTTGATTTCATCGCTGCATGCGGATATGCCGCCAAGTCCTGTCGGCGATGTAGTGAGAGCCTTGCGGAGTCCGTCAAGTGCTTCAATCTTACCTGCGCCGCCTCGTGCTCCGGCTGCTTCGGAGAAGATATCCGATGCTGTCGTCATCGCTATTTCTTTCAGAACTGAAGGTTCGAGCCCGGGGTTTGCCTGTCGCCACAAAGCGATGATGCCGGCTACCGTGGGCGCGGAGAAAGATGTGCCATCGTCCGCTCGCCAGTAATATTCTTTCCCCTCGGCATTCTTTACGCAATATCCCGAGGTGGGATTGGTGTAGGAGCTCACTGCAGTCATCACCCCGGTGCCGGGAGCAACTACGTGCGGAAGTGTAGTCCCTCCAGGCATGCTGTAAGCATATCCCGAAAACGGAGCCACGGCATTGTAGGGATAATTCACTGTGAAGGAATAGCCGTTGTCGAGTTCAAAGCTCTTACGCGCCGTTACGGCTCCGACACATATCAGTCCGTCGGCGGTGGCTAAGTCATTCACCGAAAGAAGGTCGGTCCCGGGAACAAACGGAGCATACAATCCCGGAGCGGTGAAGGTGGAGTGAGAGCTGTCGGCGAAGAGACGCACTTCCTGCCCCGGTGTACCCTTGATTTTTACTACAAGGAGATAGGCAGGCATTGTGCCGTATGCTGTTTCGGTTTCTACATCGTAGGTCAGAATCGCCGCATATTGGCCGTTGCAGGGCTGGATACCCGTGCTTACGGCAATCCCCGTGCCTATAAAGAATTTGCCGAGGCCCGATGGGTCCTTGGCTATTTCCAGCATTATGTCGTCAGCGTCGACGCTTCCGCCACCGGAAATTTCTTTAGAGTAGACCGTACACACGTTCTTAAGGTCCCACACTTCGAGGGTGAGCCCGAATGCTTGCCCGTCGCTACTCCAAATCTGTGTAGAGCCATTGATTTTCTTGCTTGCGAACGGGCGGGGACGTATTCCGGCCTGAATTTCTGTCGTCTCCCCGTCAAAAGTATGCACTATGCTGCAGGTCTGATTGCCTTCATTTCCCGAGGATATCGCAATAACTGCATCTTTTGCCTGCTTCGAAAGATAGCGGCAGGCAAGGTCGGTTCCGTCGTGTGGCCCGAGATAAGTGGCAATGGAGATGCTGGCAACGGCCGGCTTTCCTTCAGTCTGCGCATAGTCTATCACCTTGTCAACGGCAGCCAGCAGCCCGCAATCATAGAGCTCCGATGTTCCGGCCACAAGTTCGCTTCCCGGAGCCATTCCGAAGTAGACGGACGATTCTTTAGCGCCTCCAAGGATATTCGCACACATTGTCGCGTGGGTCTGCTCTGGGTTGTCCGTGCCCTGAGCAAGAATTTCCTCGGGCTTGTCATAGCTGAAAGACGTCCCTTCGCTGTCGTAAAATCCGCAGAAACGCGATACCCGGCCGGCAAATGCCGGATGAGTAGCGTCAAAACCTATGTCTGAAAGACCCAACACCACGCCTGTGCCGTCAAATCCGGTGCTGTTGTAGTTCAGCACATCATCGACACCGCTGAATTCTCTCACCACATTGCAGGATGCCGAGCACGCACGAGCCACGGAAACTTCTCCGATAGACGGTATCTGCATGAATTCCTGTATCTTTTCTTCCGGAATGCACACCAACACAAGCTCATCGCGCTGTCCGAATATCACGCAACCCATTTCCTTCATCTGCTCAACAGCCTCTTCGCTCTCGACTTCAGCGAGTGTGGATACATACCTTGCCTTGTCTTCGTTTTCAGAAGATTGAGCAGGTCCCTTATGTATCGATCCTCGCTGAGCTGCCTTCATCGAAAGGAATGCACGGGTAGCACCGTCAGGATTGGCCGAGTAAAGTTGGCTGCCTCCGCCAAGCAAAGCGAGCGTGAGAAATAAAAGTGTATGTCTTGCGTTCACGGTAAGAAAAATCCCCCGGACCCAACCGAAATATGGATGAGCCCGGGGATTATTATTCTGATCAGTCTTTGATGAGATCGCGGCCGGTCATTTCCGAAGGCTGCTCGACGCCCATGATGTGGAGAATCGAGGGTGCCACGTCGGCAAGGATACCGTTTTCAACCTTTGCGTTCTTGTTGGACGTTACGTAGACAAAAGGAACGGGGTTGAGCGAGTGTGCCGTGTTGGGAGTGCCATCGGCATTGATCGCATTGTCGGCATTGCCGTGGTCAGCAATGATTATCACCTCATAGTCGTTGCGGATAGCAGCCTCGACCGTGTCGTGGAGACAGTTGTCGAGAGTTTCCACTGCTTTCTGTATGGCAGGATAAATGCCGGTATGACCCACCATGTCGCCGTTGGCGAAGTTCACTACGATGAAGTTGTATTTCTTTTCATCGATTGCTGCCACAAGCTTGTCCTTCACTTCGTAAGCGCTCATTTCAGGCTTGAGGTCGTAGGTGGCGACTTTCGGCGACGGAACCAGGATGCGGTCTTCTTCCGCGAACGGAGCCTCACGGCCGCCGTTGAAGAAGAAGGTTACGTGTGCGTATTTCTCGGTCTCGGCAATGTGGAGCTGCTTCAGGTTCTTGTTCGAGAGATATTCCGCAAGCGTGTTGTTCACGTCCTGCTTGTCGAAAAGAATATGCACGCCCTTGAACGACGAGTCGTAAGGGGTCATGCAGTAATACTGGAGGTCGGGAATCGTGTGCATGCCCTGTTCCGGCATGTCCTTCTGCGTCAGGACCTCAGTCAGTTCCTTGGCTCGGTCGTTGCGGTAGTTGAAGAAAATCACGCAATCGCCTTCCTTGATGGTTCCGTCCACCGTAGCGTTGTTGATGGGCTTGATAAACTCATCCGTTACGTCGTTGGCATAGCTTTCTTTCACTGCTGCCACCATGTCCGTGGCCTGTTCACCTTCGCCATTCACGAGAAGATCGTAAGCCACCTTCACGCGTTCCCAGCGCTTGTCGCGGTCCATGGCATAGAAGCGGCCGATAATCGAGGCAATGACGCCGGCGCTCTTTTCGCATTGGTCGCGCACTTGCTCGATGAAGCCTGCGCCGCTGCGGGGGTCAGTGTCGCGGCCGTCCATGAAGCAATGGAGATAGACCTTCTCCAGCTCATATTTCTTGGCAATGTCGCAGAGGGCAAAAAGGTGGTCGAGCGACGAGTGTACACCGCCAGTACTGGTCAGGCCCATGAAGTGCATAGCCTTGCCGGTCTTCCGGCAGTACTCGTATGCGCTTTTGATTTCGGGATTGTCCATGATGCTTCCCGTCTCGATTGCCTTGTTGATTTTCACGAGGTCCTGATAGACGATGCGACCTGCACCGATATTCAGGTGGCCTACTTCGGAGTTGCCCATCTGGCCGTCAGGCAGACCTACAAATTCGCCGCTGGCCTGGAGCTGAGAATGGGGATATGTGTCAAGGAGATGGTTCCAATACGGGGTGGGGGTGGAGTAGATGGCGTTGGCGTGGTCGTGTTTGCCGATGCCCCAGCCATCGAGGATGATAAGCAATGCGTTGTGGCTCATAATCTTATTGTTTGTTTTGTTGTTTATTGCGTATGTCCGTCAAGCGCTCGTTGCGCAGCTGTTCGCGCCGCTTGAGATTGAAGTGCAGGAGCACAAGAATCACCAGGGTGATTACTATCACGCCGAAATAGAACAAGGCTGAAGTCCTTCCGGCTGCATAGTCGGGCCACCCGATATATGCCATCACAGCCAGATAGACCAGAAGCACGAGGGGAATGATGGTGGATCTTTTCATTTCTTATCTTCTCCTTCTTCTTTCGTTTTGGCGTATGGCGATTCTTCAGGATGGAAGTCTCCGGCTTTCAGGTAGTCGTATATCTTAAGGCAGGCCCATGCGTCCAGAGCGGCGTAAGCCTGCTGGCCGGGAGTGAGTTTGTCGGCTTCCCAGTTTGTGAGACGCTGCGACTTGGAGATTCGTTCGCCGAAGATTATCGCATATATCTTCTGCAAGGATATATCGCAGATTCCGAAGGGCTTGACGTAGTTCTGGAGGTCGACGAATCCTTTGCAGTTGACTTCGCTGCTGCGATGGAGTGCATTGAAGTCGTCATGAATTGAAAGCCCGATTTTGGTGATGTCGGGATTCTCGAGGAAGTCTTTGAGTTCAAGGCTAATCCCGATTTTATTGAGGCGGAAAAGGAAGCAGCGGTCGTGGGTCGACAGTTGCATCAGAGCCACGTTGTGGGTCTGCCCCTTGCGGAATGCCGGACGCGTCTCCGTGTCGAAGCCTACGATGCTTTCGCGGCTGAGCGCGCGCAGGGCCGTACGTGCCGTGGCTGCATCCTCGACGAGAGTTACCTCGGCCGGATACACCATGGTCGGAAGCTTCGACAATTCTTCCTTGGATATGCTTATTTTCAGTTTAGGGTCAGGTGTGTACATAACTCTTACAAAGTTACGAATAATCGCGCCTCTTGGTTGTATCCTTAACTTTTTTTAATTTACAATTCCAGTGTAGGCATCTCTACGTATTCCGCGTCCGGGAAATGGCGGGACAGATATCTGCGGATAAAGCCCCGGGTATCATCCGCGATGGTTTCGTCTTTGTCGAAATGGCGGTTATAGATCACTCCGGCAACTTCTATACCGCGGGCTGCAAGCGCCTGAAGCGAGAGGATGGTGTGGTTTATGGAGCCCAATACACCATTGGTTACAAGCACGGCGGGAAGCCGGCGTGATGCAATGTAATCTATCGTGAATGTTTCATCGTCGATGGGCACCATGAGGCCGCCGGCACCTTCCACGAGAACTCTGTCGTATCTCTCGCCCAGAATCCGTGTGCTTCGATCGACTTTGGTCAGGTCTATATCCTGCCCATCGATTTTGGCCGCGAGCTGTGCCGATGCGGGATAGCTGAAAATTATTGGGGCAGTGGTCCCGTCGGTATCTTCCGGAAGAAGCTTTTGTCCTGTCAGCCGACGGTGCGCTTCGATGTCC
>CAMWQB010000064.1 GCA_947176295.1 uncultured Porphyromonadaceae bacterium
GAATTGACGCAACCGGTCTGTATGAATTTCTGAGTTGCCACAGTCAGCCCGCGCTCCATCAGTTGCCGGGCCAGCCAAGCGGTGGCGTAGGTCTTTCCGGCATCTGTGTCTATGCCGGTTATAAAAACAACTTTACTATCGAAAAGTCTGCTCATTTTTTTCTGATTAATATGAAAGCCGGAGCGTAAGTGAGCGGGCATGAACCATCCGCATCGCGTGGATAGCGATCAAGGCTCCTAAGAAGCGATTCTTTAGGCGAAAGCGCGTTCACTCCGGTGTCCTTGAGATGACGGAATACTTTCACGGGGGTATCGAAATGAAGGGTAATGCGTCGGCTGTATAATTCAAGAACATCACCCAGCTCGGCCGCAATCTGGGCCCAGTCCTCTTCGGATATGAGGGGGAGGAATATGCCGGTGGCCTGAGCAACTTCCTGCACATTACCCATAACGAAGGTGCTCACTGCCAAAAGTCCGTTTGGCCGCAGGCATCGCATGGCCTCCTTCATGAAACTTGTCGGAGAATTAAACCATTGGATAGTAGATGCGGAGGTTATGAGATCGTAGCTTTCGTCTTCAACTTCCCGTATGGCTGTTTCTGCATCCGCACAGCGGAAAGCCACTCCCGGGAGTGGGCGGCAGTCAACAAGATCCCATAGTTCGAGTGTGCCGTGAAGACCGGCCGTGTAGGCTGCAAGTGGAGTCGACATCAGGCCTGTGCCGCTTCCTACTTCGAGAACAGAGGGATGTTTGCCCGAAACACCATGCCTGCGCACGAGATCCATTAGTTCTTCGGCGATTTCGCGTTGCACCACTGCGTGCTCAACATAGCTTGGCGTGCTCCGCTCGAACCTACGTTCCACCGTCTCTTTGTTTCTCACGAAGTGGTCAAGGAGATCCTGAAACCGAGGCATGTGAGGGCCCGAAAAATGGCTTATCGAGCGGGCATGTTTCGCCCAGGCTGCTGCCTGGTTTTCGGGAGGGAATATGGCATCGCTTTTTCCAATGACGGAGTGGTCCCACATCTCAATCTCTTCCTCCTTCGGCGAAGCCATGTTTCCGAGCACCGACAGTTCTTCTTTCAATTCAGAGATGGGGCGCAGCGGTTCGCAGCATTTAAAATCATTATATGCCTTTGCTCCGCCGCACATCCTCATTCTGAACTTTTCCAGAGTGCGTTTGCAGAAACCTTCGAGTGTGCCGTTGAAAATATTTTCCGGAATGCCTCGTGTATCATCTACAGGGTAGGGAGTACCGTTCACGGCAAGCGTCAGCGTCAGTTTGCCACGAAGTCGCGGGATCACAGGCAGGGAAGCGAAAACACCCATAGACCATGCCACAAGCACGATTTCCGAATAGTTCTGCACTATGCTCTCCGGGAAATCGGACTTACGGTAATCCCAAATTACAGCGATGTCGTAGCCGGGGCGGACAAGGCCCTCGAACGGACGCGAATCCATTCCCCAGCCGGCGAATATCAGAATCAGACGTGTATGTCGTCCGGGGCTGCCGGATACAAAGGTATATTGCATATTTTTCTGTGTGCAAAAATCGTCGTGCAAAATTACAAAAAAATAAAACAAATTCGTAACTTTGTCCGTTCATCAAATGTAAATCATTTCGTATATATTTATGAAGTCTCTGATACGTACGGTCCTTGCTTCACTTGCTCTGAGCGTCTTGTCTTATGCTCAAGTTCTGGCCGCCGACCCGATGGCCACGAACTATTCTTTCGCAAATTGCGAAGGCTCTCTCACTCCATATCCGTCCGGGAAAATAAATCCCGCCGTATATCCCGACTCGCTTGTCCCGGTGTTCGTGAACCACGTGGGGCGTCATGGTGCGCGATACCCTGCTTCGGCTGCAAACACTCTCTTGCTTCGCCGAGCTCTCGAGCGTGCCGACTCGGCGCGAACCATCACTCCGCTCGGACGAAAGCTTCTGGCGCTTACTCGTAAAGTGGAGGCGCTTAGTGCCGACAGGTGGGGCGCGCTCGACTCCCTTGGGGAAGCCGAGCAGAGAGGCATTGCCACGAGATTGTTCTACAACTTTGGCGATAATTTTGCCACAGAGAAAGGCGAAGTGGCGAAAGTCAAGGCTCTGTCATCGTATTCTCCGAGAGCTATGATGAGCATGTACTCTTTCCTGCATCAACTCGACCGAATGGACAACCGCATAGAGTTTTCGGCTAATACAGGCCGCGACAACAGCCTTCTCCTCCGTCCGTTCGATATAGACAAAGACTATCTGGACTTCCGGAAAGAGGCGCCATGGAAAGGTCCATACGACGAATATTTCAATGCTACGTGCCCGCTCTCTGCAATCCGCCGCGTGATGGGGGTCAATTTTCCCTATGACGGTGAGAGCGAAGCCCGTACACTTGCAATCACAGAGTATTATGTCGTTGCAGGGCTTCAGGCAATGGGACTACCGTCAGAGATGGCCACATACTTTTCGAAAGAAGAGGCTAATGCACTTTGGAGCTGTTTCAACCTAAGGCAATATCTTTGCCGCACTGCTTCGACCGTTTCTACCGTGCCCGAAGAAATCGCGGCCGCCCTTGTACTCAACCTTATCGAGACGACCGATGCTTTCACCACCGGCGAAGACACCGAAACGCGAGCTGTATTCCGCTTCGGACATGCCGAGACACTCATGCCCCTCCTTTCGCTGCTGCGCATTCCCGGTTGCCGCTACCTCAGCAACTATTTCGACACCGTGGCCCGGGAGTGGCGCGATTTCGATGTTGTGCCCATGGCGGCGAATCTGCAGATGATCGTTTTTAAGGCAAAATCATCAGGCCGTTATTACGTACGCCTCGATCTCAACGAAAAGCCGTTGAAGCTTCGTCCGGGCGAAGATAATTCGGTTATTTATCCTTGGGGCGAACTCCGCCGCTACATGATGAACTGCGTCCCTCTTTATCGAAATATTTAAAGTTTAAAAATGGGTTCTCTTTCATTCTGGCTTACGATTTTATTGCTGATCGTTTCGAACGTGTTCATGACCTTTGCATGGTATGGCCACCTCAAGTTGCAGCAAACCGGCGTATTCACATCAAATACTCCTCTATACGTGGTGATTGCCGTTTCCTGGGGCATTGCCCTTCTCGAATATTGCTGTCAGGTGCCTGCCAACAGAATGGGCTTCCATGAAAACGGCGGCCCGTTTTCGCTTATGCAGCTCAAGGTGCTTCAGGAGGTCATCACTCTTGTGGTCTTCACCATTTTCACAGTCGTTTTCTTCAAGGGAGAAACTCTCCACTGGAATCATTTCGCCGCCTTTGTATGCCTGATTATGGCGGTATATTTTGTATTCATGAAATAAAATTGCAACCTATGAAAAAGTTAGTTATAGCCGTCGTATCTCTTTCGCTTTCACTTTCCGCTATTGCCCAACAGCCGAAGCGTGGTTATCGAGGATTTGTGGATTGGGATAATAACTTCACTGCCTATTACTGGGTAGAAGACGAAAAAACTGCTGTATGGTTCACCGGTGTGGCCACGTCCCATGGCTATCAATTCAATCCTAATCTCTTCGTGGGCGGTGGTGCGATGCTCGAGTGCAGCACAAAATACAAGAAATGGCTTGTGCCTGTCTACGCCCATATACGCACCGACCAGAAGTGGGGCGATTGTACTCCATTCGGCGACCTGCGCGTGGGCTACAATATGTGCAATGGCGGAGGAATCTATCTCTCGCCATCGATAGGCTATCGATTCTCGACCGGCGGTGTTGTTGCAATGAATATTTCGATGGGCATGACGCTCCGCGGAGCTTCTGAAGGGACCAAAGGAATGTTCAATTTCCGAATTGGAATAGATTTCTAAAACCCCGTTCTCCAGTATTTGTGGTCGGGAAGGCGTAGTTCCATCCGTTTTGGATGAGGCGCGACATGCGTTCGAGAATCTCTTCCGAGCTGTATTGAGGCTGGCCATCCGGTGTGGGTTGCTTATACATCGCCGCGGCCATCAGGTTGAATTCGTGGTCGAGAGACGTGCAGAAAATCCCGAGATCGTCGGTATTGATGGTAACGGCAGGTCGCAGTTCCGCATCCGGTTCGGTGAAGGCAATCACGGGATGAAGGTCATACCTTCCCAGGCGAGAGATGCGCAGGTTTGATGTGGGGCACATCTCCACCGCAATTCTTTCTTTGGCAAGCAGTCTTGTCATAGCAAGCTGAAGCTGCGATACGAAAACTGCGTACTTATCATCGGCTTTGAATTCCGTTATTTCATCGCCGGTTTTTCTGGCTTCTGCATCATAGTGATAGCGGTAATACAGGTCATATACCATCTTGTTTTCGCGGTGAGCAAGCAAATTTCTCTCGGCGGAATCGTTGAGTGCATATCGGGCCCACGAATCTGTCATCTCAATGAGCGAGTGCACGCGCGGCTCTGTCCTTTCATACCATGCAGGGTCATCGCCTCGCAGACACATGGCTTGGAAGTATAGATAAATATCCGGCGCGGAATCCCGGTATATGTTCCGGTAGAGCTCTTTGAATCGTGTAGTAAGATTGTGGTGCATGTTTGCCTCGCACGGCACTCCGAGTTCGAGGGCCCGACTTATCATCCACGCAATGTTGTCGAGCAGCACATGCTTGGGCATGGCTATGGAGTTGTGCGAATTTTTATAAAACGCTACAGGGTCTATCCCCAAGGCAGTGCCATGCCCTATGCGATCGCCGCTGTGCATACCGGTGAATGATATTGCCTCGTCAATAGTCCTCAGTCCGTCAACCAGATCATAGTAGTCTTCTCCTGCATGGAATGTGAATCTCAATCCCAGATTGCGAAGGTAGCGGAAAGCCTGGGCAAATACTTCCGGGCGACACGCAAGTTCGGATGCCGCAGCATCTATGCCCGAGATACATGCATCAGAAGGCGAAACATGGCGGATGGCAATTGCCTGCCGCTTTACTTTCATCCGCAGTTTATGGTTGCGCTCGCATTCCGTTCTGTTCCCTATGGTATGAAGTGTCCCGGATTCCTTTTCCTTGATGAAGTGGCAGATCAGGGAATACTCACAGCCTTCGTTCAGACCTTCTTCTATAAGCCGTCGTGTGTTCCGTAAGTCATCGGCCAGGCGCCGAACGGGAAATTTAGGCGTTATGCGTGTTTCCATCCGTTGGACGTAATGATGGATATTGGCTGTTCGAATGGGCTGAGACTTAAGTAGATCGGAATAAGCTTTATATCTGGGCGCGTCAATGAATATTTCCTTTATTCGTTCGAATCTCGCAAAATTGGCGAATCCCAAATTGGAATTTATCTGAATCATTGCGCGGCGTATCTTGTTTTTGCACAAGATGTAGCGATAGAGCCAACGCGTGATGTCGGCGTTTCCATCAACGAAAATGCGCCTAAGCGAACGATACAGCAGGTTCCTTTCTCCGGCGAATACGTCTGTCGGGTCGCTCTCAGCTTCCGACAGGATGCAAGGGTAGGGGGATGCGTAATCATACACGCTTCCACAGCCATTCCAGCATCTCAGCCTTTGTAATTCCGTATCAAGATCGCAGCCCGTGTCGAGCTCTGCCGGCAGTCCCGACGGAAGAAACATTTGCTGAGCATCTTCCAAATTTCCGACCACACATGCATTGTATAGCCGCAGACGGCAGCGAGCAGCCTCAAGGTACAGGCGATAAAGATGAGCCGCCTGGCCTCCGTGAGCACGTTCTACCTCCTCAAATTCGCGTCTGCGTTTCCGTGCATGATTCATCAAGCAAAGCCACGAAATCTCAAACACATCGGAAGAGGCTTTTAAATGACTGTGGCCCTCGACAAGACCGGCCTTACGATATAGACCGTTCAGTTCAGGATGGTCGCTGTTCAATACGTGCGGCCAGCGGAAATCAGGAACATGTGCCGCCGGCATATGGAGCTTGTATGCCGCCAGCAGCGAACATACGAACAGTTCGGAATCAAGGAAAGATGTGAGCTCGTTCCATCTCAGCAACTGTCGGTGCATTACCTTTGGAGCTGACCCTTGGAAGGAGAGCAATGCCTCTGAAAGTGCAAGCACGGCGTGGAATATATTGTTCCTTCCGTTTCGCGATTGCCACGTGTCTTGGCCAAGGTGATAGAGAGTGGTCAGTCGGTCGTCCGACAACTCCGGATATACACGCCGACCGGCGTTGACAAAGGCCTCGCACGAGAGGAGGCTCTTGCCGGCCGGGAGTGCTGCCGCCGGCGTAATGTCTATTTCCGACAACGCCAGCCGCGCGTATATTCGCATCAGATCCACGATTGTTTATAAGGCTTATTGATTTGTTATAATGTTTGTGACAGCCTGAAGATAATCGGACGCAGCTCCTTCTTCGAAAATATCCGTAAATACGATGTCAAACTGGGTCGATATTCGTGCCAGTTTTTCTATTATTACGGCTGTGCCATATTTCTTGGTTTCGCTCATAAATACATTGTTAAAGCGCTTCTCGACATCGGCATTCTTTAATACCTCCGGGTAGTTGCTTTCAATCAGTTCGCGGAAATATTTTCGTGTATAGCTGCTTCTTAACTGAATCTTACCGTGTTCAACGTCCGCGCTCTCGGCGATCTCCGCAAAGAGAGCCATGTCCACACCGGGTTCTGCCCCGGGCAGGGGCCGAAGAAAGGAGAAGAAAACACCGATCGGGGTCAGGCTTATTGTGTGGTAGTCCGTTTGCCGAGCTATGTCGGAAGTCTTCGGGTAGGTTAGGGCTCTGTATTCGGCTAATGTCTGGTAGAAAGTTGCGTAGATGTCGCAGAGCGAACGTCCTTGACGGTCGCGGTTGCGTCCGTCGCGGTGTCTCCGCACAAAATCGTAGAGGTCTTCAAGGATTTCTACATTGCGGATAGTAACGTTCGAAAGAAAACTTTGAAGGGAGCCGTCTTCCGTTGACATCAATTCGCTGTAGAGCGAACGGTATGGTGCCACGCCAAGCTTGGTGCATACTTCGAATATTCGTTTGTCGAATCGATTGTAGCTGCGACGAATATCCTGGAGAGTGAACAGCGGAGCTGTGATATCCAGGAGGAGATTCCCCACATTTTCAAGCGAGCGCGTGTAGAATACATCTGCTGCCTGTCGGTATGACTCACTCGGGATGTAGCGCTGAGTGCAAAGCATGAAGAATTCAATGGTTCTGAGAGTTTTCACCATCTCTTCCAACGAAGCTATTGTATCTGCGTCAAGTTCCGTGCCTTCTTTCCGGGAAGTTGTTACCCGGTCCTCGATCTTGCTCCACACAGCGAGCACCTCGCGGATTTTCTCGCGGATTTTTTCGCCATCGATTTTTTTTCGTTCGCGTGGAATCTTCATGTTCGAACCTTCGTAGGGCAGGAATGTGCCGGACGTGAGAGTTATGTACGATCCTCCCACAAGTCGTGAGTAATCGTCGATACCAGTCAGAAGTTGATTTTGCAATCGAGGCTTTGCCAATTCTTGTGCAGGATTTCCTTCTTCGAGCACATCGGCCCGGAGGTCGTATAATTCGTATAGACGTATAGAATAGAGCGACTTCACAAAGAATATCAGAGTTTGCATTTCAGCATCTTCCGAATACTTGCTGAGGTTGTCGAGATAGAGCATTACATCTCCGGTCGAAATGTTGTATGGCTGATTCTCAGGCGCTACAATCAGAGATAGCTCTGTCTGCCTGTCGGATTCAATTTCTTCTTTCGCCGAGGATGGGACTACCTTATGTGTGAATTTGTTTAGGAGTTCAATTATGTTTTTGTTGAAGGTGGCGTAGTCGCGATGGTTGTAAATTGCCTCTGCAATATTCCGGTGAGTGGCGGGGAGAGCATCTGCAATTGCGTTGAAGAAATAATTCTTGAAAGTCGACTTGTTGTAGTTGTTTTGTCGGCCTGCCTCCGTATCGGAATACATGCTTACGTCCGAATCATAGTCGGGAAGATTGTATAGCAGCATAACAAGTTGGCGCAACTCTCGGAGCCGGCGGGGAATGATGCGGCTGTAGGTTCCTTCGGTATTGTAGAATAGATAACGCGTTTTTGCAAAAATGAGCCACGGCACAGCCTCACCTGCCACGGGATATTCATTCTCTGGGCGGTCTACAACCAAGGGGCGCGAGAGAATAGCGTCTCCATCTGGCATAAATACTCGCCCTTCAATTGGTATCAGTTTTTCCACGTATCGGTCGGCCATCACTGCCACGTCGGCGTCCGTCATGTGTTTTTCCCGGCCCAGAATGGGAGCATATTGGCGCGATAGTTCAAGTTTCACAGCGTTCGTAAGCTGAGGAATCTTTACGGCAAAGAGCAGGATCGTGTTATCCTGCATTATGTATTTCCGTATCAGTTCCATCATCTTGAATGCTTGCTGAGTGTTGAGGTCTATGTCGTCGATCGGAATCACAAGCCGCTTCGTGTCGAACAATTGGCATAATTTCTCAACGAGATTTCGAAATGCCTTTTTCAACTGTACACCGACAGCAAGCCCCCGAAGTTCTTCGAGTGAATCGTTATCGTGGTCGATGGACTTGCCCAAAAACTTCAGACAATCCTTCACTTCCTTGAAATCATCCACAAGGTCGCGGATCAAATTGTTTCGTTTCTGGTCGGCATGTTGGGAATAAGAGTAAAATGCCGCATACAGCTGTCCGATAAGGATGTCAAGG
Source organism: uncultured Porphyromonadaceae bacterium (assembly GCA_947176295.1). Classification (GTDB taxonomy): domain Bacteria; phylum Bacteroidota; class Bacteroidia; order Bacteroidales; family Muribaculaceae; genus CAG-873. The sequence goes on from CAMWQB010000064.1 coordinate 8,626, forward strand.
ATCGTATGCTCCTCGTCGAAGAACGATGGGTCGAGCATTTCCATGAAGTAGTTCTTGCTCTCCGACCGCCGTTCGCGCTCCTGCAGGATATTCACCACCGAAAGCATGCACGAGGTCTTGCCCGTGCCTCGGTCGCCCACGAATGCTATCACGTTGTTTTGAGAAATTTCTCCTTCCGCATCTATGCTTGAAGCGGACGTTTTTGGCTTATGCCTGTCGATTTTGTTGAAACGCTCGATTGCATAATCCACAGTTTCCTTCATGAAGGAATCATTGTACTCGGCCTCTGTCATTACAAGAGGCTGCTCGCCAATATCGGTATTAAAAAATATTTTTCCGGTCATAGAATAAAAGGTTTAAGAAAAATTTTCATAAAAGTACGACTTCTTCTCCATAAATCCAAATCTTTAATAATTTATTTTTATAGAGTTGCAACAGAGACCGCACAGGCGTCAATCAACCTTTAGCTCATAGACAGGATAGGAGATAAATGCCTATTACTTAATTTTAATGAATCGTGCAAGGCCATAGACATATCGCCGAAACCCCGGACGATATGCAAGAAGGTGATCAAACCAATTCATGTGCGGGCTAACAAATTTTACCACATAGCCTACGTAGAACATTGCGAACAAGGTTCCGGGGCCGACAACAGTCAACGGCCATGTTCCGAAATAGAAAAATCCGCAGACTACTGCAAGCGCAACCAAAGTGGTATCGATGACTATTTTCACTTTAGGAAATGGTGCTCCCGATACTCTGCTCACTGCAATTTGAATACCCTCGCCGGGCATTGTTACTGAACCGCAACGGATTTCAGCAGCAACTGCCGCCCCTAAAATCGTGGCTCCCATAAATTGTGCTGCGATTTGATGCCACATTTCCGAATAATTGAAATATGAGGTCAGCGCCATATTTAAATCCAAAAAAGCGCCGAATACGAATCCAACCACAAGTTGAAGCAACTGAACCACCTCAAACTGCCTGCGGAGGACAAATATTTGTGCAATAACCAATACCACATTCATTATGTTGGTGTAGCCTCCAATCGTCAGCCCGGGAGCAAGACCCTCTTCTCCTGCTATAGTAAAAGCCATAGGTATTGCAGAGATAACACCGGAGCCGAGATTTGAGCGGACGCACAATGCCACTCCAAGGGTCATAAAATACATAGAGGTCAGCAATAGAATATGCTGCCATGCGAAGCTAATTATTTGATCTTTAGTGGGAGAAACAGATGGAAAAGGAATATTCATATCGCAAATAACTTTGCAAAGATACAAAATTTTCACGACATGAAGTATCCTTCCATTTTTAAGGACGAATCTTCTCTCACATTCAATATTTTACTGAGGTTTAACTCTGGAGCCGGAACTCGGAATCATATCCCCGATATTATCGTCTCGGTAAAATGCTGAACACACTCAGCAAGAGGAGGAAAAGGATTATTATGATAACTCCTGACGCTTTGCTTTAGGCAGACTTGACACAATAAGAAGATATGCTTGTCAAACAAGCCTTTTGATTTCTTCATATGGTACATCAGAGTCAAGTACCACCTTAATCCAGTGGGTCTTATTCATGTGCCACGCGGGTTCAATGCCTTTATACTTTCCAGCAATTCCACTACTTCATCCACAGGACAATCAAGATAAAATATATCGTGATCTAAGGAAGATAGTTCCCTTGGTAACACAATCCTATCTTTAGATTTATATATACTTGGCATTAATTTTATCATGAACGAACCAAATGATATCTCCTGAGAATCCATTTTTGGAATCCTCGTACTCGATGACATGATCCCCCTTGTTTAGAAAATCGGAAATTTGACTAGTAGAATAATCATCGTAATGATCTTCCTGCATTTCTGAAGAATACCACCACTCATCAGTTTCCAAGGCTTTTGCTATTTCTGTTACAATACCCCGTATCCTTTGATATTCTCTTTCATCATAGATCCAAGAGGCTCTAATGAAGAAAGATATACACACAAATTGTTTTTCTTCGTTATCAGCTTGAAAATAAGGTTCATTTATACTCACATCAATTGGCTTAATATCAATGTAAAAGCCATCGTTGTCATACTCATACCGGGGTAATACCCTCTTTAGAAATCGCTCTATTTCTATGAGGGCATTGAAATGAAAACCGGGTTTCAGTATGACCGTTAGACAATTCATATTGCTTGCAAAGTTACGAACTTTTACTTAGTATTCACGTCGTTTCGTCTCAAATATTTAGGAATTAATTTGTGGCGTTAAGAGCCGTTTATAGCCTTGTCGCAATGTCTATGCAAACAAATTCACAAAAATGACTCAGGATGAATGTGCAATAATGTGCGCCCCATATCGTTATTCACATATATACAAGATAATTAACATGAACAAAACTTTACGATACACCTTGTTTATCCTATGTTGTTTTGCCATTACTGCATCAGAGGCACAGACCCGGAAGCCGGATGCGCTTGGCTCGAAAATAGAGGGCACGTGGTTTGCTTCAGGGCTTTATTCAATCAATATCGCCAACAATGGGCTGACTTATTCAGGGGCAGGAGTAATGGGAGGATATATCAACAACTGGGGCGGCTATCTTAAGGTCGACTTCCCGATTTCTATTTCCCGGACACCCAACATCAGCGGTGGTGCGACCAAGAGTTTGGCGACCTTTCGCCATAGTTACTTTTATTCCCCCTCGACGCTCCATTTATATTTCGGCATGGGTTATGGAAATCTTCTTCATGGGCGGGAGATGCGGGAGCATGATCACATCTATCACCCCGATGGCACTGTCGAATGTCTTCCGGGGACGGAACACATCGTTCGAGACTGGGACACGGGCAGCTGTGTACTTGCAGAGATCGGAGTGATATACCGCTGCCGACATCTCAACTTCATTCTTGGCACCGGAATTACGCCTGACATTTTAGGTGCTATGGTTGGCAGCGGCGACTCCCCCAACATCTCAATACAACTCGGTATTGGCTACACCTTCTAAGTTCTGCGACATAGTTTCTTCTGAGGCATTTTCAACATCTCAAATAAAAGCTCGCCGTATATCCAACAAACAGATATACAATTATTGCTGTCTGATAAAACTCAGATAGCCACATAAACCATGGCTCGACCGTTGAATATATAGTTTAATTATTAGTAATTTATTGGTGTCGATTGAAATATACCACAGATTTGACGCTCAGGCAGCGTAACTTTATTTTTGGAAATTTCCTTATGTTTTCAATACAAAATCAAAAGCAGACATGTTTGAGACTCTTAATGCTTTATTTTTCTTAATCAAGACAGGATGCCAATGGAAACTTATGCCCAATGATTTTCCAAAATGACGTACCGTATCTGAATTTTTTCGCAAATGGATTTCCACCGGATTTTTTTGACCGGTTGAGCGGAGAACTGAATGCTGTCGCAAGGGCTTCGCGAGGAAAATCTGCACAACCGACAGATGCTGTTATAGACAGCCAAAGTATCCGCACAGTACTGGCTCACTTGGAAAAGGGTATGGACGGTGGAAAGAAAATCAAGGGTATAAAAAGGGATTTAGTGGTAGTTTCAAATGGATTTCCACTAACTGTACTAACGACACGAGCGAATGTCCAGGATAGCATGGGCGCAATCGGATTGGTGGTTTATACAATTTGTAGCTACCCTATAATCAAGTTGTTGAAAGCATACAACGGCTATCGCAGTTCATTGGCCATAAGATCAAGCCTCGATGAGCTAAAGGTTCGGAGAACTCAATATCACTCCAAGAGTCGAAGAACGACTCCAAGAACTGGACTACACTGTTCAGGAAC
>CAMWQB010000065.1 GCA_947176295.1 uncultured Porphyromonadaceae bacterium
ATGATATATATTCCCCATATTCATAATGGTCAACACTCCAATATTCCTCTTGAAATTCCGAACAGGACAGGCATGAAATGAACCACCCTACAAACAAAACAATAGTCGTTGCCCACAGCCGATTATAGTTGCGATTCCAAAATCCGGCTTCTGATTTTCCTGAAATTTTTCGTGTTGCAGATTGAACAGGTTGAACACTATGGATAGCTGTAGACGAAGATTCCTTCTCAATATCCTCGATATTGCCAACAGAGGTAAATGAGCCATCCTCATTTATCCGATAGACCGTACCATCGTCAGAAATATGATATTTATTCGGTTGATGTCCCATAAGTCTGAATATTAGTTTTTATCATATTTATCGTCCTTTTTAGAGTAATTACCGATAAAACCATTAAGCATAGTCTTAATATATTTTGAAAATGCGGGGTCGTGGGAATAGAATCCTATTTCATCCGTTGCGTATTTACTCGGGAAGGCTAAAATTGCTTTCTCTGCAACTAACCAGCAACTGATAGAAAGATTTTCATCTATACGGATCAGATCTATACCATGACTCTGGTATTCTTCGGCCATCAAAATGCTTATTTCGCGATACATATCCTCGAAGTCGTGGATGCACAAGTCGTCATAATCCTCAGAAAGGCAACTGCTTTTTATTGAATCAATCTTGCCGTAAAGATTTTCAAGTTCAATATCAAGTGCAGTCCCTTTACGAGTTGGATCTGCAAGAAATTTGCGTCGATCATCAACACTCTTCTTGAATTTAGCCGGATCTTTAGATCGTGTAATGCAGAAATAACTGTCGACCAGCAGTGAGTCCTTAGCCCTTATTTCTCTAAAGCTCTGGCGGCGATTCACGTCATGGTCATGATTGTGTAAAAGATCTCGTCGCTCCTGATCCATCTGTGCCGATATATCAGTGGCGATGTATTGGTCGATTATCATCCTCTTGAAATTCCTTCCCTTAGGATTATAATACGCCATTGTTACATGACACCCCGAGTCTGATAGTTCTATCAGTTTCTTCTGCATCTTTTTAAATTCGTGAGGCTTGCTCACAAATCCGTAGTAAAGCACGTCTTCAAAAATCACTATTGTGTCATTAGGTTGAGCGGTATCCAAGAGTTCGTTAATTTGATTGAGATAATTAGGGAAAATTCCTAAATATCTTGTTGAAAGTGATTTTTGGACGTAAACAAGATTATCGACAATATCCTTGGCTTGTTGGGCACTTTCGTATTCTTGATAAAAGAATATCGCAAATGTGATAATCATGCCGAACATAGCCGAATTAGTGGCCCATTTTATTGCCTTTTTGGTCCAAAAGGTAACATTGGTTTTCCTTTTTTGAGTAGAATCATTATATTCTTTCGGTGTATCTTTTTCCATAATTCTGTGCTGTCTTTTAGGATTTCTTCAGTTGCGGCACATCCATGCCTCGATTGATGTAATAAGCTTGGCGCCGCTCCTCCAAGGCCAACAGTATTTTTTTTATATCCCAGGAATCGAAATATATGGTCTTTGTTGATGTAATAATGGCTCTAAATATGCGGAACTTCCTCTTATATCCTAAAATGTCACTGACACTCCAATGTTGCTCGCGATGACTTCCAAAATTAAACCAATGAGGTTTAAACACAAATTCCTCCGGATAAATATATAACTTTCCAATTTTGCTGTTAAAGAGTTTCAGAAGTTGCCCCTTAAAACAAAGTTCCCGAGGAAATGATATGGACCCTGGTTTCATATGAGAGTTCTTAGCGCTGGCTGAATTATGCTCTACATTGCCCATTGAGGTGAACGAACCGTCATCGTTTACCCGATAGATCCGGCCATCATCAGTGAAGTGATATTTATTATGATTCACTTGTCCCATAATATAGTTTATTCATAATATTATTTCCTACGGCTCTTCGACCGCTTTGCAGATAGTCTGAGAGAAAACGGAATTACAACATGTCAAAAATGAGAATAAAGGTAAAGATTAGAGTCATAAATCATTTTGTTTCTTTAGCATAGTCGAGGACAATGCTGCGGGTTACTTGGAGAGGATAAGAAAAGATTTCTGCCATGTCGCCTCCGATTTTCGGATTATTGGTGTTGCAGATAAGAGTGTATTGGGTCAGGGAATTAATTAGTCGTTGTGTGTAGTTCTCATTGTCGCGATTGAGCAAATCGAGAATCATCTTTACACCAATAGTGGTAACAAAATTAATGTCAGCGGAAATTCCGGGCTCGAAGCTGCCGACCTCGCCCATGTAAATATGCGTGTTTGCCTCAACTCGTCCGGAGGTTTCGTTCATTGTTGCCATGAAATCCTCATAGTCCGGCATACCTTCCGGCAAGCAATAGAAGATTTCGCCTGCAAACGCCCGTTCCCAGCACCCAATGGAAATGAAAGGCATGCCATTGGGTTTGGCAAGCATCTGCGCTGCATAGTAATCCCCTTCTCGATTGTCGGCACATCCCACCATAATGGCATCCGGTGTGCAGAATGGCTCTATCTCTGCAAGAGGGACATCTTGAATACGATTATGCGAAACGTGTATCTCTGCAGAGGGGTTGATTTGCAGAATGCGTTCACGCAACGCGCTTGTCTTATATTTCCCGACATCCTGTATCCCGCATTGATGACGACAGATATTATGGTAGCTGAAAATATCCATGTCGATAAGGAAAAAACGACCGACGCCTGCCCGGGCGAGTTCAAGTGCTACAAGACTACCCACAGAGCCACAACCGATAATTACAACACCCTTGCGGAGCATGATATCTGATTCAAGGATGCCCGTATTACGCGAAAATATATCAATTTTCATGCTGTATCCCTCTAATTCACATGCTTTGCCTTCCGAAGTCTCGAAATGAACATTGCCTTCCGCATCTCGCCATCCGGAGATGCAATCATCGCCTGTGTGCTCAGGCTTTTCAGTATAAAAATGACCTAGTAGAATGGGCGTTTGGCCGCCGAGACGTTTGTCGGTGGAATCAATGGAAATAATATTATAGTAGTTCGATTCACGATGATGGTGGCCCCACAACTCGTGATGCCCGGCAATATCAAGCGGAAAGCAGACGGTCGGCTTCAGCCCTTTGCCTTTCATAAATTTATTCAGATCAATCGAGGCCATTTAGTTTTCTGTATTGGGGTTGTGATCTTCGGGAGTTGGAGTGGTAGATAGATTGTCAGATTCACCATCTGAGGTATCGTTTCCCGCGTTTGATGCTGCAGAGGATTGGCTGACCTTATCTTTATCAGTAGATTCAATCAATGGAGCAAGCTTAGCTCCGGCGAATGCGCCAAAGAGAAATGTTAAGATTGCGATGGATGGGATGAGCCATTTGCGAACTTGGTTTTTCGGCATTATATTTGAAGATTCGTCCGGCTCAATTCGATCTTGTTCGGAGACTTCTGAAATAGCAGGCTTTACAGTTTCTTCATCGCTGCCGTTGCGTGGCGATTTCGGCACTTTGCGAGTTTGTGCTACTTGAGTGTTGGTATGAGTTGGAGTAGGATGTAGTTCGCTCCGTTCTGCATCCACGTATCGAAGTGCAAAGAATTTTTCAGGGATTAGATCATCGCCAACTTCAACGTTAACAGTTGAGTAAGCCATGTTACGCGGGCGCACACCATTGTTATAATCAAGGTGATACATTGTGAGACGGAAAGAGGGATCGATATTCACGAGGCCGGATATCACACCATAGGGATTCTTCGATGCGAACTCGGAGTTAGTGCCATCATCGGTAGAGGAAAAATAGTCCATCGAACCCGGATGACGATGCCACAGTCCAAGAACCTGAAGCGGTTCCTTATATTGGTTGGCTACGGATGTGCCAAGGTAGTTGACGAAATCCTGGTCATACTCAAAGTAGGCAGTTTCGAATACACCGTTGATACCGGGTGGAATCATTTCCATAACTACCCACAAACCATTATTGAGGATATATCCGAGAAGGATGCCCCCTGTTTCCACCGGGTGTTTGGCAAAACTCTCACGGATTATTGCGTTGTATGCCTTGTCGCTGATGATTACCGTTTCACATTTTTTGCTCATAGTCCCTGTAGATGTTAGATGCCACCATGGCGGTTAAAGTCCGCGAGGGGAAGATCGCCCGTTAGAACAAGTTCATAGCCGATCAGCCATTTTGAGGCCCAGCCAAGTACTGACGCGGCGGTTGTGGTCGTTACGCCCACCTTTTGGTCTCCAGCTTCATTCGTGCATAAGTACATGTTCCCGACCGTATCTTGCAGGAGATGGAAAGGGCGGAAGCCTGCCATCTCTATCAACTCGTCAACGTCCGGCATCAAAGGATATACCCGCACGGAAGAGCCCATTTGTTGATTAGGATGATTATTGTCATATACAGCCATCACATGATACTGACGTTTCTCGCCGAACTTCGATTCATAGATTCCCGGTTCCAGTACACCGATCCAGCAAAGCCGGCCGTCATCGAGCTTGTCAAGAGAAAACTGGGGGAAACTGCGCTCCATCGCAATTTTTTCCATCGTAAGTAGAGTAGGATTGGCATCATACCATTGAGCGGCAAGCTTTCCTTTAGCCACGGATATGGTTGCATCACCGTTCTGATTCATTGCATTTCCGCTTTTCGCTATTTTGACGGTTTCTCCTTTGCGTAGGAGATCGCGCAATTCCTTACGCTTTTTCGCTGCTGCGTCTTCGCCGGCAAAACTTCCGGCAGGGATGTTAAATGTCTCTTCCATAATCTTCCAGATTTTATTGTCAGTTATTGATTTATTTTGTGTTTAACTTATCAAATTCGGTTTTATCCTCTTTGGTGATACTGTTTCAGATAGAGAACCTTCGGGATTAACAATATATGCATCAAAATTTGTTCCCATTTGCTATTTTTTGGATTTCGTGGAGTTTTGTGTCAACAAGATCAATTATTTTCTCAATCGGAAGTTGAATCTCGCGTAGAGCCGTACTGATAGGTTCGATGTGATTATAGCCGAAACGCTTGGCTTGTTCGTCCTGCCAATTTTCTTTGGAAGCCTTTACGAGGTCGTCCAATTGCATACTGATATGGTAGGCCTGTTCGGAATAGTCTTTACCGGGCATATTATCGTGATCTTGACATTACTAATTCTCTGATTATATCGCACTCGCATGGACAGCATTTACACTTCGGGCAATATGCCCCAAACAATGCTTCTCTCTGCCTCATTTTCTCTTTAAGACGTTCAGTGCCTTTACCAAAGCCTAAAGCCTTCGACTGCGGAGCTTGAAGAGTCGGCGTGGATGATGAATTATCGCCGATATCGATACCGGCTATTTCTAATGCCTCATAACGTTGAACCTTATCGTTCAACGCCATTAAGCGATTTGTCGCTTGAGGAACATAGTCATCGGTAATAGAGTTCATCATACCCTCACCGCCGGTTGCTTGTTCATAATAGCCGACTTCGCGTTCCATATCCTGCAAACGCATCTCTGCCTGTTCTCTTGCACAACGTGCCTTATATAGTTCATCCCCCGCATTCTTCATATCTCGTTCTTCACATGAACAAGAAGGACGGTATTCCCCACTTTCGTCATCATATTTCTGCATGCGTTGACATGAATAATAGGCAGAGTAGCAATGCTCATAACGTGCTTTTGCAGCGTCCTCAATTGCCTTTAGCCGTGCTACAATTGTTTTGGCAGTGTTAAGACATTCATTGATATGCGCCCTTACCGCACCACGTAGTGAGGCAACCGATGATGCACACGACTGCAGTCCGTCCATAAGGCGATGCAGTGCTTCTGAGGAAACATGAGCTTGTTGAGACATTTTTGAAGCTTTTTATTGATTATCCACCAATGCCTGCGTTAAGCCTCTCATATTTCAGAGCAAGTTCAATACGTGGGGGAAGATACTTATTAGCCCATTGGTCATATTTATCTGAAAGTTCCATTATTGCCTCCTTGCGGCTGCGGAACTCATTGCCGAATTCCTCGAATTGTTGGTCAACCCAGCTTTCAGCAATGCGAGCCATATCGCTCTCCAGTTTGTTATAAAGATCGCTCAGTGCGGTTGAGAGAGCGTTAAGTTCACTTTGAAGCTCTATAAGTGAACGTGATGATGCGTATGCTCCTGCCATATTTATAATTCTAAATATTCACGTAGTATCTCTTCAAATTGCTGTAATGGCCCCTCTCGAAACTGATTGATTTGGTCACTGAGGGGCTGTATGAGATCACGGTCCTCAGTGAACTCATTGCGGTATTTATGAAACTGTTCGTCCCGCCATTCTTTAGCAACGGTTTCCATGGCAGCATCTGTGCGACGAAGTTGTTCCATCAGTTTGTCTGAAAGTTCCGATAGTTGACAACGGAAGTTGTAAAGTTCATCCGGGTCAACTTGCATTCCATTAAATCCTGACATTGGTAAACTTATTTATAAGGTTTGAATTTTACTGTTAAATTACGTGTATTATCACGAACATAGCCTCTGAAACGAGAGGACGGACGATTGAATACAAATAGTTTGTTAGCAAGAGGTGTACCGACAATCTTGTACGACATATCTTCCGACATCTGCAAAGCAACTCGGAAATTGAACATCGATAGAGGTGATGAATTGCTGACGCGGTTAAGGGCGTCGAGAGTATCTGTTTGTGCAATGACGAATACTCCGACAGAAGCACCACTGCGGATCACAAAATCCATATCTTTAGCTGCGGGAGAGAGTTTAGGCATAGTTCCCGATGTGTCCCTGTCCAGGGCTCGTATAGACTGGAAATCGAAGCACGTAACGTAGATGTGTTGCTGAGGCACAGTTTCATCGTTACGACGTCGATCAATTTCTTCTCTCAGCGCTTTTAGCACATCTTCTACATCTCTATTAGAAGATACCATCGTGAAATCACAAAGAGTACTTGCCGCAAATTCACTGATCTTTTCGTTGATTGGATTATCTGCTCGCATACCGCTAAGCACAACAACCTTTGCTGTGTCTTCATTATGTCCGGCAACAGCCGAGCGCATGGCATTGAATGCGATGTTGCGTGCAATATCTGCCTCTCCACCTATAATGAGGATATTGTTAGCGTTTTCTTTGACCAGCTCAACATTTACATCAATGTCGCTCACAGCAATGGATTCGCCGAAATAAACAGGAACAATATAGGGTATTGGTGAGACTGATTTGTGGCGTTCCTCCCGACGCCGTTCCTCAAATATGGGAAGATCGGCCGAGCGGAAAACTTTGAGCGGTTCGCGCTCATAGGAGAATTCTCGTTCAAAATTGCGAATCTTAGACATCAGATTGTCTAAGTCGAATTTTGAAGTGAAGAATCCTTGAACGATTTCGTTGGCATATGCCGCTCCGGACTCGGAGTTGTAGACGCATTGACCTGTTCGTAGGCGAGGCATTCCACTTCTGTCTTCTGAGGAGATAAGAGAGTCGAAGTCATTGGGTGCACTCTTGAAGACTACGCGGTTTGCAATAAGGTCGCGTGGCAAGAACGAACTCGTGGGTAACTTCTGAGTTGCCAAAACAAGGTTGATCCCAAATTTGCGGAACTCCTGGATAATGATATGAATCTTTGTATTAGCTTCCTTGGCGATTGGGTCGTTGTCTACTTCAAAGAGTTTTTGGAACTCGTCGATAATTACAAGCAATCGAGGTATTTTTATACCCGGAGTAACACGTTTCAAGTCCACAATATTGCTCACATTGTGGTCGCGACAGAGAGCCATTCGACGAGAGCCTTCCTCAACAAGTTCATTGAGGATACTTAATCCGAACTCCCGTTCTGCCTCAGGGGCAATCACTCTTGCATGGGGCAACTTTCCAATAGCATAAGAGTTGAACTCAACTCCTGAGAAGTCGATAAGATACATTCTCAGTTCATCTGGCGAATATTTAATGGCTGCGCTGCAAATAAGCGAATGTAAGAATACGCTTTTGCCTGACCCCGGGATGCCGATAACGACCGCCGTGTTCTGTCCGCTCTCTTGAGTAATTTTGAGCGATTTTATCTGCATGTCATTTCCGATGCCGAATGGAATATCGATTTGACGTGAGCTTTCAGAAGACCACCAGACGGAAATTTCGGGGAGATATTCCGAAAATGATACGACCACATCTTCTTTCAGTTCGCACTTGCTGTTTACTTCTTTGACAATCTTCTTTAAGGCAGTTTCGGAAAGAGCCTCGAATTGCGCCACTTCCTCCGTCAAGTCGTGTGTGTCGGAAGTCTTGAGGATGCTGAAAATATCATTGTCATCATCCTTGAAGTGGTATGAATTTGTTGTTTTGGAAAATTCAACCACATCAAAAGCTTCTACATCTCTTTCCGACATCTCATCTATAAACTCTTTTGAAGTAAAAATTATGATGTACAAGCCAACCTTAGGGCCTACATTCGCCAATTTTCTCAGCGAGTCGAGATTCTCGGTATTGAGGCCATGGGGAAAGTTCTTAAGAATAAGAAGTATGTTTGCTTCTTTATTTTCGTGAGTGCTGTTGTAGTCCTGTAGAGTAGTGCCCTTTTCTACGAGTAAATTACGCAAGATTGTGCTTGCTCGTTCCTGTAAGGAGGCCAGGGTGGTCCTGACTTCGTCTGTGCGATAAACGACCTTGTATAAATCGCGATTGAGCAACTTGAACGAATCGTCCAGGCCGGTCATGAAATCGGTGTCTATGACATTAGTTACGATAAGACGTGCAGGATTATTATCGTAAAGCTTGCCAACTATATTATTGACAAAGTCTAAAGCTTTTGCTTCCGAGCCCTCATCGTAAGTAATGCACAGATTTTTATCTCCCAGGACGTTGAGAAAATCGATGCGTGAAATCTCTATATTTTCCAATGGAGGCATGAGAGAGAATTTTGTTTGCCCGATAGTGACACTTGATGTTGTGAATTCATATTTGTTCTTATTCAAGCGCTCAACTTCTGAAATGTAATGATCGTTGATTTTGGCAGCAACATCATTTACCGTGCTTGTGATTAACGCAAGAGCCCTGTGGGCCAAGGACGCGTTGACACACAATTCTCCAAGCTTATTCACGAGATTTAATAGAGTATTGAATACTCTATTGTATTCCGAAATTATAAAATCGAGCTCAGCCTCTTTAGTTGAGAATACCCGTCTGAAGAGTTGCTTCTTGACAGGAATTAAACCTTGAATGCGATTTAGAATTTCTGAAATTTCTTCATTGTTGTCATGACCGGCGAACTGCGATATTTGCTGTGTCTCTTGTGACGTATTCGCCATTTTAGCAATTGCTTCCAAGGTGCTTAGAAGTCCCGGGATTTCAAAAACCTTGAACCATGTGGTCATACCATCAAGACTGACCTCGGTTTCTTCGGACAGAGATACCGAAGCCAGTGCCTCCAGAGTGTAAGGCCCGTAAGGATTCCCTCCTCTGCAAATATAGAAGGTTGAGCCTTCGTTGAATGTAGGAACAATTCGGTTTGGCTCGGCAGGCTCAACGTCATCCCCCGAATTATCATCTTCGTTGATTTCATATAGGCTTAAATCTAACGAATCGATCAACTCCGGATATTCACACGCCTGGAGCCATGCGTTCGTTTCCGTAGAAAGTATCGACACATCCGGAGTAAGGTGCATGCCAACGAGAGTTTCGAGCGCGAAGGGCCCGAAATATTCATTGTCAAGTTGTGCGTAATATAAGGTTTGGGGCATAACGTTAACGTTTCAGATTATTTAGTTTGATGGAATTATATATCAGGGCAAGCACTGAATATATGAAATACGGAACTGCAATTAGCGTCGTTAGGAAGCAGAAAGACATGCATTTCAAGACAAATCCCATCCCCGCATATGCAGAAAGTGAAGTTCCGGCAAATATATTACTACGCCAGGTATTTCCGACGCCCATTAAAAAAAGACCTGCAAGCCCTAAGGTACATACACCAATGATTGCAGTTTTGCGTTTCTGTTTGCATTTGAGATATTCAGCTGTGGGAATGAATATCCGTTCTGCTTCATTATCATTATAATAGGATTCCGGGCCGTCGGATGGTATCGATATTTGATAATATGTTTGAGGACCAGGGTTATTTAATTCATATTGAACACTATCGTTGTCTTCGGAATTTTCTCCGATGCACTCTTCCCTCTCAAAATCGTCCGCCTCACAACCCTCATTGTAGTATGCTTGCTCGTCTTGATTCTCAGATGTAGTGCTCGAATATGTGTCATTAGAGTATGCTAATATATGAGTTAACTCTATACAATGCTTTGCATATATCCATTCCCCATTTTCCCGGCGGATAAATGTTTCAGGCTCAATAGGAAACGTAATGAGCTCCGCATAGGAGATGCCTCTGCGAATCGTGTTGCCTATTTGCAAGTCGTAGTTCATATTTAGATTAGTTTTTAATATTCTCTAAACAAGAGATATGCAGAAACTCTAACAGCCTAATCCATACGTGTTGACAGATTCGATTTTGATAATATTGCCAAACAATGTGCTCACTTATAGATAAAAGTTCGTGAGTAAGAAAATTTTTTCGTTCCAAACGTCTCTAATTTCCCGAGAAATAGCTATCTTTGTGCTTCGAGTAAGTATCTCTTGTTTAGAGATTATGATTCGCGGGGAGCGCTGAATGCCCCATCTCCGATAACTGTTAATTTGTTTTTGGAGATTGATTTTTTGGGGTGGTGTTTGGGGAATTTGCTAATTTTGCAGAGGGAAATCAGATACTGCGAATTATGAAAATACTCAACCAAATCTTCAAGATGCTCATGGGCCTGGCGATAGGCATCGTGGGCGGCCTGGCTATTGCTGCCGCAATCGTCGTGGCTTTCACGGATACTACCTTCCCCGAATTCTTTGCCCGCTTCGCCACGGCGAAGTTTGCGGAGGCCGCCGGGGCGGGCCTCGTTGCCATGGCTGCTTTTATCATCGGCTTCATGGTGCTCATCCCGGTCCACGAGGCCGGCCATCTGGTGGCAGGGCTGCTGTCGGGATATAAGTTCGTGTCTTTCCGTATTTTCAATTACACGATAATCCGCATCGACGGCAAGCTGCGTGTCAAGAAATATGCCGTGGCGGGCACGGGAGGCCAGTGCCTCTTGCTTCCCCCGGAGGTAGAGGTGGAGCGTGTGCCCACGGCGTGGTATAATCTGGGTGGCGTCCTTGCCAACCTTCTTGTGCTTCCGCTCCTTTTGGCGCTTGTTTTCATCGATGGCCATCCTTATCTGTCGGTTTTCGCATGGGTGCTTGTTCTGGTGGACGTCTTGATACTCCTGTTCAACGGTGTGCCGATGAAGATTTCGGGGACGGCCAACGATGCCTACAATGCCTTGTCGCTGCGAAACAATCCTGTGGCGAAGCGGGGCTTGGTGCTGGCCTTGAAGACGAATGCCAAGATTCAGGACGGTGTCCGTCCCCGGGATATGCCTGACGAGTGGTTCGAGGTTCCGGCCCACATCAACTACCGCGACCAACTCGAGGTGTCTCTTCCGCTCATGGCCGCATCCAGGTTGCTCGACAATGTGGATTTCGACAAGGCGCGAGAGGCTTTCGAGAATCTGTATGCTCACAAAAGCGAAATCATAGGCCTATACGTGAAGGAGCTGGAATGCGAGCTTGTGTTTCTGCGTCTCATCACGGGCGATGCCGACGGAGCTTCGCAGCTGCTCACTCCGGAATTGCGCAAGTATATCGAGGCCTATCGTAGCACGATGTCTTCGAAAGAGCGTGTTCTCTGCGCCATGGCTCTGTATTTGGACAAGGACCCGGACAAAGCCCGAGAAATTTTCTCCGGGCTCTCCGGCCGCCGTGCCGACTATCTCCTTCAGGGCGAAGTGAGCAGCGACCTTGCCATAATGGAGGAAATGTTATTGCGCCATGATAGGGCCGAAGGGTAGGGGGGGAGGTTAATACGCTGCCTTAACAAATATTGGGGAACAGGGTCTAAAAAAGCCGCCTCCGATTGATGGGTCGGAGGCGGCTGAGGTTTTGTAGCGAATCCGGGACTCGAACCCGGGTTTCCGCCGTGAGAGGGCGGCGTGCTA
>CAMWQB010000066.1 GCA_947176295.1 uncultured Porphyromonadaceae bacterium
ATCTTGTTCTGCTGGATTTTTGCGATGAAGTCGCGCTCGGCTTTCCACTTGGCGGAATATTCCTTCTCCTCCTCGCGGAGCTCGGCGATGCGCTTCTCGATTTCCTTGACGCGCTCCTTGTCGTCCTCGCGCTTTATGGCTTCGCGTTCGATTTCCATCTGTGCGATTCGGCGGGTGATGTCGTCGAGGGCCTGAGGCACGGAGTCGATTTCGAGCTTCAGCTTCGAGGCAGCCTCGTCGATGAGGTCGATAGCCTTATCGGGGAGGAAACGATCGGTGATATAGCGTTCGGAAAGCTGAACAGCAGCTATAATCGCTTCGTCGCGGATGCGCACCTTGTGGTGGTTTTCGTAGCGCTCCTTCAAGCCACGGAGAATGGCGATTGCCGAAGCCTCGTCGGGCTCGTTGACCATGACTTTCTGAAAACGGCGCTCGAGGGCCTTATCCTTCTCGAAATATTTCTGATACTCGTCGAGGGTGGTTGCGCCGATGCTGCGGAGCTCGCCACGGGCCAAAGCCGGCTTGAGGATGTTTGCGGCATCCATAGCTCCTTCGCCTTTACCTGCGCCCACGAGAGTGTGGATTTCATCGATGAAGAGGATTATCTCGCCGTCGGCGCCGGTAACTTCGTTTACGATGGCCTTTAGGCGCTCTTCGAATTCGCCCTTATACTTAGCGCCGGCCACGAGGGCGCCCATGTCGAGGGAATAGATCTGCTTTGTGCGCAGATTCTCAGGCACGTCGCCGCGGACAATACGGTGGGCGAGGCCTTCTGCGATGGCCGTCTTACCGGTGCCCGGCTCGCCGATGAGCATGGGGTTGTTCTTCGTTCGGCGAGAAAGAATCTGGAGGACACGACGGATCTCTTCGTCGCGGCCGATAACGGGGTCAAGCTTGCCCTGACGGGCGCGCTCGTTGAGGTTGATGGCATATTTGGAGAGCGCGTTGTAAGTTTCCTCGGCGCTCTGGTCGGTAGCCTTTTTGCCCTTTCGGAGCTCCTCGATGGCGGATGAGAGTTCCTTGGCGCTGATTCCGGCATCCTTGAGGATGGTGGAGGCGGGAGAGGAAATCTCGAAAATGGCCATGAGCAGGGCCTCGAGGGTTACGTATTCGTCGCCGCCCTTCTTAGCGACGTCGAGAGCTTTCTGCATCACGTCGTTGGAGGTGCGGGAGAGGTATGGTTCGCCGCCCGAAACCTTGGGCTGCGCAGCTATCTCGGCGTCGACTTTGGCAATGAGGCCCTGAAGATTAGCACCAATCTTCTGAAAGATGAACTTCACGAGCGACTCGCCTTCTTCAATGACGCCTTTGAGCAGGTGGACAGGCTCGATGGCCTGAGCCCCGGAAGCACGCGTGATTTCCACGGCCTTCTGGATGGCTTCCTGCGACTTGATGGTGAAATTGTTGAAGTTCATAAAGAATAGTCTTTACGTGTGTGGTTAGTGTGTGTGTTAACTGTATCGATTTTTATATCTCTATAACAAAGGGCGTGCCAAAAAAGTTTGCGGCTGCCGAAGGGCAACCGCAGGAGTGTCAGAGATCGAACGAGATGTGTCGCCACAGCGGGGATGGCACGGCTTTCATGAGGGCGGTAACCACAGCCCAGCGGGAGTCGATGTAAGCCACGCGTTTCTGCTTGAGAATGGCTTTCTCGATGAGGGGAGCGGCATAGTCGACGCTCATCAGCAGCGGCAGACTATCCTTGTTGGGGTCTTGCTCGAGTAGGGCCGTGTCGATGAATCCGGGACGGATATCGGTGATCCTGACATTGACATGACGCGCATGGGCGAGCTGGTCGAGAGCTGTGAGATAGTTCCACTGATACCTCTTGGAAGCGGAGTAAGCGGCGGACACACCGAGACCCTTGGCTCCGGCTACGGACGTGAGGACGGCAATCTGACCGGGGAGGCGGTTGGCCGTGCGGGCGTAGTAGTTGAAGGCGGCCGAAACGATGGCCGTGAAACCCTTTACGTTGACGTCGACAGTGCGGGCGTCCTTGGCGGGGTCGAGCTCGGGATTGCGCCAGCCCGTGCCGGCAGCATAGAGGAGCACGTCCATGCCGTCGATGAGTTCGATGAGGTCTTCGAAGCGACGCGCGGCATCTGGCGCGGCTACATCAATAGCCATGGCCTCCATATTGGAGGGAAACTGAGCCTTAAGCTCCTCAAGCCTGTCGAGGCGACGGGCGGCGATGCCTACACGCCAACCCATGCGGGCAAAGTCGGAAGCGACGCGCATTCCAAGCCCGGAGGATGCGCCGATGATTATTATTTTCTTCATTCTTCAGAGGTTTTATCTGCATTTACAACCTCTGTGGCCTTCGATTTGTTCAGGTGGGTGAGCGGAATGGTGTATATTATCGAGAAAGAGCCTCCGATGCCCGGTCCGCGAGTGCCGAATCCGGGCACATAGGATGGTTGTCCGGCTGTATTCTTGCTCTCGTGCAGCATCTTGGAATACTTGAAATACCATCCCATGGAAATCGGCCCCCATATCTTTACGCGCACGCCCAGGCGCAGCTCGAGCCATCCGGCCGTGGCACTACGGAGGGGGATGTCGAAGGTGGCGGTCTCGTGCCAGTAGTCGGTGTCGAGAACTATATCGCGGACGCCATAGCGGAAGGGAGAGAAGCCGTAGCGAAGTCCTGCGAGGAGCAGGTAGTCGGGATTGGAGTTGTAAAAGAAATTATAGTCTGCACCCAGCCGGAAATACACGGACGCGGGAACGTGGAAGGTGTAGTTTCCCGTTACGGGGCGGTGGTCGGTCTGCCCTACCCCGAGTTCGAAAACGGGGAGGTAGCGATTGTGCATATTGAGCTGGACCCAAGCGTCGATCAGGCCGTAGTGCTGTCCGAAAATTCGCATCACGGGGTCCCAGATATTCACGCCTATGCTGCCTGAATAAATGAGAGGCTTGGTCATGCGGGGCACGCGGGCTATCAGGGACGAGTCCACCCACTGCTCGCCGGTGAGGGTATCGACGAATACGATGCTCCCCTTGTCGTCGGTATATGAGGTGCTCCGGGCCCTTCTCTGAGCATTGATGCGGGCGGTGTCGTTGCGCGTCTCGTTGACGTGCTGCGTGCGAGTGGCGGCATTGTTCACGGGGGTGATGCGGCGCCGTGGCGCCTCGGGCTTGGGCGACTGTGCGGCCAGGGGCAGGAGCACGGCGGCTGCCAACAGGGCGAGCATGAGCCTTCTCAGAGCTTTCATTGTGCAGCCTCCTCCATTGCAGCCGTGCGGAAATAGAATCTTATCGTCGGGATGTCGACGTTGGTGATGAGGGAATCGAGAATGCCGACGGAATCGAGGACGTGGGTCGTGGAGCGGACACTACGGATGCGGTAGCGATACATGGCGCCACACTCGGAGGATGCGAAGTAGGGCTCGGAATCGTAGCTGAAGGATACGGTGTCGTTCAGTCCCGGATCGCTGAGGCTTTCGAGGCGATAGACAATTGCCCATGAGGTCTCGCTGCGGGTGGAGCGCATGGGCAGGTAGACCCTCGAGGCGAGAGGAGGAGTGAGAAGCACTGCGGAGTCGCCGGGAGCCCCTACTCCATATATGGCTATGCCCGTGAGGGATATGGCCGTGCCGTCCTCCGACGAATAGAATTCGGCGAGGGGAATGGCGCTCCGGTTGTCGAGGCATCCGCTTGTGGAACACCCGGCCAGCCCGGCCGCCACAGCTGCGGCAGAGGCAAGTACTGCGAATATATGTCTGCAGCTCAGAGCCATCGGATTATTTCGTCGGCAGATTTACGTGTCTTTGCCGGCACTGTTATGCCCTCGGCGGGGTAGCCTACAGGGATTATTGCCACGGGACGCAGCCCTTCGGGGATGTCGAGACCTCGGCGGAGTACCTCGGGATTGAAGTTGCATACCCAGCACGAGCCCAGGCCATGGGCCGTGGCGGAGAGGCAGATGTGCTCGGCGGCGATCGAGAGGTCCACATCGATATGGGAATGGACGTCGAAGGGACGCACCCAGCCTTCGGCCTCGCGCCCGAGACAGATGATGAAAGCCGGGGCTGTGCGAATCCACTCGCGCTCGTAGGATGCTATGACGGCTTCGCGTGCGGGGCCCTCGCTGTCGATTACCCAGAACTCCCATGGCTGGCGGTTGCAGGCCGAGGGAGCGAGGCGGGCGTCCTCGAGGACGTCGGCAAGAAGCTCGAGGGATGGACGGCGCATGGTGTCGTACTTGCGGCACGAAAAGCGGTTGAGGACAAGTGTGCGAAAATCTTCCATATCGTGAATTGGGAGTTAAATTATGGGAGAGATTAAAAAGAATTACAGGCGCTCTTCAACCTCGTATTCGTTGCGCTTGGTGGAATTGCGCACCACGAGCTCACCTATGAATCCGGCCAGGAACATCTGCGAGCCAAGGAGCATGAGGGTGAGCGCGAGGAAGAAATACGGGGAGTCGGTGACGAGTATGTAGCTGTGGCCGGCATACATGTGGTAGAGCTTGAGACCTCCGACGAGCACCACGGAGATAAAGCCGAGCACAAACATCAGGGAGCCCAGAAGCCCGAAGAAGTGCATGGGTTTCTTTCCGAATCTGCCGGTGAACCAAAGCGTGAGGAGGTCGAGGTAGCCGTTGACGAAGCGGTCGAGGCCGAACTTCGTGTGGCCATATTTGCGGGGTCGGTGCTGCACCACTTTTTCGCCTATTCGCGAGAAGCCTGCGAGCTTGGCGATGTAGGGGATGTAGCGATGCATGTCGCCGTATACCTCGATGTGTTTGACGACCTCGGCTTTATAGGCCTTGAGGCCGCAATTGAAGTCGTGGAGGTTGCGGATGCCGCTCACTTTTCTGGCCGTGGCATTGAAAAGCTTTGTTGGAATTGTCTTGGAAAGGGGGTCGTAGCGCTTTTTCTTATATCCGCTGACGAGGTCGAAACCGTCTTCCTTAATCATGCGGTATAGCTCGGGAATCTCGTCGGGGGAGTCCTGAAGATCGGCATCCATAGTGATGACAACTTCCCCCTTAGCGGCGGCAAAGCCCATGTTGAGCGCGGGGCTCTTGCCGTAGTTGCGGCGGAAGGATATTCCGCGTATGTGGTCGGGGTTGTTCTCGCGCAGGGAGTGCACGACTTTCCATGAATTGTCGGTGGAACCGTCGTTTACGAAAATTATCTCGTATGAGAAGCCGTTGGCTTCCATCACGCGCTCGATCCAGGCAGCGAGCTCAGGGAGCGACTCGGCTTCGTTGAACAGGGGGACTATTACGGAGATGTCCATTTATCTTTGTCTGCGATTAGATATTTTAGCGATAATGGCGCCGACTATGCCGATAAAGACGCCTGTAATCATCATGATCATGAGGACTGAGGCCATCATGTCGGCAGCGGTGGGAATTGGTCCGTTTTTGAGGACGGACGAAAGCTGGGCATAAAGCGCCGCATATTCCGGAATCTGAGAAAGAGTTGTAGCAGCTGCCTCGAGCTGGCTCACGATATAATCGGGCCATATGAAACGCAGGGCCACATACACCACAAGGGCCACAAGCAGCCCGGCAAAGAAGGTGATGGCCACGCCATAGCTGGCCAGAGCGGCAATAGACAATCCTCGGCCCGAGGCTGCGCAGGCTTCGCGCTCGCAGGCTCGCTGTGCCCTCACCACACATACCATTCCGGCAATCCCGCTGGCCAGAGAGAGCAGGCCGCCAATGGCTCCGAAGCTGCCGAGAGCAAAAAAGCCGAGGACAAAGAGTGCGACAATGAGGCCGTGGCGCCCGGCGCGTTCTATCAATGGTGGCATAGGATGATGGTTGGTAATTTATTTCAGAGTTTACGTTTTTCGGCAATTACGCCATCGCGCACCACAAGCATCAGAGGTGCCTGCATGCGGAGGCCGAGAGCATTGCTCAAGGCAGTCTCGCCGGGCGTGGCCGCGGGCATGACCTCGAGAATATCTTCGATCTTTGTGTCGCGGAAAGCCCAGTAGATCGGCCGCCCTGCGGCAAGGGCGCGCACGGCGGCGATATGCCCGGGCGTGGCGGGATCGGTAGCTTCGAGAACAACCACTATGGCATCGGAGGCCTCGTCGTGGAGATCGACGCGTCCTGCGGTGTGGACCTTCTTCATGAAGGTGTGAGGCAGGCGCTCGACAAAGGCGTCGGGGTAGCGCTCCTGAAGCCACCGGCGGGTGATGCCTCCTTCGGGAAGGGCGAAATCGCTTACAGGGGTATATTCGGCGAGGACAAGCTCGTTTTTGGGTTCGCTCTCAGGTCCGGCATTCCGACGCACACTTTTCAGGGCATAGGTTTCGGGGTCGAAGTTGATGATTGTTCGGCCGAGGACATGGCCACGTACGGGATGGGCGAAGACGATGGTGCCGTCGTCGATACTTTCGATGACATTACGCTCCGGCGAGCTTTCCATATCTCTCCGAAAGCCCTCTACGAGTTGGGCCGGGAGCCACCGATGCGACGAGCCGGACGGGCGCACGAGTTCGAGGCTGGTGCGGAGCACTCCACGGGAGTAGGTGTAGAGAGTGTCGCCCGCACCCAAGGCAATGAAATCCGTCTGCGGCCGGTCGTTGCCCGGAGCCAAAGTCCTTTCGTCCAGAAATTGGCCTGACGGCAAGGTGAGCACGAAGCCCGTGCCTTCCGGCGCCTCAACCCGTGCCACGAACAGGCGAGGCGCGGCTATGGAATCGAAAAGCGCATCGACCTCAGGGGCATTTCCTGCGGATGCCGCAAGGGCGGAAGCAGCTGAGGCGAGGACGAGAAGGACCTTTATTTTATTCATAATCAATCGAAGGCGGCGCTTACAATTTCGTCGACGGTCTGCTCATCTTCGGGGAGGTCGTCGAAATCGAGGCCTCCCTCGCAGAGATTTGCTTCCGAGAAGCTGAACCTCGAATTTTGAGAATACGGGAGCTTGGAATCGGCATATACCTTGTTGATATACTTGCCGTATATGGGGAGGGCCATGGACGCACCCTGGCCCTGAGCCATCGAATTGAAGTGGATATAGCGCTCGTCGCCTCCGACCCACACGCCGCTTACGAGCTCGGGGGTAAAGCCCATGAACCAACCGTCGGCATTGAAATTGGTGGTGCCGGTCTTGCCTCCCATCTGAGCCGTGATGTTGTAGGGCGGGCGGCGCAGGCGGTTGCCTGTGCCTCCGTCGACCACATTGAGGAGCACTGAGAGAATGCGGTTGTAGCCTCTCTCTGTGATGACTTCCGTCTGCGTGGGTGTGAATTCCTGAATGACGTTTCCGTTGGCGTCGGCAATGGCGGTAACGTAAATAGGATTGGTGCGCATGCCTTTGTTGGCGAAGGCACTGTAGGCCGTAACCATTTCCTTGACACTTACTTCGCAGGGGCCGAGGCAGAGCGACTTCACGGCCGGAAGCTTGTTTGTGATGCCATAGGAGTGCATGCGGCGGACGAGTTCGTAGGGGTTGAGCCGGTCCATGATGCGGGCGGAAATCCAGTTGTTGGAGTTGGTGAGGGCCCACCGCAGGGTCACCATCTCTCCGACGTGGGAATTGCCGGTGTTGCGCGGCTGCCAGATGCGTCCGTTCTCGTCGTAGAGCGTCGGCTGCTCGTTGAGCATCTCGGAGCAGGGGGTGAACTCGTCGGTCTCGAAGGCGTAGGTGTAGAGGAAGGGCTTGATCGTCGACCCTATCTGGCGTCGACCCGTGGCTGCCATGTCGTATTGGAAGAAACGGAAGTCGGGACCGCCCACGTAGGCCTTGACATAGCCGTTGGTGGGATCCATGCTCATGAAGCCTGTGCGCAGGAAGCTCTTGGTGTAGAGGACGGAATCGCGCGGGGTCATCACCGTGTCCAAGGGCCCGGCGTAGCTGAAGACGGTCATTTCCACCGGGGTGTTAAACTCTCGCTCGATCTGCTCCTTCGAGCGGCCGGCAACGCGGGCCACGCGAGCACGCTCGCTCTGGCTTATGGCCGTGTTTATCAGCTTCTCGCGGAGCGAAGATGAAAGTTCGGCCGGATTGGAGCTGTAGGGCGCGGCGGACGAGCCCTTCTTCTCCTTGAAAAACTGGTTCTGAAGCGAGCTCATGTGCTCCTGCACGGCTTCCTCGGCATAGCGCTGCATGCGCGAATCGATGGTGGTATAGATCTTCAGGCCGTCGTTGTAGATGTCGTATTTCGTTCCGTCGGGCTTGCGGGTCTTTTCGGCCCATCCGAAGAGGGGGTCTGTGGCCCAGGCAATGGAGTCGTCGACATATCGCTGATGGTCCCACGAGGGGTAGTCGGATTCCTTGGGCTTCTTGGCCGTGAGGATTCGGCGCAGCTCCTCGCGGAAGTAAGGGGCGAGGCCGTCCTTGTGGTCCACGCGGTGGAAGTCGAGTTTGAGGGGCTGAGCCTGCAGGCGGGCGAGCTGCTCCTTGTTGAGCATCCCGGCCTTATACATCTGCTCGAGCACCACGTTGCGGCGACCGAGAGTGCGCTCGGGCTTCCGCACGGGGTTGAAAAAGGAGGGATTCTTCACCATTCCTACGAGGGTGGCGGCTTCGAGCGTATCAAGCTCCGAGGCCTCTTTATTGAAGTAAACCTTGGCGGCGCTCTTGATTCCGACGGCGTTGTAGAGGAAGTCGAACTGGTTGAGATACATCTTGATGATCTCTTCCTTCGAATAGAAGCGCTCGAGCTTGATGGCTATCATCCACTCGATGGGCTTCTGCATAGCGCGGGCAAAGATATTGTGGCTTGTGGGCGAATATAGCTGCTTGGCCAGCTGCTGGGTGATGGTTGAGCCGCCGCCGGCGCTCTTGTTTCCGAGCAGGACGGTCTTGACAACGGCACGCGTAACTGCTCGCATGTCGATGCCCGAATGGTCGACAAAGCGAGCGTCTTCCGTGGCAATGAGGGCGTCGACCACGGCGGGAGAAATCTCGTCGAAGTCGGCATAGACGCGGTTGCCGGTGTTGCGGAAGTAGCGGCCGAGCTCCTCGCCATCGGCTGTATAGAGCACGGAGGCATAGCGGTCCTGAGGGTTCTTGAGTTCTTCGATCGGGGGCATGTAGCCTATAACGCCGTTATAGACAAGCACAAAGAATATACCTATAATCAGCACCAGTGCAACAAAGGAAATCCAGAGGGCGCGCACGGTCTTGCGCACCCATGGTTTGCGAGGCTGCGTCGTCCGGTCGGATGTATTGTTTCGTGTATTCGTAGTCTTCGACATAATTGAATAGTCGTGGAGAAGTTTTGTCGGTTCAATTTGCAAAAATAGTGTTTTTTTTCGACAAAAGAAAACCCTCTTCCGAATCCGCATGAAAATCGGCTTCGGAAGAGGGGATAAAACGCTCTTCGGCTTATGCTCACCAGGGGCGCCCGGAGGAGGAACCGCGCTGAGTGGCCGTAACGGACGTGGAGCTGCTGCCGTTTGTGAGGGTGTAGCTCTGTCCGGAGGTGAGGCCGGGGCAGGTGATGAGTATCTGGCTGCCGCCCATGCCGCCGGGGCGATTGCCGCCCGGGCGCGTCGAGCCGGATGTGGATGCCTTGTACTCCTCGGGCACGGTGAAGGAAGCGAGTTCTTCCGAGCCGCTCCTGAGGGCGATGACCGTGCCGGATGTGGCTGTGGCCGATGTACTTACGTAGGCCTGAGTGGAGGCTGTGCCCGAGGGTGTGGAATTCCCTCCGCCCACGGCGAGAAGCTTTCCGCCGGTGAAGATCACGGAGTAGCCCTGCTCGGTATTCGCGTCGATGCCGCACTCGGGCGAGGAGCCGCCGAAGGCCATCGTAGTGCCGCCTTCGATATAGAGATTGCCGTTGGAATCAAGGCCGTCGTTGTTCGTTGATATTACGGTGATTTCGCCGCCGCGGATATACATGTGGCTCGATGAGTTGATGGCGTCCTCGTAAGCCTTTACGAAGACGATGCCGTCGCTGATGGTAAGCGTGCTCTTGCTCTCGATGCCTTCCGCCCCATTGCCGGTGGTGAACACCCGGATGCTGCCTCCGTCGATAAGCACGTCGCCGTCGGCCTTCACACCTTTGGGAGAAGACTTGGCATCGCTGGCGAGGTTGTCGAGGTTGCCCGTGTAGCCGTCATATTCACGTCCGTTGACGTAGGCATACACGCCACCCATGGTGGACACTTCGAGGGTGCCGTCGGACATCACGAAGTTTCCGTCGCAGCTTACGCCCTTGCCGCCGCTGCCGCCGGCCGACAACGTGAGAGTGCCGCCCGAGATTTCAACCTTGCCGTCGGCTCCTATGCAAGCCGAGGCCTTGGTCTTTGCCTTCTCGGCGTCCCACACGCCCTTGGCGGAGGTGGTGATGACAATATTGCCTCCGGAGACGAGCACGTCGCCTTCGGCTTTCAGACCCTTGCAAGCATCGGCCGTTATGTCGATGTCGACTGAGCCACCGGCAATTGTGATGATGCCCGTATCCTCGGGCTCGCGGTTCTCGGCGTCCTTGAAGTCTACCTGCACGCCGTCGCCTCCGATACCCGAGATGGCAAGAGAGCCGCTTTCCTGAAGGTAATACTGGCCGCAGTTGATGCCGTCCTTTATGGCTGAGGTGATGGTGAGCGAGAGATTTTTGAGCTCTACATACTCTTTGGCGGATATGGCATGGGCCGTGTGGCCGGCCACCGTCAGGGAGCCTTTGCCCTTGAACTCGAGATGGCCCTTGCAATAGAGAGCGGCCTTCTGGCTGCCTCCGGCGGCATCTGCGAGGGTGTTGACGGTGCCACTCTTGGCCGAAATGGCTATACGCTTGCCGTTGTTGATGTTCATGGCGGCGCCGCGGGTACTGGTTAGGTCGAGGCCGCGGAGCTCGATTGTGGCCTTGTAGGAGCCATCGAGGGCGAATGAACCGTCGGACGAGGCACCGGAGAGGGAATATGTGATTTCGCCTGTGTCGTCGCCGGTCTCAGCAGACTGGACAATGGCCACATGGGCGCCGTCGACAGTGGCGTCGACGAGGCGTGCCACGTTTCCGGCGACAGAGACTGCCGCGCCGGTTGCGGAATAACTAACGACCACCGTGCCGGGCTCGACGTCGGATTCGTCGACATACATTGCCGTGATATCTTCGGGCTTGAAGTCGCGCTCCATGATCGTGAAGCCCGTGGCTGAGTTATAGAGAGCCTCGCCCATCTCGGCGGCGGGAAAGGAATAGACCACGGGGCCGACAGCCACATTGAGGCTGCGGGCAGCGGCAGTGAGGCCAAGAGCGCAGGCGAGAGCAAGAATCAGAGACTTCTTCATTTCACAGCGATTTTGAGGGTTCGACCTTCAGAAACCACGATATACGTGCCAGCTGGCAGGGCGTCGGCCGAGGAGAAATGGCCCATACTCACTCCCGAAAGCGTATAAGCATCGAAGCCGCCGTCGCCAAGCAGACCCGGCGCGAGGGGGAGGATAGAGAAATCGGTAGAAAAACAGAATGAAGCCAGCCTGTCGAAAGGGATAGTCGACGTAGTCCCGTCGGCAGCCGTAGCCTGCATGGCCGCATCTTTCACCTCCAAGCGGAGGCCCTGAGCGGGAAGCACGACGGCCGAGCCGTCGGAAAGATTGAAAATGAGCGACTCGTAGTCTTGAGCCGATAGCACGAAAGCACCGGTAAGGACGAGGGCCGTAAGTAAATGTCTTCTCATGGATTGCGGATTAGAGACATCAAATTAAACAAATGTGGAGCGGCAAAGCGCTAAAAAGACACAAAGCTCGTCCGAAACGGTTGCAAATTTAAGAAATTCCCCCCAAAATAAAAAATCTCCGCTATTGCATCGGATAGAAGAATATCATCTTTATAATTAGAAATAAGCCGAAAATTTGAGCCTATGTATCATATATTTTTTTACTTCTATATATCAGCCGATTAGTTTTAAAACACAAAAATTCCGGTGGAGGTTTGGTCAATATGCTGTGGGGATTTTTGATCGGATTGGGGGTTTTGATTGATTATTTGGCGGTTAGGG
>CAMWQB010000067.1 GCA_947176295.1 uncultured Porphyromonadaceae bacterium
AATGGAATCAGTCCTAATTTTTATGCCCTTAAAAAATTTTATCGGACAGCAATAACAAAAAATTAAATATTATGACAGAATGGAATAAAATGCAAGCCGGCCAAATCTACAACGATTTCGATTCCGACCTTTTCGAAAGAAGAGTAGAAGCAAAGAAGCTCTTCAAAGAATTCAATCATACCGGCGACCACGAAGTTGAAAAAAGACAAGCACTGATGCAAAAACTATTCAGAAAAGTAGGACAGCGAGTGTGGATGGAGCCCAATTTCACTTGCGAATTCGGCAAGAATATCACTCTCGGCAGCGACATATACATCAATTTCGGGTGCACGATCCTCGATTGCGGCCAAGTTTCCATTGGCAATAACACCCTTATCGGGCCAAACGTAAGCATGTATTCTGCAAACCATTCTTTAGATCCGGAGGAACGCATCGCCGGAGCACTCATTCCTAAGCCAATAACCATAGGCGAGAGAGTGTGGATCGGGGGCGGAAGCACAATCCTCAGTGGCGTCAGCATAGGAGACGGATCAGTCATAGGAGCATGCAGTGTTGTTACCAAAGACATCCCGGCAGGTGTAGTAGCTGCAGGCAACCCCTGTCGTGTATTAAGGAAAATCACACCCGCCGATAAAATAGGTTTCAAATCATAGCTCCCCCAAATCGTCGGGCTCATTCTACCGCCAGCCCCTAAAGGCGATAACCGAACCTGCGCCGCCCAAAAGCCCCCAATCGAAAAAAACACCGGCCCGCGGAGATTCATCCACGGGCCGATGCAATGTATTCAGTGCGTCATAATTCAATCCTTCGCCTGAGCCGGAATCGAAGGCTTCTCCACCTTCTTGATGCCGTCGCGGATCAGGAGAGCGTCGATAGTCGGATCCTGGCCGCGGAAGCGACGGTAGAGCACCGCCGGATCCTCCGTACCACCACGGGTGAGGATATTGTTTTTAAACGAATCCGCCGTCTTCCGGTCGAAGATTCCGTGTTCCTTGAAGTGCTCGAATGCATCAGCGTCAAGCACCTCAGCCCACTTGTAGCTGTAGTATCCCGAAGCATAGCCACCCGAGAAAATGTGGCTGAACTGAGGCGCAATTGCTGTACCGTCCACCGGCTCGAAGAGCTGTACAGAGGCCATCGCCTTGCGCTCGAAATCCGTGGGATCACCCTCTATCGGAGCCTCGATGGTGTGGAAAGCCATGTCCAGATAGCCGAAAGCAAGCTGTCGCAGGCATGCGTAGGCTGCACCATATTGCGACGAAGCAACAAGACGGTCCACAAGCTCCTGAGGAATAGCCTCGCCCGTCTGGTAGTGGCGCGCGAAGCCATCAAGGAATTCCTTTTGGGTCAGGTAGTTTTCATTGAATTGAGAAGGAAGCTCCACAAAATCACGATACACCGACGTGCCGCTCATCGAAGCATACTTGGTCGAAGCAAGCAGCCCGTGGAGCGCATGGCCAAATTCGTGCAGGAACGTCTCAACCTCATACGGCGTCAGTAGTGAAGGCTTGTCGCCAGTAGGTTTCGTAAAATTCATTACGATAGTTACCTGAGGGCGCGAGTCAGTTCCGTCAGCTTCTTGATACTGATCCTTGAAGCCCGTCATCCAAGCACCCGGACGCTTCGACTCACGAGGGAAGAAATCCGTGTAGATCACCCCTACAAACTCGCCGTTCTCGTCCGTAACGTCGAAGGCCTTCACGTCGGGATGATACACTTCAATATCCGGATTTTCCTTGAACTGCAGCCCGTAGAGCTTCGTTGCAAGCCCGAACACACCCTTGATCGTATTGTTCAGCTCGAAGTAGGGCCGGAGCTCCTCCTCGTCAAACGAGTACTTCGCAGCCTTCAGCTTGTTCGAATAGTAAGAATAGTCCCAGGGCTTCAGCTCCACCGGCTTCCCCTCCACTTCCGAGGCAAAAGCCGTCAGCTCCGCCATCTCCGCGTGAGCCGCAGGTGTGTAGGCATCTCTCAGTCGATCAAGGAGATCATACACAGCCTCAGGCTTCCCCGCCATAGTGCGCTTCAGGTTTTGGGTGGCAAAATTCTTCGAGCCCAGAAGCTTAGCCGATTCAAGGCGCAGCTCCGCAATCCGCTTCAGAATCTCACGGTTGTCCAGTTCCCCATGCGTGTTGCGCGAAGAATAGAGCTTGTACATCTTCTCGCGGAGGTCCGGACGTGCCGAATATTTCATAAAGGCCATGTAAGTAGGCTGGTCCATGCCGAAGCGATACTTCCCTTCCAGACCCTTGGCCTTCGCGCTCTCTGCAGCAGCCTGAATAGAACTTTCGGGAAGCCCATCAAGGTACGATGCTTCGAGAATAAGCTCATAGTTAGCCACATCGCGGAGGACATTCTGTCCGAAGGTCGTCGTCAGTTCCGAAAGTTCACTCGAAATCTTCTTGAACTTCTCGCGGTCTTCGCCCTGAAGCGTAGCCCCCGAAAGAGCAAACGAATCAAAGGTCTTCTGCATCAGCATCGAATCCTCAGCCGATAGTCCGGCCCACTGTGCCTTGTTTTCATACACATTCTTAATTCGATTCCAGAGAGCCTCGTTCAGGATTATCGAAGTCGAATAGTCGCTTAGCTTTCCCGAAGCCGAAAGAGAAATCTTCATCATCTCATCGTCAGCATTTGCCGACAGAAGAGGGAAGAACACGTTCAGCACCCGGTTCAGGTCAGCGCCCGAGCGCTCCAGAGCCACAATCGTATTCTCGAAAGTAGGATCGTCGGTCTGTCCCGCAATCGAATCCACCTCGCGGAGAGCCAGCTCGATGCCGCGATCGATAGCAGGCTCCCACTGGCTGTTGTCAATCTTCGAGAAGGGAGCCGTAGAGTGAGGACCATCAAATGCTTTAAAAAAAACGTTCTCTTTTGCCATCGTTGAAGGAGAGAATAGAGCCGAGGCGGCAACAACGCCGCTCATCGCTATGGTTTTTAAATTATTCATTCTTCTTTAAAGATTTAGTTATTGCATTCCCGGAGCCATCAGTCGCTCATCGTCCGCAGGAGTTCGGCATTGTCCGTCGTCCGTTCCATCCTGTCGCGGATAAATTCCATGGCCTCGATCGGCGTGCGGTCCGAGAGGAAGCGACGCAGAATCCACATGCGGTTCAAAGTCTCGGAATCAAGCAGCAGGTCGTCGCGGCGAGTGCTCGACGACATGATGTCCACAGCCGGGAAAAGCCGCTTGTTCGCAAGAGTGCGGTTGAGCTGCAGCTCCATGTTGCCCGTGCCCTTGAATTCCTCGAAAATCACTTCATCCATCTTCGAGCTCGTCTCCGTAAGCGCCGTAGCTATTATCGTCAGAGAGCCGCCGCCTTCGATGTTTCGGGCCGCACCGAAAAACCGCTTCGGCTTCTGCAGCGCATTGGCGTCCACGCCGCCCGAGAGAATCTTTCCCGAACCCGGAGCCACCGTATTGTACGCACGTGCCAGACGCGTTATCGAATCAAGAAGAATCACCACGTCGTGTCCGCATTCAACCATCCGTTTGGCCTTCTCCAGCACGATGCCGGCAATCTTCACATGCCGGTCGGCAGGCTCATCGAATGTCGATGCAATCACCTGGGCATTCACGCTCCGCTGCATATCCGTTACCTCCTCAGGGCGTTCGTCAATCAGAAGGATCATTATATAAGCCTCCGGATGATTCTCAGCTATAGCATTGGCAATGTCCTTCAGCAGAATGGTCTTACCCGTTTTCGGAGGAGCCACGATCAGCGCTCGCTGTCCTTTGCCGATCGGAGCGAACATATCCACAACGCGCGTCGAAAGCGTGCATGTCCTTCCCGAAGTAAGGTCGAATTTCTGGTCAGGAAATAGAGGCGTTAGATGCTCGAAAGGAACACGGTCGCGGATAAACTCGAGAGAGCGACCGTTCACACGCTTCACCTCCGTCAGCACAAAATGCTTCTCATTGTCCTTCGGCGGACGGACCGCTGCCTCCACCACATCCCCGGGCTTCAGCCCGTAGGCCTTGATCTGCTGCTGGTTCACACTTATGTCGTCAGGCGACGCAAGATAATTGAAATCCGCCGAGCGCAGGAAGCCCTGATTGCCATTCTCGATTTCGAGAACACCCGTCGCCGTCAGAATCTCATCGAAGTTGTAGCGCTGTACCGACGGTTGTGGAGCTGCCTTAGGCGTGGCCACAGCCTTCTTCTTCTTAGCCTTTGCAGCAGGAGCCTCCGCAATCGCCACCTCCGGAGCAGCCTCCGATAAAGGCATCTCTGGAGTGGCCATCATCGGCGCTTCCTCTATCGGGGGCAAACCGCCCTCCTCGCGAAGCCTTTGAGCACGGGGCACAAACTTCCGCCCCTCGCTGCGAGGAAAGAACGAGCCCAGTCCCGGTGTGTCCTTCCGTATCGCCGAGCCACCCTCAGCCTGCGTGTTGGCCTCAGTCGTCTGTGCCGTCTCTGCCTTTTCGTTTTTGGAGCTCTCCGCATCGTCGTTGTTTGCGACTTCCGCATCAGCTGGCTTCAAGCCCGCATCATTCGCCGCTATCTCCGCCTTCCGCGGGCGCCCGCGGCGCTTCGGAGCCTCGGCAATAGGTTCATCCTTAGTCTCCTCAGCCTCTTCGGCGCTCACGGCTTTTTCAGCTCGGGCAGCCTCCGTCGGCATCGCAGCTTCCTTTTTCTTGCGATTTCGTTTTTTAGGAGCATCGCCATCTGGCGTCGCCGGCTTTGCCTTCTTCCGCTCCGGAGCGGAAGATGCATCCGCAAGAGCCTGAGCATCTATGATTTTGAAAATCATAGCCTCGCGATCATTGATGTCGAATTTCTTAATGCCAAATTCCTTGGCAATACCGGCCAGTGTTTCATCCGGCATCTCAGTCAGTTGTGAGATATTATACATCGTTGGAAATATAGGAATGGGAGGAATTTACAAGTCCGCAGCAGTCGCAAGTCGGCTTCTTTTGTCGATTGTGAGTGTTGAAATATCGTGGAGTAGGGGAGGGAGAAGATAGAGAGATCGCACCTCATGCCCGCTTTTGGAGCCTTGGCACGCCGGCAATCGATTGCTCGGACAAGATTTTCCGTAGTTTCAATACAATTCGTCTGCAAACGTTTCCGGAGCGCCTCGCGGCATACCCCCGTTTGCATCGCAAAATTACAAATTAAATTTGAAAATATCAAATTTTCTTTCACCGCCGTGCTATTTAACATCCTCCCAAAATCTCCACGGATATGAAGCACAAAAAATCGCACATCATAAGTATATAAGAATTAACCATATGTAAAATTGTAAATAAATTTCATCAAAAAAAATCTCCAAAAAATTTGGATAAACCAAAAATACTCCCTAACTTTGCATCGCAATTGAGAGGGACACCCACTCAAACTGCAAAGCAAATGACTCCGTAGCTCAGTTGGTAGAGCAACTGACTCTTAATCAGTGGGTCGAGAGTTCGAGCCTCTCCGGGGTCACTGAAGGGTCTATCAGACCGATGAATTCCTCTGAAAATCATTGATTTTCAGAGGAATTCCTTTTTGCCCCTGTCCCGTTTCGATACCAAAATTTTGCGTACCTTTGTGAGAGGACATATAAATTTCTCAAAATTTTTCCTTTCATGGTTGAGTTTTGAGGATGTTATGTGTCTTTAAAGTGTATGACCAACAAAAACGACATAGAGCGCCTTTTCAAAACCCACTATGCGCAGCTCCACCGCTTGGCAGTGGTGCTCCTGCACGACCATGAACTCGCGCGCGACATTGTCCATGACGTTTTTGCATCGCTTCTCACCTCCCGGCTTCAAATTCCCGAAACACCGGGCTACCTCGCGAGAGCCGTAAAGAATCGCTGTATGAACCATATCCGCAACTGTGAGATTCATCAAAGAATCGCCAACCTGTATATCCTTGAACGTGAGGATTACGAAGGCGAGACTTGGCCCGATGATGATGCTATTGAGCGGATAAACACTCTGATAGTGTCTGAATTATCGCTGCGGGCAAGACGCGTTGTTGAATTGCGTTTTTCGGAGGGAATGCCCTTTGCAAACATTGCGGCGACAATGGGAATAAGCGAGACGGCAGTGTATAGTCATCTTAATCATGCGCTGAAAATCATCCGCAAAAAACTCATCGAAAATGGATAAATACAACCTTGTGCTTGATATTATCGAGTATCCCGAAAAATATTCATCCGAGCAGCTGGCAGAAATTTTGTCTGATCCTGAGACCGAAGATATCTACAATCTCCTTTGTAATGTCGCGTCATGTGTCGAGACTGTGAAAGAGCCGGATGTCGAAGCTGAGTGGAAAGCCTTCTCGGAGAATTGTTCTATCCGGAATCGCCGTAAAGTCCTGTGGCTTGGAAGCCGTGCGGCATCTATCGCCACCTTTTTCTTTACATCCATCGTGGCACTTGCCGCCGGAATAGCCATGATCGTAGCTGTAATCGACCATAAACAGCGACCAAATATTGAAAACGGAGCAGTTGCGCCCTCTCGTGCTATTGGTTCTACAAATATTTTAACAGTTCCAAGTGATACCATCGGGAAAAGCCTGGCACCAATAATTTTTGAAAACGAAACTCTTGAAGTGATAATGAATACGATTGCTGACACCTATGGTATAGAAGTTAAATTTAGAAATCCGGAGACTGCCGAGCTTCATCTGTATTACAAGTTAGACCGGTCATTGCCCCTCAGCGAGCTTGTGGATCAGCTCAATGCCTTCGAGCAAATCAACATCAAGCAAAACGGCTCCATTCTAACTGTCGAATGAGTATGAGAACTATCCTGGCAGTGATATTGGCTGCGATAGCATATGTTTCAGCCGATGCATCACGATTTACCTATTCGTTCGACAATACCCCCATATCGGAAGCAATTGTTCGAATCGGCAAAGATCATCCCGACGTAAATATCTTCTTTATATACAAGGAGCTCGACCACTATATGACGTCTGCAACTATCGAAACGGACGATGTTTACCGCGCCTTGCGACGGACCATAGGGAAGAACCCGATATCGGTAATAAAGAGTGGGAACAGCTATTTCATAGAGGCATTGCAGCACGGCAAGTTCAAATACACAGGCAAAGTAATCGACTTGGATAATGAACCTGTCATAGGCGCATCGGTCATGCTTCTGAACACGAGGGATTCCACCGTCATCACTTATGGTGTTTCTGACATATATGGACGCTTTTCAATTCTTTGTGATAAGAAAAACGTACTTGCAAAGTTCTCTTGCATAGGTTATAAGACTTGTTATGTCAATCCACCTGCATTTACGATGGGAGTAGTTGCGATGCACTCTTCTCCCATCCCGCTTGCCGCAATGTCTGTTGAGGCAGATAATACAATTCTATCCACGGATAAAAACGTATATATTCCTTCATCAAGGCAAAAGAATGCGTCTCAAGATGCAGCCGACCTATTGCGTCGAATGGCAATTCCGCAACTGATCATTAATCCCGGTGACAACTCTGTCAAGGACGTTTTTGGCAACAACGTACCCATTTTTATTAATTACCATGAAGCACAGCCCGACGAACTCAAAGGTATGAAAATGTCCGATGTCCGTAAAGTTGAATATTTCGAATTTCCTACAGATCCCCGATTCAAAGGCGCAGAGCGCCTGGTCAATTTCATCGTCTGGGAATATGAATACGGTGGCTATACAAAAGCATCTGAAGCATTCCGAACCGTTAACGGCGTCTTCAACAACGCCGAATTTTTCAGCCGTTTTGCTTGCAAAAAGATGACTTATGATATATATGCCGGTTCGGATATCCGTGATTTCCACCATAATGGGTCGGACAATTCGGCAGTTTATCGTCTCAATGACAATGGGACACCTTTAGATGTCTCGCGAACTGAAACCTTCAAGCACTCCCATACCCGTTCAAACGAATATCCCGTTACGTTTCGGGCAAGCTATTATTCACCACGTTTTACCGCTCGTAATATATTATCCTTCACACACTATTCCTCACCCGAGCAATTCTCGTGCGGCGATTTGAGTGTTGATATTCGTCCCAAAACAGATTGTACATATTCTCGCAATACTCCGAACAGGAATAATACAGTATCCTACAATAGTAACATATGGGGTGCCATCGGCTCTAAAGCTTCGTTTGATATTTCTCCAACATTCCGTCATACACACCGTAATAATATATCGGCATACGAATCTACGTTGATTAACGATTCCATTGTCAATTATATAACAGAGAACTCATATAATTGGAGTGTACAGGCTAACGGACGCACAGGCATTGGACAGAATAGTCAATTGTCGTTATTTTTGGCCGGTGGCCAAAACATTAACAATTTGACATATAGAGGCTCGAACAATAACAACGATTCTTACTCGAATTCCTTCTTCGCCGGAGAACTTCGATATCGGTATCAGACACGCAAAGTCGCTGTCTCATCGTTCCTTGGATTTGGGTTTGACCATAATTCGATAAATGGAGTCAATACCAATGATGCTTTCCCTCGGTTTGGCGCAAATGCTTGGCTTTCTCTCAACAAAAAAAGTCAGATCTCTGCATCTATATCTTATCAGACGACTACTCCGGATATCAGTATGAAGGCAAATGATATTGTTCAAAGCAATGAGTTTATGTATCTTACAGCCAATCCTAATCTTAAGAACTGGAGGAATTTGAATTCCAATTTGTCTTTCAGCCGGTATTACAACAACTCCTTCTCCTTCACCGCTTTCGCCGGATTCGAGCAAGACAATGATCGGGTCGCTACCATTTACCAACTTTATAATGATGGCATGTCATTATTGCGCAATTATAATAATGACGGCTCATACAGGCATTACTGCTTAGGTATTTCTGCCAATTATAAACTCTTCGACAACTGCCTTCAATTATATGCCAATCTTACACAAAATGCTTATGAGATTACAGGCGAATACAGCACGGCATATTATCCCTTCCGAGTACAGCTGCAAGGCGTTTACTATTGGAAGTCGTTCAATATTCTCGCGTCGTGGGGCAATCCCCAACGGTCATTAACCGAGAACTCAAACTATATCATCCGTGCCCGTAATTTCCATCTATTCTCAATAGGGTGGGGCAATGGCACCTGGGCTGTAAAGCTGGAAGCGAAAAATATCTTTAATAAAGGCTGGTGCAGCGAGACAAGGGAAAAAAATAGTCCTCTCTATTCCGAACTTCAATGGATATATACCCCTTTGGCCCATGCAAGTCTAAGCCTAACAGTAACTTGTACACTAGGATACGGCAAAAAAGTTCAACGAGGTAATGAGGTTCGCAGCCAAGGCAGCGCCCCATCTGCAATCATCCGTCAGTAATATATAGCAAAGGCCACTGTCTATCAATTTCGAGCTTATAATCGTGAGATGAACAGCTTAGTAGTCGGGGTTAAGAATAGTTGTTGTGTCAACTATTTTTAACCCCGAATGTTCCATATATACTATGACAAATGTACCGGAATATAAAATGCCCAATGTTGGTTGCCTGCTTGGTTCTGTTTATCAGCAGGAGCTTTCAGGCCTCGCTTCATCCTTGGCAAGAAAAGGGCTCGACATCATACCCTCGGAATATCTTGTCCTTCGAAGTCTCTACAGCCATGATGGCATTCAGCAATGCGATGTGGCGGCTTTGCTTGGTAAGGACAAGGCCGGAGTAAGCCGCTGTGTCAGCTCCATGGAACGTAAAGGTCTGGTCTCCATAGAGACCGTAAGCCATAAGTGCCGTCGTGTTTGGCTCTCCGTCAAAGGTAGGGAACTTGAATCCTTGATCATGCAAGTTGCAGAGGAGCGACACAAAGCTCTCATGAAGCGCGTTGATGAAAAAGACATGGAGACATTTGTCAAGGTGTTGAAATTATTATTAAATTAAAATATAAGAAAGGAAAATACTATGATGAACCTTACTATCTGGAGCGACTTTGCATGCCCCTATTGCTACATCGGCGAAACACGCCTCGAACGCGCTATCGAAGAACTCGGCCTCAAGGACGATGTGCAGATTGATTACCGTGCCTTCGAACTCGATCCGACTGCATCGAAAGAGGTCCTTAGCTCAACGCCCGAACGGTTTGCAATGAAATACCGTCTGTCGCTTGAAGAAGCAAAGGAGCAGATCAAGCAAATTTCGGATCTGGGAAAAGAACTCGGAATCGACTTCCGATATGCTTCGACTAAGTATTCCAATACCCGCGATGCTCATCGCCTTATGAAGCTTGCTGAGGCAAAATATGATCGTAAGACAGTTGCCAAACTCAACGAGGCCCTCTTCAAAGCTTACTTTGTGGAAAACCTTGTCTTGGCGGATCATAATGTCTTACTCGAAAAAGGCTTGAGTGTCGGACTTAAGGAAGAAGATATAAAGGAAGTCCTCGATTCCGACAAATACGACGACGAAGTTCGATTCGACGAGCGCGAAGCAGCTATGCGAGGAGTGCATGGAGTGCCATATATTGTCTTCGGAGGCGACTTCGCCGTGCCCGGTGCAATGAGTATCGAAGGATTTAAATCGGCGCTCGAACGCCAGCTTCGCATGCAAAAGCTCGACGAATCTACGGCTGAACGCCCGCATGTATGTGGACCTGATGGTTGTCAACTGCTTTGATACAAGGGAGAACGTAATATGATTAAGGAACTTACTGTTCAGGGTGTCTTTGCCGAAAACACATATTTCTACATCGACGCCCACTCTAAGGCCGGATTTCTGATAGATCCCGGTGCTCAGGCCGGATTAATCTACGATGCCATTCAGCGAAGCGGATGGCATATTGAGAAGATTTTGCTTACCCACGGCCACTTCGACCACATGGGAGCGGCCGAACTACTCCGCGAGAAGTTGGTGGCACCGATCTACATCTATCCGCAGGATGCACCATATCTCACCGACCCATACTTAAACCTCAGTGGTCAGTATCAACCGATCACCATTCCTCACTATGAGGAGCTTTACGACGGAGAGATAGTCCGGCTTAAAGCCAACTCGGGATTCTACCTCAAAGTGATTCACACCCCCGGACACACCCCGGGCTCTGTAACATATTACTCCCCCAAGGAGGCTGCAGCTTTTGTAGGCGATCTCCTTTACATGTATGGACCCGGCCTTACGAACTTTCCCGGTGGTAATCCCGAGGATTTGGAAGATTCGATAGTCAACAAGATTTTGACACTCCCGGATAATACGGCCCTCCTCTCCGGCCACTCCTCTCCCATAACAGTTGCGCGCGAACGCCAAATGCTCTTAGGTTAATCCGCTAAGCAGTTGTATTTGGGATGCTTCTTCAAACAGAACGTGCCGAACTTTTATTATTATATTAAATAAACGGCAAACAAAAGAAAAAGATATGAATATAATAGATGCGATGAAGGAACGACGCTCTGTAAGAACCTTCGACGGCAACGGGCTCACACCCGCGCAGATTGCAAAGCTCGAGAACGCAATCCGCGAATCGACTACCCCCTTCGGCGGAAATATCTCTATAAAACTTCGGAAATTCAATCTCAAGGAGGGTTATAAGCCAAGTACTTATGGTATGATTAGAGGGGCTGAGGACTTCTTCCTTCTCGGCATCGCCGGAGACGAAGCTTCCGCTCTCAGCGCCGGCTACCGTTTTGAACAAGTTGTGCTTCGGGCCTGGGAACTTGGCCTGGGCACATGTTGGATTGCGGCTACTTTCAAAGGCTCCGACTTCGAGCGCGGCACAACATGGCCCGACGGGGAGCAGCTCAAAGTGATATGTCCCGTCGGAGTGGCTGAACCCCCGGCGCTTATGGAAAAACTTATTCGGCTTACCATGGGGAGCAAAAAACGCCAACCCTTCAACTACCTCTTTTTGTATAAGGATTTAAAGCCCGCCAACCCTGACGACAATAAGTTCCATGAAGCCCTTGAAATTATGAGAA
>CAMWQB010000068.1 GCA_947176295.1 uncultured Porphyromonadaceae bacterium
TTTCTACACCTCTCTATTCGTCGGCAGGGTCAGATGTGTTTAATATACAGTATTAGCCCCATCCCCCCCTCTGCAAAAAAATCCCCGCCCGGATGGAAAAAAATCCGGGCGGGGAAAAAGTCTATAAAACCGAAGGATTATTCCTCACGCTTGCTCTTCTTGCCGTAGCCATAGCGGGCAGCCGAGCCAAGTTCCTCCTCGATGCGGAGGAGCTGGTTGTACTTAGCCATACGGTCAGAGCGGCTGGCAGAACCGGTCTTGATCTGGCCGGCGTTCGTAGCAACAGCGATATCAGCGATCGTAGCATCCTCAGTTTCGCCCGAGCGGTGCGAGATCACAGCAGTGTAGTTGTTGCGCTGAGCCAGTTCAACGGCGCGGAGAGTTTCAGTCAGTGAGCCGATCTGGTTCACCTTCACCAGGATCGAGTTAGCGCAGCCAAGTTCGATACCCTTTTCAAGATACTTCACGTTCGTCACGAACAGGTCGTCGCCTACCAGCTGGCAAGTCTTGCCGATAAGATCCGTCAGAATCTTCCAGCCTTCCCAGTCGCCCTCGGCCATACCGTCCTCGATCGAGTCGATAGGATACTTCTCAACAAGTTCCTTCAGGAACTCAGCCTGCTGAGCGCTCGTCAGCTTAGGTGCGTTCGCACCCTGCTTCCAAGTGTAGTCGTATACGCCATCCTTGTAGAACTCCGACGATGCGCAGTCAAGACCGATCGTGATGTCCTTACCGGGAACATAGCCGGCCTTCTCGATTGCTTGGATAATTACGTTCAGAGCATCCTCCGTGCCGTCGAGAGTAGGAGCGAAGCCACCCTCGTCGCCTACTGCCGTCGAAAGGCCGCGAGCCTTCAGAACGCTCTTCAGGTTGTGGAACACCTCTGTGCCCATGCGGATACCTTCGCGGAACGAAGTAGCGCCGATCGGGCGGATCATGAATTCCTGGAAGCAGATAGGTGCGTCAGAGTGAGCGCCGCCATTGATGATGTTCATCATCGGAACAGGAAGAACATACGTGTTGCAGCCTCCGATATACTTGTAGAGAGGAAGATCCAGATAGTCTGCTGCTGCCTTTGCAACTGCAAGCGATACGCCAAGGATTGCGTTAGCGCCGAGGTTGCTCTTCGTGTCCGTGCCATCAAGAGCAAGCATCGTTTCGTCGATGGCAATCTGGTCAAGTGCGCTCATGCCAACAAGTGCCTGAGCGATAGGACCGTTTACGTTGGCAACTGCCTTCTGAACGCCCTTGCCCATGTAGCGGCTCTTGTCGCCGTCGCGAAGCTCAAGTGCCTCGTTCACGCCCGTCGATGCCCCCGAAGGTACAGATGCGCGGCCCTTGGCGCCCGATTCAAGGATTACGTCTACTTCTACTGTAGGATTGCCGCGGGAGTCCAGAACCTCACGACCGATGATTTTTTCAATTTTCATAGTGCTAACTTTGAATTAAGTTTATTCCGCCACAAATTTACGAAATTCCCCCGAAAATCCCAAAAAAAAGAGGCCGCGCAATCTGCGCGGCCTCCATAATATCTAAGTTCTAAATTTACTTCACGTAAACCTTCGAAGCCTTCTGCCCTGCCACGCGGATGTAGAGACCGTTAGCCGGGTTAGCTACGCGAACACCCTGCAGGTTGTAGTATACTGCCTCAACAGCTTCTGCAGCCTCAACAGCCTCGATGCCCGAACCCTGGTCAACCTTCAGGATTTCAGTCTCCGGGTCGAATGTGAACTTGTATTCGCCTTCGAGTGTCGATACCCAGTTTGCGCTGCTGACACCTGAAGCTTCATATGAGCCTACAGCGTCCATTGCGGTTTCGCCCTTAGCCGCGAACCAGCCTTCCTGTGCGCCGTTGTTCATTCTCTTGATGCCGAATTCGCCGGGAACAACAGTCAGTGTCACCGTCCATACGCCATCTTCTTCATCCATAGCATAGTCAGCCCATTCGCCCGTTACGATGTTGCCGCGGAGTGCATAGGTGATCACGTCCTCGATCACACCCTGGTAGGGTACGAAGGTGATGGTCTTCTCTGCGGGATCGTAAACGATCGTGTACTGGCCTTCAAGTTCGTTCTTGGAGTTGCCGCTGCCCGTGAAGGAGTATGCGTAGTTCTCTTCGGTTACGGTTACACCGCCGCCGGTCATCCATGCGCCGTTCTTATACATGCCGAATTCGCCTGCTACGATCTTACCGGTGTATTCCCAATTGCCCGTCTCTTCGTTCTTGGTCATGGCGATGGTTTCCCATGCTGCGTTGCCCGTGATCTGGCCGTGGAGAGCGTAAACCGCAGTGTCAACGATAGGATCGTCGCCGCCGCCAACCTTCGTTACGGTCATCATGTTCGTCACTGCGTTGTAAGCCACGTTGTAGACGCCGTCGGCTGCTGCACCGGAGATCGTCATGTGGCCGCCGTTTTCATAAACCTGTACGGGTTCGCCGGCAACGATCGTTGCGGAAGCATTGCCCCAGTAGGAGTCAGCCGTGCCGTTCCATATCTTGAGCTCGAATTCGCTTGTGCCGATTGCGAGGTCCGTAGCTTCTACAGTGCCGTCAGCGTTGAAAGCAACGCCTACAGGCTGCCAGCTGTTGAAGTCGCCCTGTACATTCAGATACCAGCCCGTGTAGTCCGTGGGTGTCGGAGGAATGGGGTCGTCGCCGCCACCGCCTTCGCCGGTTACTGTCAGTGTCATAGCTTCGGGATCGAACGTCATGTTCCACGTGCCCTTGGCAATCGTCCAGTTCGTGCCTTCAACCTTGCAGTTGAAAGTGCCGGCAGCTGTGATTGCGCTTGCGCCGTCAGCCGAGATCCAATCCACCTGCGAGCCGGTGGAAGCATCCATCTTCTTGATGCCGAATGCTGCGCTTGCGTAGGTCACTTCGAGGTTCTCGATCACCCACTTGCCGTCCTTCTCTGTCATGTCGCCTGCGCTCCAGGTGCTGCTGGTGAAGGCGCCCCAGAGGCCGTACTTGAAACTTGCTTCCACTTCCTGGCCCGTGATAAGAAGGGTCTTGGCCGTGGGATTGAACACGATGTGAGGATTGTCGATGTTGCCGGCCATGCTGATGTTGCCGCTCGAGCCGCCGACAGTCAGGTTATAGGGCTGGCCGATTACCAGATTGCCGCTGCCGCCAAAGTTGGCTGCATCGTTGCCCCAGGTGCCGTCGTTGATCTTGAAGCCGGAGGTCAGCGTGCCGTTGAAGTCGAGCACGTACGTGCCGTCGCCCTGGGCCGTGAACTTGCAGTTTGCCTGCTTAAGGCTCCAGCCATTGAAGCCGCCGATCAGGTAATAGTCTACTGCGGAAGCACAAAAGCTCACGAGCAGAGCCATCAATGCGAAGTAAAATTTCTTCATTGGTGTTTGTTTGTGTTGTTTGTGGTAAATATTAAGGTTGATATAAGAGTTGGCTCTTTTGGAACTAGATAGGCCGCGCCACATGTGGCCGCCCTCGCTTTAAGGTTTGTCTTGCAAAATTACGCCAAATTTCGATATGTCCAATTTTTTTTTGTCCCTTTAACACATTTTATGTTTTTATCCCCTTCATCCTCAATTCCACACCCCTCCCTTAGCCAATCCTAACGTTTGCATCAATCCGATTTTTTTCTTAACTTTGACACTCATTTCCAACCTCTGAATCTATTGCCGATGTCCGACTTCGTTCATCTTCACGTACATACCCAATATTCCCTCCTCGACGGCCAGGCTTCCGTCGACGGCCTCGTCGACAAGGCTATTGCCGATGCCGGCATGCCCGCTCTCGCCGTTACCGACCATGGCAACATGTTCGGAATAAAGGAGTTCTTCAATTATATCAAGAAAAAGAACGGCGCCACAAAGAAGGCCCTCAAGGAAGCCGAAGCAAAACTCGCCGAGGCTCAAGCCGCCGAAAATATCGCCGAGGTCGAAAAAATTCAGGCCGAAATCGAATCGCTCCGCAAAAAATACGTCAAGCCCATTTTTGGCTGCGAGGTATATGTGGCCAAGGATT
The DNA here is from genome assembly GCA_947176295.1 of uncultured Porphyromonadaceae bacterium. Classification (GTDB taxonomy): domain Bacteria; phylum Bacteroidota; class Bacteroidia; order Bacteroidales; family Muribaculaceae; genus CAG-873. The sequence continues at coordinate 3,989 of CAMWQB010000068.1, forward strand.
CTCTCCTCTCCCGAGCCGACAAGACCGATAAAGGCCGACACCTGATTGTCCTTGCTAAGAACCGCACCGGCTACAAGAATCTCATCAAGATCGTCTCAAAAGCCTGGACCGAAGGATATTACCACCATCCCCGCACCGACAAGGCCGAGCTCGCCGCCCACCGCGAAGGCCTCATCATCTGCTCGGCATGTCTCGGCGGAGAGATTCCACGCCTCCTTTCCGGTGGCCTCGACGACGAGGCCGACCGTGCTGTGGCATGGTGGAAAGAAACTTTTGGTGACGACTACTATATTGAGCTTCAACGCCATAAAGCCACCGTCCCACGCGCCAACCACGAAACGTACGAGCTCCAGAAAGCCATCGAGCCAAAGCTCATAGCCCTCGCCCGAAAGCATGGCGTCAAGATTATCGCTTCCAACGACGCCCACTTCGTCAACGAATCCGACGCCGAGGCCCACGATCGTCTAATCTGCCTTGCAACCAACAAGTTCCTCAACGACGAGTCGCGCATGCTCTACACCAAGCAAGAGTGGCTCAAGTCCTCCGACGAGATGTCCGCCCTCTTCGCCGACCTCCCCGAGGCCCTCGAAAACACCCTCGAGATTGCAGCAAAAGTCGAAGAGTACGACATCGACCACGCCCCAATAATGCCCAACTTCGCAATCCCCGAAAGCTTCGGCACAGAGGAAGAATACCGAGCTCGCCTCACCGAAAAAGACCTCTTCGACGAGTTCACCCGCGACGAGCACGGGAATGTCGTTCTCTCTCAAGAAGATGCCGAGGCAAAAATCAAGAAGCTCGGTGGTTACGAAAAACTTTACCGAATAAAATTCGAAGCCGACTACCTCCGCAAAATCACATACGAAGGTGCCGCCCGACGCTACAAGGAGCTCACCCCCGAAATTGAGGAGCGAATCAATTTCGAGCTCCATATCATGAAGACCATGGGCTTCCCCGGCTACTTCCTTATCGTCGAAGACTTCATCCGCGTCGGTCGCCAAGAGCTCGGCGTCAGCATCGGCCCCGGCCGCGGTTCGGCAGCCGGCTCCGTCGTCGCATACTGCCTCGGAATCACACAGATCGACCCTCTCAAATACGACCTCCTCTTCGAGCGCTTCCTCAACCCCGACCGTATCTCCTTGCCTGATATCGACATAGACTTCGACGACGACGGCCGCGAGGATGTCCTCAACTACGTTACCCGCCGCTATGGAGCCCCCAACGTCGCCCATATCATCACATACGGCACCATGGCCGCCAAATCAGCCATCAAGGACGTGGCCCGCGTGTGCCAGTTGCCTCTCCCCGAGAGCAACCGCCTCGCCAAGCTCATCCCCGCCCACATGCCCACCGTCAACGGCAAGGAGCTAAAACCAACCCTCAAAAACTGCTACGAATATCTCGACGACTTCAAGCGCGAACTCAACGGCCCCGACCGCCTCGTCCGCGAAACACTCGAATATGCCCGGCAGCTCGAAGGAAACGTCCGCAACGTCGGAGTACACGCTTGCGGCGTCATCATCTGCCGCGACGACATCACCGACTGGGTGCCCGTCAGCACTGCCACCGACAAGAAGGACGGAAAGATTCTCGTTACCCAGTACGAAGGCCGCGTCATCGAGGAAACCGGCCTCATCAAGATGGACTTCCTCGGCCTCAAGACCCTCTCCATCATAAAGGAAGCCTGCGCCAACATCCGCCGCACACGCGGCATCAACCTCGACATCGACGCAATCCCCATCGACGACAAGAAAACTTACGAGCTGTATGGCCGCGGGCAGACCATCGCCACATTCCAGTTCGAATCCCCGGGCATGCAGAAGTATCTCCGCGAGCTCCAGCCATCTGTCTTCGAAGACCTTATAGCCATGAACGCCCTCTATCGCCCGGGCCCAATGGACTATATTCCCGACTTCATCGCACGTAAGCTCGGCCGAGCCCCGATCGAGTACGACATCCCCGAAATGGAGATGTATCTTAAAGATACATACGGCGTTACGGTGTATCAGGAGCAGGTCATGCTCCTCTCCCGCCTCCTCGCCAACTTCACACGCGGCGAGAGCGATACCCTCCGTAAAGCAATGGGTAAGAAGCTCATCGACAAGATGAACCACCTCAAGGGCAAATTCCTCGACGGCGGCCAGAAGAACGGACACAAAAAAGAAGTACTCGAAAAAATCTGGGCCGACTGGGAAAAATTCGCCTCTTACGCCTTCAACAAAAGCCACGCCACATGCTATTCCTGGGTCGCATACCAGACGGCATATCTCAAGGCCAACTACCCATCCGAATACATGGCGGCCGTCCTCAGCCGCAACCTTTCCGACATCGCCAAGGTCAGCTTCTACATGGACGAATGCAAGGCCATGAAGATTGGCGTCAAAGGCCCCGACATCAACGAATCCTTCGCCTCTTTCTCCGTAAACCGCAACGGCGACATCCGTTTCGGCCTCTCCGCCATCAAAGGGGTTGGGGCCAATGTCGTATCAGCCATCATCGACGCTCGCGAAAAAGACGGCCCCTTCAAGGATATTTACGACTTCGTCGAGCGCGTCCCCGCCGGCGCAGTCAATCGCCGCGTGTTCGACGCCCTCGTCTGCTCAGGCGCCTTCGACAGCTTCGACCGCTATTCCCGAGAGGACCTCGTCAGCGAGGTCGACCGCCGCGGCGAAACCGGCACCGAACTCCTCCTCCGATACGGCGCCCAGCACCAGAACGCCATGCGAATGCAGGAAGCAAGTCTCTTCGGCTTCGACGATGCCGAGCTCCGCAGCTCCGTCCGCCCCGTCCTGCCCAAGGCCCCCAGGTGGACAGATATCGCACGCCTCGACAAGGAAAAAGACCTCGTCGGCATGTATCTCTCCGCCCATCCGCTCGACCCCTACTACATCGAGCTCACATACGGCATGCCCATGACCCTCAAGGACAAGAACGAGACAACCGGCGTCGTCGGCCAGGCCGCAAGCTTCGCCGGCATGGTTACATCCCGCGAAACCCGCGTTCTCTCCAGCGGAAAAGAAATGCTCATCGTCAAGTTCGAGGACTATACCGGCTCATCGGAATTCACCCTCATCGGTCGCAGCATCCAGCAGATGGGGCACCTCTGCGAGCCCGGCCGAGCCGTCTGCATCTCCGGAAAATACAACTCCTGGAAGGACGGCCCCGTCCGCTTCTACGTCGACACTGTCCGCTCCCTCGACGACCTCAAGGGCCATCTCATCACCGCAGTAACGGTCCAGGTCGACATCAACAACGCTCGCGGGGGAATCCTCGAGCTCCTCGACCGCCATCGCGTCGACTCCCGCGACCGAAATGCCGAAGACCCCGGCGTCGACGTCAACATCCGCCTATACGATCCCGCAATAAACCGTGGGGTGAACCTTCATTCCAACTTGCGCGTTCGACTTACGCGCAGCTTCTTCCGCGCCCTCGACGACCTTGAGGCATCATACAGGGTCGAAAGGGTCCGCGTATGACTGCCTCCCGAACACTATCCGAAACTAACAATAAAACTCAACACAAAAAAATGGCACAAACATTCACCGACGAAAACATCAAAGACATCATCGCTTCAGGCAAGCCCGTAGTTGTCGATTTCTGGGCCACATGGTGCGGCCCCTGCAAAGCACTCGCACCCGCCGTCGATAAAATCGCCGAAGAATACGAAGGCAAAGTAATAGTCGGAAAATATAATATCGACGACGAGACCGATTTCGCCTCCGAATGCCGCGTCCGAAGCATCCCCACACTCCTGTTCTTCAAAGACGGCAAGCAGACCGACATCCGTTCCGTAGGCCTCGTCAGCGAAGACCTCCTCCGCACCCGCGTCGAAGAACTCCTCGCCCTATAAAGGAGAGCAGGTTGGCCCAACCTGCGCCTCACCGGTTTTACGGGGAGCGGCCTGAAATTTACAGGCCGTTCCCCGCTTTTATTATCCCGATCAGGATAGGTTTGATGCCCCCAACAAAGCATTCCACGGCTATCACCATAAGTATCAAGCCCATAAGTCGCATCATCACATTGTTGCCCGTCTCCCCTAAAATCGACACCAGTCGCGTCGAAGCCCGCAGGATTATGTACCCCAAGGCATAGATAAACAGAATGCTACCTACCACAATCCCCATCATAAGCCAGTTCGTGGCCTGGTCCATAAGCATGATTCCGTTGGCGATAGCGCCCGGGCCACAGAGCATCGGGATAGCAAGCGGCGTTACCGTGATGTTCCGCGCATATGCCTGCTCCTCCTCCGCGCTCATTTTCGCACTCGTGTATTGAGCGTTGAGCATATCGAAGCCGATTTTCATGATTATCACCCCAGCAGCGATGCGGAAGCCGTTCGTGCTTATCCCGAACACCGTGAAGATTACCTGGCCGCAGAACGTGAAGCCCAGAAGGATCACTATCGCAATCATCACGGCCCGCTTCAGGATGGCCTTGCGCTGATTGTTGTCCATTTCCTTTGTCATCGACAGGAAAACGGGCATCGTCCCCAGTGGGTTAGTCAGCGAAAAAAAGGAAGTGAGGCAGATAAATAAAAACGGGAGGGTCTTGTCGTCGAACATGGCGCGGATTCTTTTGTTTTTTGTCCCGCAAAGGTAAGAATTTTTTTTCGCTCATGTAATTTTTAAAGATTTTTTGCGTCTTATAAGCATATGGAAAATATTCTTATCGCTGAAAACATCACAAAAGACTTCACCGGACATCGCGCGCTCGACGACGTCAGCATTGCCGTGCCCCGGGGGAAAGTCTATGGCCTCTTAGGTCCCAATGGCGCCGGAAAAACCACGCTCATCCGCATAATCAACCACATCACCGCCCCCGACCGTGGCGAAGTTTTCTTCGACGGACACACCCTCACTGCCGCCGACACCGCCTTCATCGGCTATCTCCCCGAAGAGCGCGGCCTCTACAAGAAAATGAAAGTCGGCGACCAGGCCGTTTTCTTCGCAAGGCTCAAAGGCCTCTCCAAGGAGGAGGCCACAAAGAGGCTGAAGGAATGGTTCGAGCATCTCGAAATATCCGACTGGTGGGACAAGAAAGTCGAGGAACTCTCAAAAGGCATGGCCCAGAAAGTGCAGTTCATAGTTACGGTGCTCCACAGGCCAAAACTCCTCATTTTCGACGAACCATTCTCGGGCTTCGATCCCATCAATGCCGGTGTGCTCAAACGCGAGATTCTCAAACTCCGCGACGAAGGCGCAACCGTCATCTTCTCCACCCACAACATGAGCTCCGTCGAAGAACTCTGCGAGAACATTACCCTCATCAACCGCTCACGCAACATCCTTTCCGGCTCCGTGGCCGAAATCCGCGAAAGCTTCAGCGACAATTCCTTCGAGCTCGCATATCTCGGCTCCCCCGAGGCTCTCACCGTCGCCGCCCAAAGCGCCGGCGCTGAGATTACCCTCGGCGGTATCGACCCTATGGGCAACGCCCTCGCGTCCCTGCGCATGCCTGCTGCCGATGCCGTCCGCAGCGTCCTCGGCGCCGTAAATGCTGCCGTCGACATCCGCTCCTTCACCCCCCATATCGCCTCGATGGACGATATTTTTGTCCGCGCCGTCGAGAAGTCAAACGCTACTCTCAGCTAATCAGACCCCTCACTCCTGTCTCATGAATGCAGTAAACCTCATCATAGCCCGCGAATATCTCGAACGGGTAAAGCGCAAAAGCTTCATCATCACGACCATACTCACGCCCCTGCTCATGATCGTGCTCATGGCTATGCCCACGCTCATCATCCTCTTCTCCACCCCCGAGCAGCGTCATATAGCCGTCGTCGACGATTCCGGCGTAATTGCGCCATACCTCCGCAACACCGACGAAATCGTCTTTGTCAATACCGACGAACCCCTCAAAATCCTCCGCAACGACAACGACTACGACGGCATTCTCGTGCTCGAGAGCGGGATAGTCGATAAAAAAGCCCCCGCCGCCACTCTATACTCCCGCGGAGCTTCTTCCATCATGACCGAAGAGCACATTTCCCGACAGATTTCCGATGCCATCGAAAATCAGAGGATAAAGGCATACGACATCGAGAACCTCCGTCAGATCCTCGACGAAGTCCAGACCAACGTCTCTCTCTCCACAATCAGAATAGACAAAGACGAAGATGCCGAAACCTCGTCTATGGTCTCCTATATCATGGGCCTCGCCATGGATATGATGCTCTATATGTTCATCCTCATATACGGGCAGATGGTCATGACCTCCATCATCGAGGAAAAGAACAACCGCGTCCTCGAAATCGTCGTCTCCAGCGTCAATCCCACATCCCTTATGCTCGGCAAGATTGTAGGCATAGGCCTTGTGGCAATCACACAGATCGTAATTTGGGGCGGCCTTCTCGCCCTCGCCTCAGCCTGGGGCCTTCCGGTCCTCGGCTCCATGGTCGAGAAAGCCGACGACCCCGAGCTCGTCGGTGTCATGTCGCAGCTCGGCGACCCCATGTGGCTCGCATCACTCTTCGGCTGGCTCGTCCTCTTCTTCATCGGCGGCTATCTCTTCTATTCCGCAATCTGGGCCGCTATCGGCTCCTCCGTCGACAACATCCAGGATGCATCCCAGCTCAGCTCAGTAGCCACGGTGCCCGTCATTATCGGCATCATTTGCTCCATGAGCATTGTTCAGGACCCCGAATCCACGCTCGCCGTATGGGTGTCGATGATACCCTTCACCTCGCCCATGGCCATGATGAGCCGTCTCCCCTTCGGCATCCCCGTCTGGCAGATCATCACCTCGCTCATCATTTTGTACGCCTCCTTCCTGGCCCTGATATGGATTGCCGCAAAAATCTATCGCGTAGGCATATTCATGTACGGCAAGAAACCCACCGTCGCCGACCTCATCCGCTGGGCCCGCTACAAATAATCCCCCTCCCCTCGGACAGCCCGAATGATAACGGCTGTGTCGAATTAAGGGAATCATCCGATCGAATAAATTTGCATACCTTGAAATATTGTTTTATCTTTGCATTTCAATAACTCAGCTCATAAACTCATACTTACATAGCTATGGCAGAAATCAAATGCATCGGTATCCTCACCTCCGGAGGTGATGCCCCAGGCATGAATGCGGCAATCCGTGCCGTTACGCGTTCCGCAATTTTCAGCGGCCTTAAGGTCAAGGGCATATACCGCGGGTATCGTGGCCTGATCACCGACGAGATTGTCGACTTCAAGACACAGAATGTCTCGAACATCATCCAGCAGGGTGGCACCATTCTTAAGACCGCACGATGCAAGGAATTCGAAACCCCCGAGGGCCGGCAGCTCGCATACGACGTGCTCCGCCGTCATGAAATCGATGCCCTCATCGTCATCGGCGGCGACGGCTCCCTCACAGGTGCCCGTATTTTCGCCAACGAATTCAACTTCCCCATCATCGGCCTCCCCGGCACTATCGACAACGACCTCTACGGCACCGACACCACCATCGGCTATGACACGGCGCTCAACACCATCATGGAGTGTGTCGACAAAATCCGCGACACGGCCACCAGCCACGAGCGCCTCTTCTTCATCGAAGTGATGGGCCGCGACGCAGGCTTCCTCGCCCTCAACGGCGCTATCGCTTCCGGCGCTGAGGCTGCCATCATCCCCGAAATTTCCACCGAGGTCGACCAGCTGGCCGAACTCATACAGAACGGATTCCGCAAGAGCAAGAACTCGTCCATCGTCCTCGTGGCCGAAAGCCCCGTTACCGGCGGCGCCATGGGCCTGGCCGAGCGCGTGAAGAACGAATATCCCGGCTACGACGTGCGCGTTTCCATCCTCGGGCACCTCCAGCGAGGCGGCTCCCCCACGGCCCACGACCGCATCCTTGCCTCGCGGATGGGCGCCGCTGCCGTCGAT
>CAMWQB010000069.1 GCA_947176295.1 uncultured Porphyromonadaceae bacterium
CGGGGGCGTTGGGCTCGGGCTTTTCTTCGGGCTTGGGCTCGGGTTAGTGAGGTTCGGGAGCCTTGGGTGCCTCAGCGGCTTTGGGAGCTTCGGCAGGTTTGGCTGCCTCGCCGGGCTTTTCGGGCGCCGCCTTCGGGGCCTGCGCAGCCTTTGCGGGCTCGGTTTTGGGCTTTATGGGATTGCCATGCTTGTCGAGCTCTATTTTGCCCAGCACCTTGGGAGCGCCGGCGCGCACCTCTTCCACGGGCGAGAGGGGTGTCTCGGCCTTGGGCGCAACAGGCTTGGGCTCGGCTTTGGGAACTTCGGGGGCCTTTTTGCGTGTGGGCTGGATGGTGCTTTTGAAGGCGCGGTCGGCCTGGAATTCGTTCATGAGCATTTCCACGTGCTCTTCTTCCAGACGAGTGTTGGGCGACTCGACGATGGAGACGTTCTTTTTGCGAAGGGCATCATAGACCGTCTCGGCGGAGATGTTCAGGTCCCTTGCGATATTGCTAATTTTGACTTTCGCCATATTGTAATTTATTTTTTTATGGGCCGGAGGCCGCTTGCGTTAGAAAGAATGAGGATATTTTTGAGAGACGGGGGCGGGGAAGAGGCGAGAGGAGCCTTGTCCGCTAAGGGAGGCGGGAGGCTTGCAGGATGTGTGGGGGAGAGCCCGCGTCTCAGTCCTCGATCTTCTCTTCGGCAGCCTCGTCGTCGGCGTCCTCTTCGTCGTCCTCGTATTCGCGGCGGAGGATGGCCAGAACGTCGTCGATGGTGTTTTCCTCAAGGTCGCTCTTGTCGATGAGCTCCTGGCGGGAGGTGTGGAGAACGGCCTGTGCCGTAACGCAACCCATGTCCTTGAGGGCATCGATTACCCAGCCGTCGATTTCGTCCTTGAAGTCGTCGAGGAAGATGTCGTCCTCATAGATCATTTCCGTGTCGCGGTAGACGTCGATTGTGAAGCCCGTGAGCATCTGGGCAAGCTTGATGTTCTGACCGCCTTTGCCGATTGCGAGCGACACCTCTTCGGGGCGCAGGAACACCTCGGCCTTCTTGGCCTCTTCGTCCACGCGGATTGTGGAGATGCGGGCGGGCGAGAGGGCGCGCTGAATCAGGAGCGAGGGATTGGTCGTGTAGTGGATGACGTCGATATTCTCGTTGCGGAGCTCGCGGACGATGCCGTGGATGCGGGAGCCTTTCACGCCTACGCAGGCGCCCACGGGATCGATGCGGTCGTCGTAGCTCTCGACGGCAATCTTGGCACGCTCGCCCGGGATGCGGGCCACGGCCTTGATGCTGATGAGGCCGTCGTGGATCTCAGGCACTTCGAGCTCGAAGAGACGGCGCAGGAAGTTGGGGCTCGTGCGGCTTACGGTGATTTTGGGGTTGTTGTTCTTGTTGTCGACATTGCTCACGACGGCGCGCACGGTCTCGCCCTTGCGGAAGAAGTCGCCGGGGATGGCTTCGTTCTTGGGAAGGAGGAGTTCATTGCTGTCGGAGTCGAGCAGGAGGGTCTCGCGGCTCCAGGTCTGATATACTTCGCCGGTTACGAGCTCGCCTTCGAGGTCCTTGAACTTGGCGTAGACTGCCTCTTTCTGAAGGTCGAGGATGCGGCTCTGGAGGGTCTGGCGCAGGTTGAGGATGGCGCGACGCCCGAATTTTTCGAAAATGATTTCGCGGGAGTGCTCCTCGCCCACCTCGGCCTCGGGGTCGTCGTCGGCGCGGGCGTCGCTCAGGGAAATCTGAAGGTTGGGGTTCACGACTTCGCCGTCGGGCACTACCGTGAGGTTCTGGAAAATCTGCACGAAGCCTTTGTCGGGGTTTAGAATCACGTCGAGGTTCTCGTCCGTGCCGAACATTTTGGCCAATACGTTGCGGAAGGATTCTTCCAGCACGCTTATCATTGTGGTCTTGTCGATGTTCTTGAGCTCTTTGAACTCAGAGAACTGCTCCACCATATTGGGAGTTTCCTCTTTCTTTGCCATTATATCTTAGTGGGTTTTAATTTGTTTTCGATTTTAGAATTTGAGGTCGTAGACCACGGATTTGCAATCGGCGGCCGTGAGCTCGATTTTTTCGTCGCGAATCACGGGGCGTTTTGCTCCGGGCTCCTTCACTTTTGTCTTTACGGCGAGCTCGAACTTCACGGCTCTGGGATCGACCGGGTCGGTCTGCTCGGCCGAGGCCAGCACGCCGTGGAGCTTGCGGCCGTCGCGGGTAAGCACCTCCATGTCCTTGCCGAGGTTTTTGACATACTGCCGGTAGACTTTCAGGGGCGACGTGAGGCCGGCGGACCCTACTTCGAGTTCATAGTCCTCGATTTCGCGGTCGAACACGTCTTCGATGCTGCGGGTCAGGGCCACGCATTCGTCGATGTCGACCATCGTGTCGGAGTCGATTTCTACGTTTATTTCATTCGCCGGTGTGAGCTTGAGCTCCACCAGGTAGAGGTCGGTGCCTTCGAGGGCGCGGTCGATAGTGCGGATCAGCAGTTCTTTGTCAATCATATCGGTTGAGGCTGGGGTCGGCCGCAGTGGTCCGGGAGGAACTGCGGCGATATTTATGCAAAGAGGAGGAAGCTGTGAGCCCCCTCCTTCGCAGGTGTTTAGAAGTTCTTTCTGCAAAGTTACAAAAAAATCGGTGATAATTATAATATTGAGCATGCCCGCGAGGGTTTAAATCTCTAAAATTACGATTATTTATCTAAATTTATTTATTATTAACTATTGCCGCGTGGGCTATATATCTCTCCCGCTCGTTGATATTTTACCACGTTGATATTTTCTTGGCGGACTAAAAGCCCTTACTGATTATCTATGTTTACACCCGACGATACCAAAACACAATTCGCCACGCCGCCCGGAGGCGCATCCGGACCCTTGTCGCGTTTTGTCAGCCGCAACTTCAGACCCGAAGGAGGTCCGCTGATACTGTCCCTGGCCTTGGTTACGGGGATATTCTCAGGCGTGGCGGCATGGCTTTTCAAGCTTGCCATTGCCGGGGTGTCGCATCTTCTTACCTCGCATCTCAACATGGAGGGAATGAACCCCTGGCTCATCGTCGTGCCCGTGCTGGGCATATGCCTCACGGGCCTCTTTATGCGCAAGATTCTGAAGGTTAATATTTCCGACGGCGTGAATCAGATAAAGTCCGGAATGGCCAAGGGCCACTACTACCTGCGCGGCCGACGAATCATCACGCCTCTGATAGCCGCGACGGTAACGCTCGGTTTCGGAGGCTCGGCAGGTTCCGAAGGTCCTATCGCCAGCTCAGGCGCGGCCATCGGCAGCAATCTCGGACGCATCTTCGGCGTCAAGCCCCAGACGGTGAGGCTCCTCATGGCCATAGGAGCCGGAGCCGGCATTGCCGCCATATTCAAGGCTCCCGTGGGCGGGATGTTTTTTGTTGTGGAGTGCCTCGCCATCACGCTCTCGGCCATCGACGCCGTTGCCCTCGCCATAGCCTGCCTCAGCGGAGGTATGATAGCCTACGCCCTCAGCGGAGGTGTCACGGATGTCGATTATCACGGGATAATAGGTTTCAATGCCCGCATGATGTTTGTGTCGGTGCTTCTCGGCGTGTTCTGCGGCTTGTACTCGATCTATTATTCATGGGTGATGAACTTCACCAAGAGGCGCCTTCAGGGCATGCAGCGCCCGTGGGTGCGAAATCTTGTGGCCGGTCTTACGATAGGCGTCCTGCTGTTTATATTCCCGACCTTGTATGGCGAAGGCTATGGCGCCCTCACCCACATGATCAACGGCGATAATTCCACCGTGATTATGGAATCGCCCTTCGCCCTTCTGGCAAAGGACCTCCACACCGGACCCTTGCTTCTGGTTGTGGCTGGCATCCTGCTTGCCAAGTGCTGGGCTTGCGGAGCAACCGTCCATGGCGGCGGCGTTGCCGGAGAATTCGCTCCTACGCTGTTTGCGGGCGCGATGGCCGGACTATTCTTCGGTCTGGCCGTGAATCAGATTCCAGGGGCCGATATTCCGGTTGCGCATTGTGCCCTGTTTGGGATGGCCGGGGCGATGTCCGGAATCATAGGCGCCCCCTTCATGGCCATATTCATAGCCACGGAGATGACCGGCTCCTATGCCTCGCTGCTCCCCATCTCCATTTGTGCCATGAGCTCCTACTTCATCGTGTGGCTCCATCGCTGCGGCTATATCCGGTTTGGCAGTAAGAAATTTAAATCGTAAATTTGCAATATAAACAAGACACGGTTCAATTATGATAGAACATACACCACCGGGGCAGGAACTCCCCGAACGCGCAGTCCTCGTGGGCCTCGTTACGCCCAGGCAGGACGAATTCAAAGCTACGGAATATCTTGCCGAGCTCGCTTTTCTGGCCGATACGGCCGGAGCAGAGACAATCAATACATTCCTCCAGAAGCTCGACTATCCCAATCCGCGCACATACGTCGGCACGGGCAAGCTCGAGGAGATTAAGAAATACGTGGAAGATAACGAGATAGGAATGGTTATCTTCGACGACGACCTCACCACCAAGCAGGTGGCAAACATTGAGAAGGAGCTTCAGGTGAAGATTCTCGACCGCACGAGTCTCATTCTCGATATTTTCGCTCGTCGCGCTCAGACGGCAAATGCCAAGACACAGGTTGAACTGGCACAGTATCAGTATCTTCTGCCGCGTCTGACGAGGATGTGGACCCACCTCGAGCGCCAGCGCGGCGGCATCGGCATGCGAGGCCCGGGCGAAACACAGATAGAGACCGACCGTCGAATTATACTCGATAAGATTTCGCGCCTGAAGGAGGAACTGAAGGCCATCGACCGCCAGAAAGCCGTCCAGCGCAAAAACCGCGGCAAGCTGACGCGCGTGGCGCTCGTAGGGTATACGAACGTGGGAAAGTCTACGCTGATGAACCTCCTGAGCAAGAGCGATGTTTTTGCTGAAAACAAGCTCTTCGCCACGCTCGACACCACCGTGCGCAAGGTTACGATCGACAATCTTCCTTTCCTGCTGACGGACACCGTGGGCTTTATCCGCAAGCTGCCCACACACCTGGTGGATTCATTCAAAAGCACCCTCGATGAGGTGCGCGAGGCCGATATCCTCGTGCATGTGGTGGATATTTCTCATCCCAACTTCGAGGAGCAGATAGAGGTCGTAAACAAGACGCTTGCCGAGGTATGCGATGGCGCAGACAAGCCCACGCTTTTGGTGTTCAATAAGATAGATGCGTTCACCTACAAGCCCAAGGATGCCGACGATCTCACCCCCCGCACGCGCGAGAACGTGAGCCTCGAGGAGCTCAAGGAGACGTGGATGGCGAAGATGAACGATAATTGCGTCTTCATATCCGCGCGCAAGGGCACGAATATCGACGAACTCAAGCAACGGCTATACGAGATGGCCAAGGAGGTACATCTCACCCGCTTCCCCTACAACGATTTCCTCTATCAGAAGTACGACGACCTCCCTGCCGAATAATCTCAGGGATTGTACAGGTCGCGGTGGTAGAAAGCCATTATTTCGCGGGCTTGCGCGAGGGCCTCGGCGGCTCCGCAGCCGGGCGCTAATTCTGCCGCCGCGGCATAGTCGCTCATTGCTCCGGAGCGGTCCTGTATTTTCCAGCGGAGGCGCCCGCGGCGGAATATCAGTTCTCCGAGCACGGATGCATCGGCCTCAGCAGCAATTTCGCGGCTGAGGCCTTCGATTTCTTTGTTCAGGGATTCGGGAGAGGTCATTCCGCAGGTCCTATTATGAGAATTGCTCCCGTCGTGGGATCGAAGCGCACCATCGATGGTGCTTTCTTGTCTGTGAACAAGGCGGGGTCGAGGCCGAAAGTTACTCCCAACTGCGCGAGGCTCACTTCTTTCGAGGCTGCTTCCGAGCCTTCGTAGTCCACGCTCACAAGCGCCGTGCCGGGAATGGTGTATGCCACGCCTCCTTTGGGGAAGCGCTTGGGCTCACCCTTGTCGTTGGCCGGCAGCGTGGCAGGCTCGAGGATTTGGAGGCTGAGGCGCACCGGCGCACCGGCGAGGTTGTCGGCATCGACAATGCCATCGATCGCGGATATGCGGGCAATGACGCGGCTGTCGATTTCGGCGCTGTCGGGCACGAGTTCTATTGTCCGGACGTCCGTGCGCGTGGAGCGCGTGCCCAAGAACATAGCGGTGAGCGCTGCCTCCTGGGCGGCGATGTTGTCGAGAACGAGTTGCATGGCCTTGCCGTCCGGGGGAGTATTGTCGCTTTGCCCCGAGAGGATGTCGGAGCGCATTTCGCGGAGTTCGAAGATGCGCTGGGCGGCAAGCTCGGCGCGTTTGGACACGGAACTCGAACGGGCCATTTCCTGAGTTACGGCCTGCCGGGCTGCTTCCGTCTCGAGCGGGCTCGGGGCTGCTGCCTTTGCCTCAGGGAGCGTGGGAGCCTGCGGCATGGAGGCTTCTTCCGTATTGATGGCCAGCGGTATTCCTTCGGGCGAGAGAATCATGAAGGGCGTGGAGCCGGCCTTGAACTGAGCCACCCAGCGGTTCTCGGGGTCGGCGATGCCCCGCGGGGTGATTGTGATGCTTTTCAGGCGCGCCGAGCGCGATGCTTTCCGTATGGCCGTGTCGTCGCCCAGATGCCTGCGGGCATAGTTCGAGAATTCGCCCGGAGTTTCCGAGGAGAGCTCTGCTTCGATTGTGATGTCGAGGGCCGTAACGGGCAGAGAATAGATGAGGCCGTATTCCGTGGCTTTGCCCGCCGTGATTTTCTGCGAGGTCTGTGCAAGGACCGGTCCGAACGTGCACATCAGGAGTGCGAGAAGGGGGAGGAGATTTTTTTTCATTGTTGTTTTGCGGGTTTAGCTATTGCTTCCATTGCCGGGCCGAGATACTGGGCCACGTCGTCGGCCGTAACCGAGCGGATGCCTTGAGTGCGGGCTGCGAAGTGGCCTGCGAGCCCGTGGATATACACGCCTGCCACGGCGGCATACTCCGGGTGTATTCCTGATGCAATGAGACCGGTGATGAGCCCCGTGAGGACGTCCCCCGAGCCACCGGTGGCCAGTGCGGGAGTGCCCGAGGAGTTGAGGAGCACCGAGCCGTCGGGCCAGATGGTGGCGGTGTAGTGGCCTTTCAGAACAATGATTATGGAAAGCTTGTGGGAAATTTCGATGGCTTTGAGTAGGCGTGCCGACGACGAAGGTTGTTTGCCGAAGAGGCGGTCGAATTCGCCTTCATGGGGAGTGATTACCGAGCGAGCCGGCAGGAAGTCGAGCATCGACGGCCGCAGCGACATGCAGTTGAGCGCATCGGCGTCGAGCACGATAGGGGCCGATGCGGCGTTGGCGCCCTTCAGGAGGCCTTCGAGGGCGGCCACTGTGGCGTCGGATGTGCCGATGCCAGGGCCTACGCCTATGGCCGAATAGTTTTTGGAATAATCCATGCGGCGGATGTCCATGTCGCCTCCGTCGGTCATGAACATTGCCGACGGCACTGACGTCTGAAGCACGAAGAAACCGCAGCGAGGGCCGTGGACGGTGAGTTTTCCGCAGCCGGAGCGGAGTGCGCCGCGGGCCGAGAGTACTGCTGCGCCGAGCATGCCGTAGCTCCCGGCATAGAGGAGCGCGTGGCCCAGATCGGCCTTCGACACAAATTCGTTGCGCGCGGGCATGAGCTTGCGCACGTTGTGGGCTTCGATCAGTCGCGTGTGGCATTTCGTGTTGCTCAGGGCCTCCTCATCGAGGTCTACGTCCAGCACCTGCCAGCGGCCCACGAGCTCCGCGTTTTCTTTCATGAAGAAAGCCGTGGAGGGCCCGACGAGCGTAAGGGTGATGTTGGCGTGGATTATATTGCGGTTGATCATTCCCACGGAGAGGTCCACGGTCATGCCCGCCGGGAGGTCGATGGCCACGACGAAGGCTCCGCTCTCGTTGATGAAGCGGGCCAGATACTGGTAGCCGCCCATCAGAGGGCCGTCGTGTTCGCGGCCGAAGAGGCCTTCCACCACGAGGTCCGACGCAGAAAGGTCGGGTTGCACCAGTTCCATGCCGATGGTTTCGAAGAGGGCTTCCTCGCCTGCGGCTTCGATAAAATCCTCGCGTGCGGCGCGTGCGTCGGCAGTGAGGCGGTCGCCGCCGATGTTGATAAGGTAGACTTCCGGGTTGAAGTCCATGCGAGCGAGTTCGGCGCCTGTCTCCATGGCGTACGCTCCGTTGATGTCGTTTCCGGCGAAGATCACCACGCGTTTGTTCTTGCGCCGGAGCGAGCCCACGTTGGCTGCCACTTCCGCGCCCACGGCGCGGATAAAGGCCATGTGCTGTTGGGGAGTGGAGCCGAGGGTTTGCTCGATGATATAGTCGATTTGTCCGGGAGAATATATGTTCATTTTTGAGCCTGGAGTGGGTGGAGAGATGGAGGGTTGGGAAATTCTAATATATCAAAATACAAAATTAAGAAAATTTCCTCAGATTGCGATGCCGAATTATTTGCAAATATGACCCGAAAGACCTATTTTTGCAAATGTAAAGTCCAACTTTAAATTTGCATGGTTTTATTGCTGCAAAAAAATATCGAGGCTGCGACGTGTGGGAATGAATCACGTCGCAGCCTCGGATTATAAGTGGAAATCAGTTTGTGTCGGTGCTTCAGCAGCCGCAGCAACCACCTCCGCAGCCGCTTTCGCCGCTCTCGCAAGAGCCGCCGCCATTGCCGTCGCAGCATCCGCCGCCGCAGCATCCGCCTTCGCTCGGCATGAGCTCCTCAGGGGTGGCGTCGCGCACAACGGTAACGGTGCCTTTCAGGCGGATATTGTCCTTAGCCAGAGGATGATTGAAGTCCACAACCACACTGTCGGGCGTTACTTCTTTCACGAGACCGTCGATGCGATAGCCGTCGGCAGTCATCATCGGGGCGAGAGCACCGGGATAGAAGGCTTCGTCGTCGAACTTGCCGTCGACCATGAAGATGTCTTTCGGAAGAGTTACCACTTCCTCGGGGTCGTAGGGACCGAAGCCGTTCTCGGGATCGGCCACGACGTCGAAGGTGTCGCCGGGCTTGAGGCCGTCAAGTGCTTTTTCGAGAGCGGGAACGAAGCCGCGGGTAACGCCGAAGATAGCCTTTTCAGGGTCTTCGGACGTCATCTCGTGCAGGGCTTCTTCCGTGCCGTCGGGGTTCACGCGCGAGAGCGTGTATGTCATTTCAAAATATTTTCCGGGTTTGATTTGTTCCATAGTTCTGTATGTGTCTTGTTTTTAATGTCAGTTGTGTATATATAACAAAAACCGGGCCGGAATTGCTCACATCTTTATTTCGGGCACTCGCAGGCGGTCGCCGGCATCCTCGACGATGGAGCGGAAGTAGCGTTCGTTGTAGCCGCCGAACACGGGTTGCACGGGCATGCCCGTTTCGGAGCGTGTGAAGGAGCCGTCGGCGTTCTGTTTCTTGATGTTCCCGTCCATAAATTTCACGAAGAGGAAGTCGCCCAGGGCCTTGTATTCCTTGGTGGCCTTGTCGGTCCATCCGAGTGTCATGTCGCGGAGACGCGCCTGAGCCTCGGGGTAGGGCACGCCCTTGAGTGCCGTCTCGGCCGTGTTTACATCGTCGACGATGGCCGTCTCGAGCGCGCCCTGGACGCGCCGGATGTCGGGAATCATCTGACTGTAGCGGTTGTAGGCCTGATTGGCAACGAAATTGTTGACCCAGAACATCGAATCCCACGACAGGCGCAGAAGGTCGGCGGTTTTTCCGTCGAGAGCCGGCGGAATGGTGTCGGTGGAGTTGAAGACGGGCACGTACACGCAGGTGTTGGCATCGTCCACGCCGAACCACAGGATGCCCTTCATGGCCTCGGGACGCTTGTCGCTCATGGAGGATACGAAGGAGAATCCCGTCTGCTGGGTGGCGATGGCGCGTTCGTGGGTGTATTCCACGGAGTCGACCGAGAAGCCCATGGGTCGCCAGCGATATGGCACATCAAAGGGGCCGGCGCCGATGTCCTTTGTCATGTCGAGAGGAGTGCCTTCGAAGTGGTCGCGCATCATTTCCTTGAGGTCGGTTGAGCTCAGGGGCTTGGCGGGCTTCACCCATAGAGGAAGCACTTCGCCTTTGCCTTCGAAAATCCACGGGAGATATTGATCCATAGAGCCTTCGGGGGCGAAGCGGTTGAAGTAGCTCCACACGCGGGCATCGCAGCCGCGGAGAGCGCCGGCATCGGTTACGGCGTATGCGCGCGAGAAGTCGAAGTCGGCATCGGGGCCTTCGTAGTACCCTTGGCTGCGGGCGAAGTCGATAACATCGGGGCTGTAGAGGGTTTCGGGATCGTTCTGCGGGAAGGTGTGGATGCGGGCGTGGTTTGCGTGGCCGCTGATGTGGCCTTCGGGCACACGACGGGCCACCCATACGGCGCCGGGGTCGGTCTTGCCCTTGCCGATGAGCTCAAGAATCCACACTTCCGTGGGGTCGGCTATCGAGAAGCTCTCGCCTTCGGAGGCGTAGCCGTAGTCGCGGACGAGGGCGGTCATGATTTCCAGAGCTTCGCGGGCCGTCTTGGCGCGCTGGAGGGTGATGTAGATGAGCGAGCCGTAGTCGATGAGGCCGGAGCCTTCGAGCTCTGGGCGGCCGCCCCAGGTGCTTTCAGCGATGGTGAGGCCATGTTCGTTCATGTTGCCGATAGTGGCGTAAGTGTGGCTCACTTCGGGGATGCTACCCAGGAGCTTGCCCGTGTCCCATTCCACCACGGGGCGCATGGCGCCTTCGGGATGGTCGGCGGCAGGCTGGCGGTAGAGTTCGCCGTAGAGCGTATGCGAGTCGGCAGCGTAAGTTATCATCGTGCCGTCGCCGGGAGCGGTGGCTCCGGGAGCGGCAATGAGGCTTGTGCAGGCGGCTGCGTCGGTGGTGCCGCAGAGGCCGAGGGTCAGTGCGAGCCCGAGGCCGGTGATAATGTTGGTCTTCATATTGTTAAAGAAACGCGCCCCCGGGGGTGTTTATTGTCCTCGGGGGCTCGCGGATTGAGGCGTTTTTTATTCTTTCGTGCAGGCGTTGGCTATGAATTCGGCAATGTGGCGGTCGGTGCAGTTCACGTAATTGCCGAGGTTTTCGCCGTATCCCTTGAGGTCGTCGATTTTGCGATGGGCCACTCCCGAGACGTCGGCCGCATGCACAACGGCGGGCGCAACCTTCTGAAGCAGACGGTGATCGAAAGGCTTGGGAAGGATATAGTCGCGGCCGAATTCGAGAGTTTCGCCGGGGTAGAGCTCGCGCACGTCGTCAGGAACGGCTTCGCGGGCAAGCTCGGCTATTGCCGAGGCTGCAGCGAGTTTCATTTCGTCGTTGATTACCTCGGCACGGCTGTCGATGGCTCCACGGAAAATGTAGGGGAAGCCGAGCACGTTGTTTATCTGATTCGGATAGTCCGAGCGGCCGGTTGCATATATGAGGTCGGGCCGGGCGGCCAGGGCGATGTCGCGGGAAATTTCCGGGTTGGGGTTTGCCAGAGCAAAGACTATAGGCTTCTCGGCCATGCTCTGAAGCATCTCGGGCGTTACGACATCGGCCACCGACAATCCGAGGAATGCATCGGCGCCCTTCATGGCGTCGGCGAGGGTGTGGAGCGAGGTGTCGTAGGT
>CAMWQB010000070.1 GCA_947176295.1 uncultured Porphyromonadaceae bacterium
AGCTCCCCATCCATTTCCGTAGAATCCCGGGCCCCAATAGCCGGGGGCACTGATATAATCGTCGACGGTCCAGTATGAGCCTCCCGAGGGGTCGAGGGCGGCGTCGAAGCCTATGCAGGAGGTGAGTCCGCCTGATGCCAGGAGAGCGAAGGCGGAAAGCGGCAGGGCCTGCAGAATGCGTCGGATAAGTCTTTTGCTGTTCATAGTGTGCTGAAACGTATGTTTATATCAAAACACGAGCCGCGGCGGCATGGTTCATACTTCGCTGATGATTTGCAACTCGGGATACCAGAGAAAGCCTCTGACGGGGGCATCGGGAAAGAGGAGGGATATGAGTTTTTTGTAGTTTGCGACCTGACGGCGATGCGAGGGGCGGGGCTCGGAGGTGAATTTATAGTCTACGATCTCGATTCGTCCGTCGGGGAAGCGCACCACCCGGTCGGGCCTGAAGGTCTCTCCTGTTCCGGGAATGAAAATCTCGCGTTCGCTCATGACCTCTATATCGTTGCCGAACCAAGCTTCGACCATCGGACCGGCAGCGGCAACGGCATCGGAGAGAATGCGGGCTATCTCGCGGCGGCCGTCAGGGGATATGCGCGCTATGTTGCCGACATAGCTGATGGCCTTGGGCATGTCCGAGAGCCTGCGCATGAAGGCGAGGACATTGTGGATATTGGTGCCTCTCTCGGCAGCTGCCCTCATCCTTTCGTCGGAGTATTCCTCGGGGACAGGGGTGTCGGCAATCTCTTTTTCTTCTTCACCTCCGACGGCGATATATGCCTCTGTAAGTGCATCCTCCACGGATGTGAGCTCGCGGGCGTCGCTGCGCAGAACCACCTCATATGGGCCGGCTTCGACGCCGGTGGCCTGAACCGCAGGCGCGGGATTATCGACGGCTGTGGGTTCGCCGAACTTAAAGGAGTAGCGGGGCCGGCCCTGGGCCTCGCCTCCACGCGAAAGGCTGAGGGGAAGGGTGAGAGGGTCGGACTTATACTCCTCGTTGCGAGAAGTTTCGGCATTCACAAAAGCATCCATAAGGGCACGGGCAACTCCGGGATAAGTCTCGCCGCCTTTGGAATCGACGGACATCGGACAGGTTATGATAAGCTCGTTTGAGGCTCGGGTGAATGCAACGTAGGTAATGTTCAGGTTGTCGGCCGTCTGCTCGGCCAGGTCGGCGTTGTATTGCGGAGCGAGGGGCGAGGAGGGAAGTCCGAAGGCGGAGGAACTGTCCATGAGCAGCATAGGGGGAGCTGAGCTTACTTCGTCGGGCATCCATTCCGAAAGCAGGGGCTTGAGGTCGTACCAAATCTCAGGGTCGGGATGGGAGAGGGCCCAGGCGCAGTCGGGGATATGGACGCAGGGCCATTCAAGGCCTTTGGATTTGTGGATGGTCATGACCGACACGGCGTCGGTGTCCGGGGGCGATGCGAGGGCAAGCGTGCCTTTATGGTCGTTCCACCAGGAGAGGAACGCCTTGATGTCGCCTTCGTGAGTGGCAAAGAAGGATTCCATTACATCCTGAAACGCTGCAATATAGACGTATTCTTCGGCGCGGAGGTCCTTGCCGAGCTTCGTAGCCACGATTGTCTCGACGAGGGCTGTGGGATTTGCAGGGCGACGACGGAGGACGTCCTCGACATCGATATGCATTTTTTCGGCCTCTTCGGGCGCATCGGCTACGGCTTTCCGCAAGGCTTCCTCAGGTGAAAACTTCTCGCCGACATAGAAGTTGAAGCGGGAAATCATCATGTTTATCTCGCGGCGGGTGGCATACTTTCTCTGCTCAATGATCTCGCGGGAGTCTCCGGCATAGGCGTAGGCTTCGTCGACTATCCGGAGCATGCTGAGAATGAGTTGAATGGCCGGAGAGCGATCGAGGAGCAGGGCTTCGTCGGAAATGACGGGAATCTCGGGATAATTGGCCATGAGATAATTCACGGCCTTTACACCCTTGCTGCGTTCGCGGACGAGAATGGCGATATCGCGCCACCGGTATCCGGCGCTATGCTGGCGGAGAATATCCTCGGCCATGCGGTGGAATGAGGCGTCGACGCCTTCGGCGCCTTCCTCGAGAAAATCCACTCGCACGAAGCCCTGCTTCTTTGCCGTGGCGGCGGGGAGAGCCTGCCGGACGCCTTCATAGCCATGGACGCTGAGAAGGGAGGAGAGGGACGTGAAAAGCGTGTTGTTGAAGCGGACCACCGCATGAGAAGAGCGGTAGTTTGTGTTCTCCGAAGGAATGTTTCCGCGGGTCTCGTGCTTGTTGGGGAACTCGGCTTCGACGCCGCTATCGAGCATCGAAGAATCGGAGCTGCGGAAACGGTAGATTGCCTGCTTGACGTCGCCGATGATGAGGTTGTCGTGGTTGTCGGAGAGGCTGTTGGCCACGAGCGGACGCAAGTTCTCCCACTGCATGACGGATGTGTCCTGAAATTCGTCGATGAGGAGATTTGTGAGCGTCATGCCTATGCGCTCGTAGATGAAGGGCAGTTCCTCGTCTTTGATTATTCGGCGCAGGAGTTCATTTGTGTCGGAGAGGAGGATGAGGTTGTTTTCGCGCCTGTAGAGGTCGATATATTCCGAAGCGAATCCGAGGAACTCGAGGTTGTAGCAGGCAAGCAGACACCGGGAAAGGATGTGCGCCCGGACAAAGATCTCCCTTGCCTCGGCAGCGAAAGCCTGAGCGGTGGCAATGAAAGCCTCGGAGGGGAAGAGGGGGGATTTGCCCGACTTAGGGAGATTCTTGAGAGTGAACAGAGGTTTAATATCCGCCTCGGCTGCGGAGCCGCCCCACTCGAGCCACTTCATGAATCCGGCCGGGGCACGCGTTCCGACTTGAGCGTTGTCGGGAACGTCGCCGGCATCGAGCTTTTCGAGGAGTGCAGGGAAATTTCCCTTCAGCCAATCGAGAGCCACGCCTTCGGCATCCAAGGCGGAGCGGAATTTGGCGGCGGCTCGGCGGCAGCGGGCAGGAATTTCCGTGTCGAGCTCCTTTGCAACGGCAAGGCCGAGGCGGCGGATGCTGTCGCCGGCGAGATATTTTTCCATATCCGCGGAATTTCGGCGGAAGGTCTCGCCACACATTTTCTCGACAAAACGTTTGAGACCCGCGCGGAGGTGGGACTCCGAGTCGAAGATATTGAAACGCGAGCCTTCGGCAATGCTCTTGGCCATGAGGGTGTCGATCCATCGCTTGAGGCGGGAAGCCGAGGGGTGGCGTCCGGAGTTTATGTCGTCGAGCATCAGTCCTATCCCGGCCCCTACGGCATCGGAATCGTCAAGCTGGATGGCATAGTCGCCCTGATGGTTCACCTCGCGGGCAAAGGTGCGGAGCACACTTTGAAAAAAGGAGTCGATTGTGCTGATATTGAAGCGGGAATAATCGCACAGGAGCTCTCGGACGGCAATTGCAGCTGCTTGGGCGAGCTCGGCACGCGTGCATCCGAACAGCTCGGTGAGAGAGGCGGCGTAGGGCGTGTCGGAGGCTTCGGCACCCGGATGCGGAACAGCGGCAAGACGATTGAGCTGCATGATGATACGCTCCTTCATCTCGGCCGTGGCCTTGTTTGTGAAGGTGATGGCGAGGATGCCGCGATGACGGTGCGGAAAGCGGTGGCCACCGGGTGCGTACTTGTCGGAATTCAGGACGTAACGCACCATGCCGTCGGAGGCCGTGAGTTTCAGGCCAAGAAGGGTGGAAATGTATCTGAGGGCCAAGGTGTAGGTTTTTCCTGAACCGGCCGAAGCTTTATAGACTGTGAGCAAAGCGGAGAAGAGAGATGGGAGGGGGGGGGTGCGAAGAATGTGATAATGAAGAAGTCGGGGAAGCCTACTTGACTTTATAGCCCAGAGCCGGAAGGAGGGTGCGGAGGTCGGCGCGTCGGTCGCCCTGGATTAGAATTTCACCGCCTCGGGCAGACCCGCCTGTGGCAAGGCGTTTCTTGATAAGTGCGGCCAGGTCCTGAAGCTCGGCGTCGGAGATTTCGAAGCCGGCAATGATTGTGGCCTGCTTTCCACCGCGGCCCTTCCGCTCATAAAGTAGCGTGAGCGGGGGGTGCTTGGTCGCAGACTCGGCGGGGGTCTGCGGTTCGGCGGGAGCGGCTTCGGCTTCCGGCATTTCGCCGGAAGCTTCGAGCATGGCTCTAAGCTTATCCTGCCACGATTCTGAAGAAGAAGCTTTTGCTGCCATCATTCAAACTGCCCGGATTCGCCGGGCTCGGTTTCGAAAGCATGATATTCGTCGGGATATTCGGCGACTATTGTAGTGTCCTGCCGCACATTCAGGCGCCAGAGCATCATTATGGCAGCCTGATCCTCGGGCGGAAGCGTGCGGATGTGAGCGGCGAGAGAATCGGGCTGCGATTCCATGGCCATGCGTAGGCTCTGCCAAGCCGAGGCCATATTCTCGTCCTCGAGGTTCGATGCCTCGCCCAGGCGCACGAGTATGATTGCAACACTGCATGCGACATCGGGAGGGAGCTCTTCGCCGCCCCGGGCACGCAAAACGATGGTGTCGCAGATGGCCTGAGCCTCATCGTAATTATGGCTGGCGTATGCCGTTTCGGCGTCGCGGAGGAGGGAGAGGGAGTCGGAATGCGAGCCGCAGGCGCCCATGAGGGCGGCCACGGCCGGTAAGAGAATGAGAAGCAGATATTTACTTAATTTCATAAACAAATTTTGGGGGAGCACATTATTCGGCCTCCGATGCGCCGCCGTCAGGATCGACAATCACCTGCCGGAGAGAGCGGTGGTCGGCGTTCTGCCAATCGGCTTCGCCCGGTTGGTCGGCTTGAGGCTCGGTGAGCTCGTACTGCTGAGTTACGTTATCTCCGGCGGGGGTATCGACATGAGTTTCGTTGTCGAACCATCCGATGTAGAGAAGGCAAGCCACTGTGAGAGTGGCAACTATAAGAGCTATTACCACCCACACCCAGGTAGGGGTGGAGGATTTGCGGGACGTCTGATTCTGTGTCATGGCCTGATGAGTTGTTTTTTTTGATTGTTGAAACTTAGTGTATTTTATTCTAAAACAATCCGGAAGGCCAAAGAGTTTCAGATATCTTCGACGCGTGTCATGAAGTCGAACATCGAGAGCGCCGCCTCGGCCGCTTCGGCCCCTTTATTTCCGAGTGCGCCACCTGCGCGGTCGAGCGCATCCTGCTCGTTGTCGACGGTGAGAACCCCGAAAATGACGGGGATGTCGCATTCGCTGTTGAGGTGTGTGATGCCTTGAGTAACGCTCTGACATACATAGTCGAAATGGGGTGTTCCGCCGCGAATGACGCATCCGAGGACGATGACGGCATCGTAGAAACCCGTCTCGATGAGGCGCGATGCAGCGAAAGTAAGCTCGACGGCGCCCGGGACTTCAAAGACATTGACGTCTTCGGGATGGAGATGAGCATGCGCGAAGGTGTCGAGGGCGCCAGAAAGTAGGCGCTCGGTGATATGGCTGTTCCAGAGAGTGCGGACAATGGCCACGCGCATATCTCGTTCGGTGGAAAAGAGGTCGCCGCTATGGGGCGCAAAACCGGGTGATGACATATTGTTGATAAATTTATACGTCTGATGAAATTTCTGAAATCATTCGCATTCCTGCCAAGGGGCGGCGATGGCTTCTGCGGCGCTATCGGCCTCGCGGACTGCAGATGTGAGAACTTTTCCGCGAAGGGTGCTGTCCGGAGCATCGAGCGCGGGAGCTCCGCCGGGAATATCTTCGAGTGCGCGGACCACACCCGCGAGAATGCCTGCATTCCAGATAAGGCTTCGGCAAAGATTGCTTTCGATGGGGAGCTCGGAGGAGGCTTTGTCGGTGAAATATGTAATTACGCGTGCGTCGGCATCGACGTTGACCATGGAGCGGCAATAGAAGCCGATATTGCGGGCGTAGCACTGAGCGCCGTCAAGGCCGAAAATCATTGAAAGGTCGTCGCTGCGGGTGAGCACCATGTCGGCGAGCTCGAGGTTTTCGAGCAGGGCGGGCATTACGCGAGTGATGCGCGGCTCCTGACCGGGGATGAATCCGGGGAGATAAATGAGGAGTGCTTTCATCTCGCGGGCGTTCTCGAGGAAACGCATCATGCGATTGTGGTTGCGGGGATCGATGGCATAATATCCTCCGAAAATGACGATATCGCCCTCTTCCACGCGAGGCCAGATGATGTCGAAACCTTCTTCGGGGGGATATTTTTCGTAGCGGGTGAGCTGCGGGCGCCCATCCGGACCGAGGGTAAAGACGTTGAGGGGCGTGCGGCCTTCTGTGAAACGGTCGATGGAGGCCGTGGCCACTCCGGCTTTCTCAAGAAAATCGACGACCATAGTGCCGACGCCGTCGGAAGACGCTTCCGAGGCCATGACAACAGGGAGTCCGGCCTTGGCGAGCAGAGCCGCGGCATTGACCACGCGTCCGCCGGGCATTGCACCAACTGGGAGACCGGCGGCATTGAACACGATGTTGAGCGAGCACTCGCCTATGCATATTATCTTTTTCATTTTCCTGAATTATCGACAGATGATGCTGCCCTGGCAGCCGAACCGAGATAGCCCCCGTGGTGGCGGCGTGCATAGTCCTCGACCGTGAAGCCGATGGCCTTCATGGTGCTCACGACAAGGACGTCGCCCATGACGGTCATCATCGTAGTGGATGTTGTGGGAGTGAGCCCCAAGGGGCAGACCTCGGGGGAGCCGCCGGTCCAGAGGGTGATGTCGGCGAGATGTCCCAGGGGGCTGTCTTCGTTGCCTGTGATGGCAATTATGGGGACGTGCCCGGAATACAGGCCTGCAAGCAGGTCGACGAGTTCGAGGATTTCGCGGGTCTTTCCCGAGTTGCTGATGAGGAGCATTATATCGTTGGGCTGCACCACTCCGAGGTCGCCATGCTGGGCCTCGCTGGGGTGGAGATTTACCGCGGGAGTGCCGGTGGAAGAAAAGGTTGTGGCAATATTCATTGCAATCTGCCCGGCTTTGCCCATGCCGGAGGTAACGAGCTTGCCTCCTCGGCGATGGACGCGCTCTACAATAGCCTCGACAGCGCGGGCATAAGCATCCGAAACAGGAATGTTCAGAATGGCGCGACTTTCGGCCTCGAGGATGTCGCGCATTGTCTGTTGGATTGGTTCGTTCATTTTGGGATACGGCCTCTTGTTCCGTGAATTTATTTACAAAATTACGGATTTTTCCTTTGAGGCGCAAATTTTTCGGAGAGGTGTCAGCCCGGAAGGACTATGGGAGCGAGACGTCGGGTGGGGAGATCGAATACATCCCCGATCTTCGGCTCGCTGAAAAGGATGGAGCAGAGGGTGTCGATGCTGATGTCGAGATCGGGGCGCTGAGAGCTTTCATCACGCTCTACCCTACCCCGGTGGAGATGGAATGTAGAATTGTTAGAGGGAATAATCGGGTCGCGCAGCCGAATCCGCATGCGGAGGTCAGGCCGTGCTTTGGCCAAGGCGTCGAGAACACGCTGAGCGTCGAGAATACGCAGCATGGCTCCTGCGCGCAGTCGGGCTTTGGGAGAGCCTTCGGCATCGGTGCGGATGGTGATGGAGATTCCGTCGGCTCGCTCAGCCCTCAAAGCCGACAGGACGGCCTCGGAGGCATCGTGGCTGGTGGAATAGAGGCCGTGGACGCTCAGAGGCTCTCCATCGTCGGGACGCCGCCCGGCGAAAAGCATGGCGGCGCCATCGGCGCCGGATGCGGATATGACGGAGCCGTCGTCGAGTCTCAGCTGTTCGCACAAGAGGGCGAAATCCGCGTCGGACAGAAGCACGGACATGCCTCGGGCACGGGCTATTTCGCGAAGAGTTGCAGCCTCGGGCTCGCGACCCTCTACGTCGTCGGGCGAAGCAAAGGCATGAAGATCGGTGTAGCGTTCTTCGGACACGTAGCCCACGGTTGAAAAGCCGAAGCGATCGAAAAAGAAGTAGAGGCGGCGCGTGGGCGGAGCGACGGAAGCGAAGGCCGTTCCGCGCTCGGCTTCTTCGACCATAACTTTCCTTATGAGGGAGGACATAATGCCTCGTCCGCGCTCTCCCGGGCGCGTTGTGGCCCGGGAGATATTCAGGAGGGGAAGTTCGGTGCCCCAGAAGAGGAATGGATAAGTTCGTGCCATCATCCCGGCGAGACCGTCGTCGCTGATGCGGACATCGGCCGGGGACTGCAGCAGGCGTTCGAAATACCACTGCGTCCGCGAGGCTCTCTGGCGTTTGTATGAAGCTTCGTATATGCTTCTGTAGTTTTCGAGTGCATCCATGGCTAATCCTCCCAATAACTTCTCACGGGATATTTGCTCGGGCGGAGCATGAGGCGCAGCCCGGCAGAGAATGTGAAGTAGCTGACCACCCAGTTGATGAGGACGACGGCCTTATTGCGCATGCCGAGGAGGCTCATCAGATGGACGGCCATCCATGCCACCCAGGCGAGCCAGCCCGAGAGGTGGGTGCGTCCTATATCGACAACGGCACGATTGCGGCCGATCGTGGCCATCGAACCCATATCGCGATATTTGAAAGGCTTGTCGAAGCGTCCGGAGTTGAGATTGCGGCCAAGGGTACGGGCCTGCTGAATGGCCACCTGAGCAAGCTGGGGACATCCTTTCGGGTATTTCTCGGAGATGTGGAGGGATATGTCGCCCAGGGCATACACGTCGCTGAGACCTTGGACGCGATTGAACTCGTCGACAATCCAACGGTTGCCTGGGCCCGGGGCGACGTCTGAGCCTTTTATCTCGAAGGATTCGCCCGTAACGCCGGCTGTCCAGATTACGGTTTCGGTCTCGATCGTGGTATCGTCGGAGAAGGTAACGACTCCGCGGTCGTATGTTTTCATGCTCTTGCCGAGGCGCACTTCCACCATAAGCTGTCCGAGGGCCTTGAGCGCGTCCTTGCCCGAGCGGGGGCTCATGGTGCGGAGAAGAGTATCGGTGCCTTCGACGAGTATCACGCGGACGTCGTCGCGGGATATTGCGGGATATTCGCGGGGGATGACATATCGCTTCATTTCGCCGAGGGCTCCGGCGATTTCCACACCTGTGGGGCCGCCTCCCACAACCACGAATGTGAGAAGACGGGCACGCTCGGCCGGGTCGCGGGATATAGAGGCCCGCTCGAGGCGGTCGAGCACCTCGTTGCGGCAACGGATGGCCTGCGACACGCTTTTGAGAGTGAACACGTGTTTGTGGAGGTCGGGGATATTGAAGAAGTTGTTGGTTGTGCCTGCGGCAATGACCAGGGCATCGTAGGGAATCGTCTCGAATTGGGTGGAGACTTCCTTGCGGGCGAAATCGACGGAGCGGACATCGCCGAAACGATAGTCTGCGCCCTTGACCTTTCGCGAACGGATTTCGCGCCTGAAAGGAAAGCAGATATCGGAGGATTCAAGCCCTGAAGATGCGACCTGATAGAAAAGAGGAGGGAAGGAATGATAGTTGTGGCGGTCGATAATAGTTACATCCCAGGAGCGCTTGTCGATGGTCTTTGCGAGATTGAGGCCTGCAAATCCACCGCCGATGATGAGGAGACGTGGGCGGCGCCCCGGAGTAGAAGTTGATGCTGTGCTTGACATAGAGCGGTATAGTGGTCGGAACGTGTGTTTTTATGTATTATATCTACGTATAGAACGCCCGGACAAGCCTCAAAGTTTTTGAGCGCTGCAACGAAAGCCGCCCGGAAAGCGAGGTTCCGGGCGGCGCGATTAATTGATGTTACGGATATTCGGGTCAGAAGAGGCTCCAGCTGACGGTGAGGCCGGCCATGACGATTGCTACCATGCTCATGAGCTTGATGAGGATGTTGAGCGAGGGGCCGCTGGTGTCTTTGAAGGGGTCGCCGACGGTGTCGCCGACAACGGTGGCCTTGTGCACTTCCGAGCCTTTGCCGCCGAAGTTGCCTTCTTCGATATATTTCTTGGCGTTGTCCCATGCACCGCCGGCATTAGCCATGAAGATAGCAAGGACAAATCCGGCCGAAAGACCGCCGACGAGCAGACCGATCACACCGGGAACACCGAAGACGAGTCCCGTGGCGATGGGAGCGACGATGGCGAGAACGGAGGGGAAGATCATTTCTTTCTGTGCGCCCTTTGTGGAAATCTGCACGCAACGGGCGTAGTCGGGTTCGGCCTTGCCTTCGAGGATGCCTTTGATTTCGCGGAACTGGCGGCGGACTTCGTCGACCATGTGGGAGGCGGCACGGCCCACGGCATTCATCGTGAGGCCACAGAAGAGGAAGGCCATCATTGCGCCGATAAACATGCCGGAGAGCACCTTGGGGCTCATGAGATTCACTTCGTAGAATTGCATGAAGTCGGTGAAGGAAGCCTCGTGGAGAGGCACGACGCGGTCGCCGAGGGTGATGAAGGTCTGGCCGAGACGATCGAGGCCAATGCGGATTTCTTCGATATATGAAGCGAGCAGGGCGAGGCCTGTGAGGGCAGCGGAACCGATGGCGAAGCCTTTGCCTGTGGCAGCGGTGGTGTTTCCGAGGGAATCGAGGGCATCGGTGCGACGACGCACTTCTGCGCCGAGACCGCTCATTTCGGCGTTGCCCCCGGCGTTATCGGCGATGGGGCCGTAAGCATCTGTGGCGAGGGTGATGCCGAGGGTGGAGAGCATGCCCACGGCTGCTATGCCTATGCCGTAAAGGCCGAGAGCCACGTTGGAGAAGTCGAAGCCGGAGGCGAACCAGTAGCTGAGGATGATGCCTGCGACTACGGCGAGAACGGGAACGGCGGTGGATACCATGCCGAGGCCGACGCCAGAGATGATGACGGTGGCGGGTCCGGTCTTGCCGCTTTCGGCAAGTTTCTTGGTGGGCTTGTAGCTTTGGGAGGTGTAGTATTCGGTGGAG
>CAMWQB010000071.1 GCA_947176295.1 uncultured Porphyromonadaceae bacterium
AATGAATTCCGCCCGGACACTCCTCCGCCACCTCCCCCAGGCCTACGCGCTGCTTATAGCACTTCTCACAGCTGTAGGACTTTGGCTTTTTCCCATTGTGGGCGATGACCTCAACAGCATCCACTGCGTCCGCGACGCCTTTCTGAGCGTCGAAAGCACACAGCTCCGGGCCGCCGATTTCTCGCTGGTAGACCTCGCTGAGGTGTGGCGGAATATTATATTCATATTCACCCACGACCATTTCCGGTTGCCGAATCTGCTCATGCCCTTGGTGATTCTTCTGCCGCGGTGGGTCCCGGCCGCCATAAGCGGAGCGGCTCTCTACTACATAATCACGCGCGGTGCGGCCATGGCCGGAAGCAAATTCCGCGGCTCATCCGCCGTATGGATGGCACTTGTGATGGTGGTTATCTTTCCGTGGAACGACCAGCTGTATCTCACATCATTCCAGGCTCCCTACCTTTGGGATGCTGCTCTTGCGCTTTGGCTCGGCCGACGGCTTCTTTTGCTGAGGCGTCCTCTTCCGGCGCCCGCGATGTTTTTTGCCGGCTTCGTCGCGGCTTTCGGACAGGAAGCCTTCGGCGTGGCCCTGACAGGGGGCGCCATAGTCTGCGCCGCCTTCGATTCGCGCCTACGCACGCGTGCAAATGGCGCCGCAGTCGCAGGGATGGCGCTCGGAATCTTCGCCGTGCTGCTGCCCTCGCTCATGTGTCGCCACTGGTTCCGATGGACCTTTTTCAGCACCCGTAGCATGATGTGGATTCCCTACGCTGCATTCGCCCTGGCCTACCCTCTCGTGCTGCTTCTGCGGAGAAAACGCTGCACCACGCCGGAAATGTTCATGGCCGTATGCGCGGTGCTGTCGGCCCTTCTCACAGCATATTTCCGCACAGGCGCACGCGTATGCTGCTTCGGGGTCATTGCCGCCGGTATTGGCTTCGGCTCCCTGATTTTCCGCCGAAGCCCCAGGCCATACGTGCACGTCCTCCTGCTCCTGACGGCCATTCTGCTACCCGCGCATCTCGCGGCAACAGCCACAGCATGCATGCACGCCGGCGCCGACACCCGCCGGGCTGTAGCCCAATACAAGGCAGCGCCTGACGCACTGATTTTCAGCGACCTCACTCCTCGGCAGAAAGCTCCGTGGTATCTTCTCCAAAAGCCCTACTACGACTGGATGTATCACGACAAGCCTGCTAAGCTCTTTGCCATCGTCTACGGCGCGCCCGAGCACATGCCTCTGCGCATTCTGCCCTCCGCCCTGCGCGACTTCAGATGGGACGAGGCCACGCCAATCGAAGGAGACGCCGGGCTCGTGGCATACAAAGGGCTGATAGTCGGCCCCTCGCCCGGCACCATAAATCTGCTGCTCGACTTCGGCAAAGGCCCCGTCGCCACAAGGATGCACATAATAGATTTTATAGCCGACGGCGACACCACGACCTATCGGTGGTACTACCCCAACCAAGCCACCACAGCCCATATATTAACCCCCGTCCCCCTCCGCGCCAACAACCACTTCCACTACGTCCCGTGATGCCGGCTTAAACCGTAAAGGCGCCGAGAGAGGTGGTATAGTCGGGCGATTTCATGGCGCGCCGGATGGCGTTGACAAACTTCACGCTCTTGCCGTCCTCGCCTTTATCTCTATACTGCTGAGCCCCCAACACGACCGTATCGGCACCCATCCGTCCGTTTATCCTGTCGAGAGCCGCCGACAAGTCCTTGAGCTTTCGGCTCCTTTCTGGGTCGTATTCAAACAGGTCGGGCTGGAACGCTTCGGCCGACGATATGCCCGACACCATGATTCCGGCCCGCTTATAATATATGCCCTTACGGAAGATTCCCTCCAGAATGGAAGTGGCCGTGGCCACAATCTCGCCGGTGGTGTTTGTGGGCGTGAGGAACGAATAAGACCCGCTGCAGTCGTATTGCGCAAGGTCCTCCCTGAAATGATTGGACTGGATGAAAGCCGTAACCATGGAGCAAACCGAATTCTGGCGCCGGAGCTTCACGGCACAACGGGCGGCATAGTTTGCGACGTGGCTCCTCAAGTCTGCCAGATCCTTTATCATATCCGGAAAACTGCGGCTGGTTACGATAGTCTTCTTCGTTACCCCGTCAAGGCCGTCGATAGCGATGCAGGGCTCGCCATGGAGCTCCTTCCAGGTGCGCTCGCCCGTAACATGATATTTTCTCCTTACATAGTCTTTGGACAGGGAGGCAAAGTCGTAGGCCGTGTTCACTCCTATATATTCCAGACTTCTGCTGATGCGTCGGCCTATGCCCCAGACATCTCCGACCGGAAAAAGCCGGAGGGCCTTCTCGCGTTGCTCGTCGGTGGCCATGACGCAGCACTTGTTGTAGGCGGGATATTTCTTGGCACACTTGCTTGCCATCTTTGCCAGGGTGTTTGTAGGGGCGATTCCGAGGCTCACGGGCATGCCCGTATATTTGAGAATTTTTTTGCACAGCTCTTCGCCCCATTTGTGGAGGCCGGCGCTCTCCATGCCGCTCAAGTCGAGGAAAGCCTCGTCAATAGAATATTGAATTACCTCGGGCACCTCCTCCCGCAGAATCGACACTATGCGCGAGGACATATCGCCATACAAGGTGTAATTGGAGGAGAAGGCCACTATGCCGGCATCGGGGAAGCGCTCCTTCAGCTCGTGGAAGGGCATGCCTTCGGGGACACCCATGGCCTTTACTTCCTTGCTTCTCGCCACGACGCAGCCGTCGTTGTTGCTCAGCACCACGAGTGGTGTCCGCGCAAGATCGGGCCTGAAGACCCTCTCGCAGCTGCAGAAGAAATTATCGCAATCTATAAGGCCTACCATCGCTCTGTTCCGGATTGTCGACGCCTGTTGGCCTTGATAGTATAGACGACCACGCCCCAGACTGTAAAGTCGCTGTCGGCGCTGACTTCGATAGGTCTGTATCTCCTGTTGGAGGGCATTAGATATATCTTGTCGCCCCTGTTGAGACACAGGCGCTTGAGCGTGAATTCACCGTTGACGCAACACACGGCCAGGTCGCCGTGTTCGGCCTCTATCGAGCGGTCGACGATTAGAATATCTCCCTCGCAAATACCTTCCTCGCACATCGAGTCGCCCGACACCCTGGCATAGAATGTCGATGCGGGATGCTTTATCAACTCCCTGTTGAGGTCTATCGAATCAGAGATATAGTCCTGGGCGGGGCTGGGAAAGCCGGCCCTTATCCCGGCGTCGGCATACGGCAAGGGCATGGCCGTGGAGGTGTCGGAGCCATATAGTTGAAACACAATCATAAACTTTGATAACTGCAGGTGTATGAGAGATTTTGGGTGCAAAAATATCCGGTTGGGGTGCAGATATTTTGCACCGGGATGTTAAAATATTATAACGTGTACGGAGAGAATTATTAGGCGGATTTATGCGGTGCGTATTAAATAATTGAGTAACTTTGTGGCAAACTTCGAAGTCCATTCCTATGAACAAGAAAAAGCTTGCCGGAAGCGTGCCCGGCGCTATCCGGCGCAATCCGCGGCGCACGGCTGTCATTTCCATCGCTATCCTCCTCCTTGCGGCCGTGGCCGTGGCCTTGTGGTATTTCCTGAAGCCCAAGCCTGCTCCGCCCGCTCCGCCGGTGGTGGGCACAGAGGTCGTGAAGACCGGAAATGTGAATATCTACGGCGAATACGTGGGCCGCATCCGCGCCCAGCAGTTTGTGGAGGTGCGCGCCCCGGTGGAAGGTTATCTCCAGGAAATTCTCTTTGAGGAGGGCACGCCCGTGAAGAAAGGGCAGCTGCTCTTCGTGATAGATCCGACCCTCTACAAGGCCCGGACCGAACGCGCACGCGCGCAACTCAACAAGGCGCGCGTAAACGCCAAAAAGGCCGAGCGCGACCTCGAGCGCATCAAGCCTCTATACGAACAGAACGCGGCCTCGCAGCTCGACTACGACAACGCCCGCACCGCCTACGAGACGGCCACGGCCGAGGTGCTCGTGGCTCAGACGGACCTCACGCAGGCCGAGCTGACTTTGGGCTACACCACCGTGGAGGCTATCGCCGACGGCATCATCACCGAGCCGCAGGCCGACCTGGGCACACTCGTGGGCCCCGGCGGAAAATCGCTCCTGGCCACAATCGTGCGCAGCGACACGGTGATGGTCTACTTCTCGATGACGGCCAACGACTATCTCCGCAGCAAGGAGAGGAACGTAAACTTCGGCTCGCGCGACTCGTCGCGCGGCTGGGAGCCGACCGTAACCGTTACGCTGGCCGACGGCAAGACGTATCCTCTGCCGGGCGTGGTGGACTTCGCTTCGCCGCAGGTGGACCCCGCCACGGGCACCTTCTCCGTGCGTGCGGCCATGCCCAACCCCGACCACCAGCTGCTGCCGGGCGAGTTCACGCGCGTGAAGCTACTGATGGACGTACGCGGCAACGCCCTCACCGTGCCCTCGAAGGCCATCGTGGTCGAGAAGGGCGGCGCATACATATTCGTGGTGCGCCCGGACAGCGTCGTCGAAAAGCGCTTCGTCGAGACCGGCCCCGAGGTGGGCGACAACAAGATTCTCATCGAGCGCGGCATAGCGCGCGGCGAGCATATCGTTACGGAAGGCTACCACAAACTGCGCCACGGCATGAAGGTGGCCCCAACGGAACAGAAGTCGGACCCTGAGGCCTCTTCCGAAAAATGAAAAAGAACTTCTTTCTGGACCATCCGGTCTTCTCGGTCGTAATATCCATAGTCATCACCATCGTGGGCGCCATAGGCCTGACGATGCTCCCCATCGACCAGTATCCCGACATCGTGCCGCCCGTGGTGAACGTCTCGGCCTCCTACCCGGGCGCCGACGCCATGACCGTTACGCAGGCCGTGGCCACCCCCATCGAGCAGGTGCTCAACGGCACCCCCGGCATGATATACATGACCTCGTCGAGCTCCAACTCCGGAGGCTTCAACGCCAACGTAACCTTCGACATCGGCGTGGACCCCGAGCTTGCCGCCGTCGACATCCAGAACCGCGTGAAGCAGGCCGAAGCGCGCCTCCCGGCCGAGGTGGTGCAGAACGGCATTTCCGTGCAGAAGACCACCGCCGCAAAGCTCATGACCGTGGCCCTGCAGAGCTCCGACACCAAGTACGACGAGATATATCTCAGCAACTTCGCCACGCTCAACGTCGTGGACCTCGTGCGCCGCGTGCCGGGCGTGGGCGGGGTGTCGAACGTGGGTTCGCGCTACTATGCCATGCTCATCCACGTGGCCCCGGACAAACTTGCCGACATGGGCATCACCGTGGGCGACATCCAGAGCGCTCTCAAGGACCAGAACCGCGAATCGGCGGCCGGCGTCCTGGGCCAGGCGCCCATGGACGGCGTGGACCTCACCGTGCCTATCATCGCCCGCGGCCGCCTCTCCACCGTGAGCGAATTCGAGGACATCGTGCTCCGCGCAAACAAGGACGGCTCGCTCCTGCGCCTGAAGGACGTGGCCGAAGTGCGCCTCGAAGCTCAGAGCTACTCCACCGAGAGCGGCATCAACGGCGGCAACGCCGCCATCATGGAGATATCCATGCTCCCCGGCGCAAACGCCCTTGACGTGGCCAAGGAGGTGAAAAAACTCCTTGCCGAAATCGAAAAGACCCTGCCCGAAGGCCTGTCGTTCGCCATTCCCTTCGACATGACCACCTACATCTCCGAGTCGATCCACCACGTCTACCGCACCTTCTTCGAAGCCCTGCTGCTTGTGATTCTGGTGGTATTCCTGTCGCTGCAGAACTGGCGCGCCACGCTCATCCCCATCATCGCCGTGCCCATCTCCCTTATCGGCACCTTCGGAGCCATGCTCGTCTTCGGCTTCTCGCTGAACATGCTCACGCTCCTGGGCCTTATCCTGGCCATCGGCATCGTCGTGGACGACGCCATCGTCGTGGTTGAGAACGTCGACCGCATCATGAATTCCCGCGGCCTTCCGCCCAAGGAAGCCACACGCGAGGCCATGGGCGGCCTCAGCTCGGCGCTCATCGCCATGAGCCTCGTGCTCTGCGCCGTGTTCGTGCCCGTGAGCTTCCTTCCCGGCATCACGGGCCAGCTCTACCGCCAGTTCACGGTCACGATCGCCGTGTCCGTAATCATATCCACGGTCGTGGCCCTGACGCTCTCGCCCGTGATGTGCGCCGCCCTGCTGCGGCCTGAAGGAAAGCACCGAAAGCCCCGCTTCTTCCGCCTCATCAACTACTGGCTGCGTCGCGGCAATGAATTCTACTGCCGCATGGTGGGCCGCACCTACCGCCACCCCCGCCGCATGATCGCCGCCTTCGGGCTCGCGCTGGTGGCCATCTGGGTGTGCAACAGCGTGCTGCCCACGTCCTTCATGTCGGCCGAAGACCAAGGCTACTTCACCGTGGAGCTCGAGCTCCCCGAAGGCGCCACCATCGAGCGCACGCGTGCCGTTACCGACCGCGCCGTGGCCTTCCTCGAAAACGACCCCGACGTGGAATACGTCCTGAACGTTACGGGCTCCTCCCCGCGAATGGGCACCAATCAGGCCCACGCCCTCCTCACGGTGATTCTCAAGCCCTGGGAAGAGCGCGCCAACGGCTCCCTGGCAGCCCTGCGCGAACGCCTCCGCAAGGAATTCTCCACCTATCCCGAAAGCAACGTCTACTTCTTCTCGCCGGCCATCATCCCCGGCCTGGGCACCTCGGGCGGCTTCGAAATGGTGGTCGAGGCACGCGCCGACGCCACCTACGACAATCTCCGCGCCGCCGTCGACACCATCCTCGCCATCGCCGCCACGCGCCCCGAGTTCGAGAGCCTGTCCTCGTCCATGCAGTCCGACATCCCCCAGCTCTTCTTCGACGTCGACCGCGACAAGGCCAAGCTCCAGGGAATCCCCGTGAGCGACATCTTCTCGACCATGAAAGCCTTCACAGGCTCCGTCTACGTCAACGACTTCAACATGTTCAACCGCATCTATCGCGTCTACATCCAGGCCTCGCCGGAATTCCGCGCCCGCCGCGAGAATCTCGGGCTCTTCTTCGTCCGCGGCCCCGGAGGCGTGATGGTGCCCGTTACCTCCCTGGGCTCGAGCCACTTCACCACAGGCCCCGGCACAGTGGCGCGCTTCAACATGTTCAACGCCGCCACCATCTCCGGCGAAGCAGCCCACGGCTACTCCACCGGCGACGCCATGGAAGCCCTCCAGGAAATCGCCGCCGAGCATCTCCCCGACAATATCGGCATCGAGTGGAGCGGCCTCTCATACCAGCAGAAACACCAGTCGGGCAACACGGGGCTCGTCCTCGGCCTGGCCCTCGTCTTCGTGTTTCTCTTCCTGGCCGCCCTATACGAAAGCTGGACAGTGCCCCTCGCCGTGGTGCTTTCGCTCCCCGTGGCCCTGCTCGGCGCATATCTCGGCATCGCCGTTACGGGACTTGAGAACAATATCTACTTCCAGATAGGCCTCGTCATGCTCGTGGGCCTCGTGGCCAAGAACGCGATTCTCATCGTCGAGTTCGCCAAAGAAGCCGACGACGCCGGCATGGTCCCCCGCGAAGCAGCCCTCACGGCCGCCCGCCTCCGCTTCCGCCCCATCGTCATGACCTCCCTGGCCTTCATGCTCGGCCTCCTGCCGCTGCTCGTGGCCACAGGCCCCGGCGCCGCCGCCCGCCGCGACATCGGCACGGGTGTTTTCTTCGGCATGCTCATAGCCATCACCGTCGGCATCGTCTTCGTGCCATTCTTCTACGTCGGCGTCCGCGCCGCTTTCGGAGGCAAAGGCAATTTCCGCCTCTTCTCGCGCCTGCGCCGCAAGAAATCAGCCAAAGCCCTCGCCTCCGCAGCCATCCTCCTGGCTCTCGCCTCCGCCGCCACGTCCTGCTCGGGCGTGAAACGATGCGCGCCCTCAGCCCTGCGAGTGCCCGACCGCATCGCC
Source organism: uncultured Porphyromonadaceae bacterium (assembly GCA_947176295.1). Classification (GTDB taxonomy): domain Bacteria; phylum Bacteroidota; class Bacteroidia; order Bacteroidales; family Muribaculaceae; genus CAG-873. The sequence continues at coordinate 7,926 of CAMWQB010000071.1, forward strand.
GGCACCGCCATGAACGACTCCCTCACCGTAGCCGACCTCGAATGGTGGCAAGTCTACGCCGAGCCTTCGCTCATATCCATAATTAACGAAACCCTCGAGCACAACCGCGACCTCGAAGCTGCCCGCGCTCGCATGGAGCGCATGCGCGAACTATACGGCCTGGCACAGGCCAACTTCCTGCCCACGCTCTCGGCTCAGGGCTACGTCGACCACGAGACGACAGACAATCGCGGCGACGGCGTCAAGAAAGAGCCCGAGGCCGGCCTGAAGGCCACCATCGCCTGGGAAGTAGACCTTTGGGGCGGACTATCATGGGCCAAGAAAAAAGCCGCCGCCGACTTCCAGACCTCCCTCGAGACCGAGCGCGCCCTGCGCATGAGCCTCATCGCCGACGCTGCCACCTTATATTATACACTCATAGCCCTCGACAACGAGCTGGCCATCGTCCGACGCACCCTCACCACACGCACCGAGGCCCTCCGGATTGCCCGCCTCCGCTTCGAAGGCGGCCTCACATCCGAAATCGTCTACCGGCAGGCCCAGGTCGAATACCAGACCGCCGCAGCCCTCGTCCCCGGCCTCGAACAGCGAATCACCGCCGCCCGCAACGCCATCACCCTCCTCATGGGCCGCTTCCCCCAGGACGAGCTCACCCGCGGCCGCCTCGACATGGACCCCTCCCTGCCCTTGGGCCTCCCCGAAGACCTCGCCTCCACCCTCCTGGAGCGCCGCCCCGACGTCCGCGCCGCCGAGCAGAGCCTCCGCAGCTCCCTCGCCGCCGTGGGCGTGGCCTATGCCGACCGCTTCCCCAAGCTCCGCCTCGCCCTCACAGGCGGCTTCGAGGACGACGGCTTCGTGCGCTTCTTCTCCTCGCCATGGACCTACGCCGTCGGCTCCATTACAGGCACGATTCTCGACTTCGGACGAAACAAGCGCAAATACCGCGCCGCCATCGCCGATTACGACCGCGCCAAAGCCGAATACGAAAAAACCGTCCTCGCAGCCTTCCGCGACGTCAGCGACGCAGCCTCGGCCATGCGCAGCCGACGCCAGACCACAGCCCTGCGCCGCGAACTCCGCGAGGCCGCGCGCCGCTACGTCGAGCTCGCATACATCCAGTATCGCGCAGGCTCCATCGGATATATCGACGTCCTCGACGCACAGCGCCGATACTTCGATGCCGAAACCGGCCTCTCCAACGCCGTCCGCGACGAATACCTCGCCCTTGTCTCTCTATATAAGGCAATTGGCGGCGGCTGGACAGCCACTCCCCACGATAATTAAAAGCACGCTAAATGTTAAAAACAACACCTCCAATTATGTTAATTGAGTTAAATCAATATTTCCCGCAAACAATCTTTCAAGAGGCCGTGTTTCTAAGACATGAAGCGCAGAACAAAGGCAACCTCAGAAAGCCATTCGCGCCGAAATTAACAAATTTTGCACAAAAAATTTCCTCAATTCAATAAATTAACGTAACTTTGTCCGAAATTAGACACAATATCAGCTTTTATTTATGAAGAAAGTAATCCTTTCGGCTGCAGTAGCACTGGGTGCTCTCGCCGCAAACGCACAGGCTGTTGAACAGCCCGGTTTCTTTGACAACTGGTCAATCGGTCTCGACGGAGGTGTAACAACCCCCATGCACCACGCTCCCTTCTTTGCAGACATGCGTGGCGTAGCCGGCCTCCACATCCAGAAGCAGATCACCCCGGCATTCGCCCTCGGCGTTGAATCCGCATTCGGCGTAAACACCTCCTCCTGGAAGGGCCGCGTACACTCCACCACCGCCTTCGACAACTCCTACGTTGGCATGTACGGCGCTGTTGACCTCTTCAACCTCTTCGGCGGTTACAACTGCTCCACCCGTCCCTTCACCATCGAAGCTGTTGCCGGTGCAGGCTGGGGCCACGACTACATCAACCGTGCCGAGCAGGAAGGCATGCGCGAAGACTGGAACTACTTCGCTACCAAGGTTGGCCTCAACTTCAACTTCAACGTTTCCAAGGCCGTTACCATCTCCCTCAAGCCCAGCATCAACTGGAACATGACCGACGGTAACAACTTCTATAACCCCGGCGGCTGGAGCCAGACCTCCTGCGCTTACGACAAGAACAAAGCCACTTTCAACCTCATGGCCGGCGTTTCCTATAACTTCGGCTCCGGATTCAACTGCGTACAGCCCTACAACCAGGCCGAAATCGACGCCCTCAACGGCCAGATCAACGACCTCCGCGGCCAGCTCGACGCTTGCGTTGCTACTGCCGGCGCTTGGCAGGCTAAAGCCGGCGAACTCGCTGCCGAACTCGAAGCTTGCAAGAACAAGAAGCCCGAAGTTCAGGTTGTGAAAGAAGTTGCAAACCAGTACAACAGCGTTCGCTTCGTATTCTTCCGCATCGGCAGCTCCGTAATCACCGCCGACCAGATGCCTAACGTTACGATGATCGCTGACTACATGAAGAGCCACCCCGAAAGCAAGGTTGTCATCAAGGGCTACGCTTCCAAGGACGGTAACTACGACTTTAACGTCAAGCTCGCTCAGGCTCGCGCCGAATCCGTCAAGAACGCTCTCGTAAGCAAGTACAAGATCAAAGCCGACCGCATCAGCGCTGAAGGCGAAGGTATCGGCAACATGTTCGAAGAAGAATCCTGGAACCGCGTCAGCATCTGCACCCTCGAACAGGGCAAGTAAGAATCCTGCTGCGCAAATCCAAAGAATGACTTAAGAACACATACAAAACACACACCATAGGGCCCGAGGATAAGGCCCCCCAATTACAGAACTAACACATCAACCGACCTCCCGCCTCCGCCCCATCTCCGGGGCTCAGGCGGGAGGATTCTTTTTCCCCAACCATCTATCCCCTGTCTCTTATACACCACTGCCGCTGCCG
>CAMWQB010000072.1 GCA_947176295.1 uncultured Porphyromonadaceae bacterium
CATAACAAGATCGACATCGAGCAGCTCAATTGCGACGACGACCGCGCCGAGCGCGAAGGCGACTATGCCAAGGTGGCCGAAATCCGCTATTCCCGCATCCAGAGCAAGGAACAGGAGAATGCCACTATCCAGGAGCAGCTCAAGGCCATGCAGGGCGAGCGGGCTCTCATCAAGGAGGAAGTTGACTCCGACGATATCGCCGACGTCGTTTCACGCTGGACCGGAATACCCGTCAACAAGATGGTCCAGAGCGAGAAGGAAAAACTCCTTCACCTCGAAGAAGAGCTCCACTCCCGCGTGGTGGGTCAGGAAGAAGCCATCCGCGCAATTGCCGATGCCGTACGTCGCTCGCGCGCAGGCCTCAACGACCCCAAGCGTCCTATCGGTTCGTTCATCTTCCTCGGCACGACCGGTGTCGGCAAGACCGAGCTTGCAAAGGCCCTGGCCGAATATCTATTCGACGACGAGAATATGATGACCCGTATCGACATGAGCGAATATCAGGAGAAGCACGCCGTGAGCCGTCTCGTCGGAGCGCCTCCGGGATACGTCGGTTACGACGAAGGCGGCCAGCTCACCGAGGCCGTGCGCCGCAAGCCATACTCCGTAGTCCTCTTCGACGAAATTGAGAAAGCGCACCCCGATGTGTTCAACATCCTCCTGCAGGTGCTCGACGACGGACACCTCACCGACAACAAGGGGCGCAACGTCAACTTCAAGAATACGATTATCATCATGACCTCCAACATGGGTTCGGCCCTTATCCGCGACAACTTCGCAAAGATGACTCCCGAAAACAAGGCGGAGACCGTCGAGAAGACCAAGGAAGAAGTCCTCGACATGCTCAAGCAGACAATCCGGCCTGAGTTCCTCAACCGTATCGACGAGATCATTATGTTCACGCCTCTCAACCGTCAGGAAATCGAAGAAATCGTCGGCTTGCAGATCAATGGCATCCGCAAGATGCTCAAGAACTCATCCGGCATCGATCTCCACATCTCCCCCAAGGCTCTGAGCTTCCTTGCCGACGAAGGTTTCGACCCCGAGTTCGGCGCACGTCCCGTCAAGAGAGCTATCCACCGCCTCGTGCTCAATCAGCTTTCGAAGGACATCCTCGCCCAGAAGGTCGACCGCTCGAAGCCTATCGTCATCGACGTGAACGAAGACGGCTCCGACCTCGTCTTCAAGAACTAAGACTCTAATTCGCCCCGCGCGAAAATCACAGCATTAGGAGCTGAATCCCCAAGACAATCCAAGAGATTGCCCCGTCGGGATTCAGCTCCTTTCTTTGTTTTGCCGGAGGAAAATATTTATCTTTGCAAGTGCTGAAGTTTTTTAACCCCTTTTTCTGAATTGCCACATGACCGAAAAAGAAAAATGTGCCGCAGGAGAGCTCTACGACGCAAACTATGACCCGGCCCTCTTTGCCGAACGACAGGACGCGAAGCTCCGTTGTCGCGAATACAACATGCTGATGCCTACCGATATGGCTGCGCGCGACCAACTTTTGAGAGGCTTCCTGGGCTCGACAGCCGAACATTTCCTCATCGAGCAGCCGTTCTATTGCGACTACGGCTATAACATCCACATCGGCGAGAATTTCTATTCCAACTTCAATCTCGTCATCCTCGACGGCGCACCCGTCTCCTTTGGCGACAACGTCTTCATCGCCCCCAACTGCGGATTCTACACCGCCGGCCATCCCCTCGACGCCGAGCGCCGCAATGCAGGTCTCGAATACGCACGCCCTATCCGTGTCGGAAACAACGTATGGATCGGGGCCGGAGTATCCGTCCTCCCGGGTGTATCCATAGGGGATAATTGCGTAATAGGCGCCGGCTCCGTTGTCAACAAAGACATCCCGGCCAACACTCTCGCCGCCGGAAATCCCTGCCGCCCCATCCGCAGAATAGATCAGAAATCAAAATAATGCCTCTACCATGAAAATCTTGCGCCCTTTATTCCTCGGCCTTGCCATCACCGCTGCATCAGCCACTTACGCTGCCGGTAGCCTCGACCTGTATCAGCCCCACGAATATGTATATGCTCAGGGCGACACCCTGCGCTATCGCCTTCTCGAACCCGAATCACTCGAGCCTGGTAAGTCATATCCTCTTGTTGTCTTTCTGCACGGCGCCGGAGAGCGCGGCAGCGACAATGCCCTGCAGCTCACACATGGCGCGCAGATGTGGCTCAATCCCGTCAACCGCGAGCGCTATCCCGCCTACGTGCTGATGCCTCAGTGCCCGTCGGACGCATATTGGGCATACACGGCTCGCCCCGAGGACTTTACCCCTGAGAGAATGCCTGTAGACTTGGAGCCTGCACAGATTACAGAAGCAGTGATTCAGTTAATATCCCGACTCATTGAGGATAAGTCCGTAGATGCCGACCGCATATACCTCATGGGCCTTTCGATGGGCGGCATGGCCACATACGACCTCGCCATACGCTATCCCGAGCTGTTTGCTGCAGCCGTTCCGATTTGTGGCACGGTTAACCCCTCTCGTCTGGTTGCCGCCGCAGGCGTACCCTTCCGTATCTATCACGGCGATGCCGACCCCGTTGTGCCCGTCGAAGGTTCGCGCGAAGCCTACCGTGCCCTCCGCGTTGCAGGAGCCGACGTCGATCTTATCGAATTTCCCGGAGTAGGCCACGGCAGCTGGAATCCCGCCTTCACCGACCCCGCCTTCTTTCCCTGGCTCTTCTCCCAGCACAAGTAAGGGTCAAAGTCTGTAAGTATTATGAAATTTAACAGTGGCTAAGTGCTATCTTGCCAGGGAGAGGTTGATGCTTATGCCGTAGGAGGAGTTGGAAGTGGGGTAGGAGCTGGTGGTTACGATGGGCGAATTCACCTGGTGGTCGAAATAGGCCTGGAGGGTGATTCGTTTGCTCAGGATATACGAGGCCGTGAAGTTGATGCCTAATGTGTTGGCGCCCGACGTTGGCTGCGTATAGTTGCTTTCGATTCGGCGGATAAGGGCCTGAGTGTTCTGATATGACACGTCGGCGTTCAGCGTCAGGTCGTTGCTTATCCCCTGTCCCGAGCCCTTCATTTTCAGCACCGTGTTGAAGCCCACGATCTTATAGCCCATCCCCACGGTGATACCTTTGGTCGTGGCTTCCACGATCTGGCCGGCCGAAGTGTTGAGCGTGAGCGTGCGTTGGTCGCGCCATTCGGCATTGAACTGGAGCTCGTTCTTCAGCGTGGCCTTCACGCCGAAGAGCGGTGCGAAGCGCTCGGTGATGGCCACCGACGAAATATTGAAGGGCGACGAAGGCACGGGCATCCCCGTGAGTTCGTCGAGCGTGAAGCCCAGGTTTCCGCCGTCGGCGCTGAGCCAGTTGAGATACGACGAGAAGGAGCCCACGGAGTAGGTGCACTGGTAGGCGTGGTTCAGAGTGAAACTCTTGAAGATATTGCGCATGTTCCCCATGTTGATAAGGCCGTCGTAAGTTATGCGCCAGTTGGGGAGCACGCTCGAGAAGGCCGGGAACGGATCGAGCGTTACTGTTTGGGCCGAGCGCGACGAGTATGCGGCCACGAAGGCCGGAATAAGCACGTCCGATGACGTCCGGCTCACCTGTCCCACCTCCGGCGAGAAGCTTTGTCCCGCTTCAGGTTTGCCCGCCATGAAGCCTCCGTCGGGGTAGCGGAGCCCCATGTACTGAGCCTCCACGCGGTCGCGGATTTCGGGGATGTAGCTCAGGAATTTATTGAAGGCCTCCGAGTTGTAGCCCGTGTTGGGGCTGGAGCTCCGCAGAGCCGTGCCGAGGGCCATGTGCGTTTTTGTGTATGAGCCCGCAAGCGATGTCGGCATCCCGTCGTACATGAATTGTACCTGCGACGTGCGGTTGTCCGTGCGATTGAAGGTGAGCTGGACCTTGAAGCCCTTGAAGAGTTCAAGATTGGCTTCGATGTTCAGTTCGTTCGTGCGCCCCCACACGGCCGGCGAAGTCTGCCCGTCGTCGGTTATGAGCCATCCGCGCTCTATGGCCTTGTGGATGTAGCTTTCGTCCGTGAAGCCGAAGGCAAAGTCCAGGCCCGGCGCCATGGGGCCGTAGGAGAGGCTCTCGCCGAAGATATTTCCCACGCTCGGGCGGTAGAGCGGCAGGCTCATCGTCCGAGTGTTTTTATAGCGCACGGACACATTGCGAGGCGACATGAGCACACGAGTGGCATACTCGGCGATTTCGCGCATGATGGGCCGCTCGTCCTTCATTATCTCGAGCACCGTGAATTTTATATTCTTGTCGCCGTGGGTGAGGATTTCCACACTATTTGCGTCCACCACCTTTGTCTTGATGGGGAAAGGCTTGTTGTCGTCGGCCGTTACCGCGGTGATTTTCACTTTCGCCGTGCGGAGATTGTGTTTTATCACAATCGAAGTGTCCGGCTTGAGCGTGTACGCACGCTCGAATTTCTTGGGTTTGCGTTTCGAATTCGCCGACGACTTGCGGCTGTTGGAGAAGCGCTTGTTCACCTCCTTGAGGAAGTTGAATTTGTTGTAGAGCCCTTCGAAGTTGATGCGGCCGTCGGCATTCCAGGCCGACTGGTTGGCGATTGAATTGCCCATCGACACCCCGTCGATCGTGGCTCCGCGGTTCCAGTTGTAGGTGGCGTTGTAGCTCACGTTGCCCGTAAGGAAGTCGAGGAACGCGATTTTCGAGAAGGGCGCGCGATACTGCCCCGTGAATGTCTGGTTGTACGACCACGGCGTGCCCATCGAACGGATCGACTGCCACACCGTGTCCTGCCACTCCTTGTAGCGGTCGGGGAAAAGCTTGCGGTTGACGGCACCGACCGTCTCCTCGATGCGTGCCGACGTGTTGGAGTTGAACGTGAGCGACAAGGTCTTGGTTACGTTCCACGTCAGCGACAGCTGGCGGTCCCACAGGAAGTTCTTGCTCACCGACACGGGCAGCTGGAACATCTGGTCGGTCTCCGAGCGCGTTTGCTGCTCGTAGTAGTAGCGGCTGATGTTGGTCTGGAAAGAGATGTTGGTTGGCAGCCAGTTCAGCTCCCACTCCTTCAGGAAGCGCGCGTTCTTCTTTTTGGACTTCAGTCCCTTGAAAGGCTTGAAGGCCTTGAAGAAAGGCGAGTAGTTGTATTGCAGGGCGCCGCGGTAGTCGTTCGTGTTCTCATATTCCGTGGTGGGGTCTTTCTTTCCCTGCTTCGTAAAGGAGAAGTTCACCGTGAAGTTCGCGGGGTCCCAGGGCATGGGGTTCTTGCTCTTGACGTCGAATTTGAGGCCCGACAGCGAGAAATTCTGCACGCTCGTGCGCTCGATGGCGTAGGCGCTGATCGAGTCGTGCTCGGCTTTCGTAGTGCAATCGTCAAGGGCATCCTTCAGCAGCACGTCCTGGTCGAGAGGATTGTATTTCGGAGAGGTCTTTTCTTCACTGCGCGAGTAGTAGATGGGAGCGCGCAGTTTGGCCTTCTCAGGGAGAAATCGTCCGAGGTCGGCTTGCACTGCCACGTTATACTGCATGTAGTCGTCCATCCGCCGTTCGTTCAGGCTCTGGTCCACGCCGCCGAAGCCGGCCGTCTCCATGTGGCCGCCAAGATTCAGGGTGGCCACGTCCGAGAGGCTAAGCGTTGCATTGGCCTTCGCCGCCCAGCCTCCCTCTTCGGCAAAGTCCGTCACCTTCAGCTCGTTCACCCACACGGTGCCGTCCTTTGTGGTGGCCGAGTTGTTGCGCACGCCGATGAGAATCACTCTCACATCCGAGAGCGAGGGATTGCCGAGCACAGCCATGCGGTTGCGCGAATTGTCGGGGTCGCGTCCGGTGTAGAGCGTGCCGTAGCCCACGCCCGGCTCCTCGGCCCGCTTGGCATTGTTGCGTTCCTTCTTGAGGTTCACGAGGCTCTGGAGGTCGAAGTTCATGTAGTTTGCTTCGGGCCACACCATCTGGCGCGCAGAGTTCAGGTCGGCGTCATATTTGCCCGGGGGCGTCAGCTCCAGAGGAATTTCATATTCGTAGAAGTTGTTCTTCACGTCCGTGCCCAGACGGATGAAGGCCGAGAGCTCGCCCGAGCGGGTGTCCGTAAGGTTGTCGATGGGAGCCTCGGCGTGGATCCACATCTGCAGCCGGCGGTAGTTGCGGAGGTCGAGCTGAGTGTTGCGATACACGCCTCGTGCGTCGCCTGCGTTCAGTCCCGTTACCTTCATCGACATGGACTGCTCGTTGAGCTGCGTGATCTGGCTCTGCGAGGGGTCCTGTATGCGGGTTACGCCCGGAGGAAGAACATAGTTCACGGGCTCGCGTCCGGCATTCTCCTCGATATTCACCACCGAGAGGTCCAGCTGGCCCTGGGCCGGCGCATCGCCGCGCGAGTTGAGGTTGAAGTCGTATCCGCGCCACTCGCCGCGCACGAGTTCGAAGGTGGCGAAGCGCAGGTGCGTGGTCTTGCGGAAGCCCGTCATGAACATGCGGGCAAAGCGGATGGTCGAGAAATCTGCGATTCCCCCCACCACCTTTTCGAAGTCGCTCAAGGGTATCTTGAACTGATACCATTCCACCTGCAGCTCGGGATTCTCGGGGTCGCGGGTGGTTACGAGCGACGTCTGTTTGTCAGTGATGTAGTTCTTGCCCACCACCAGGTCTTCGGGGCGGATGGAGATGCGATACTGGAAGTAGCGCTCATATTCGTTGAGCGTATTGTCCTGGTTGATGTCTTCCACATCGGGAGTGGCGCGCGAGCTCTGATACAGAGGGTCGGGCGCATCCTCAGGCGAGAGCGAGTTGCCTTCCACACCGTTGTAGCGCTTGTAGCGCTCGAGCACTCCGAGGCGCTGCTCGTCGTAGTCGTAGCCGCGGTAGAAATGGTAGTTGTCGCCCGCAGGGTCGCGCAGGGGCGAGAACTCGTCCTCCTCCATCCGGGCAAGAGTCTCTGGCGAGAGGCGACGGCGGAGTTCGTCGAGATAGTCCTGGTAGCTCGGGAAGGCATATTCGTCGACGTTGGGCAGGCCGTCGAGACCCACGTCCTGTGCCAGGCGCGCTCCCGTGGCGTTGTCGAAGGAGTAGGTGAGCGAATTTTGCGACGACACGCGGCCCCAGGTCGTTTCTTTCAGATACTGGTTGTTGCCATCGTAGGGAATGCCGTTTTCATAGCTCTTCAGACCATCCTTGAGAATATCCTCGGATATTTCACCGAAGTTCAGATAAAGGTCGCCGCCTTCCTGATTGGGGTTTTCGGGGTCGAGGAAGGGGTTGAGCATCCAGAACTGAACGTATTCGATGTTGCTTTGCTCGAAATTCGTGTTGTCGAGCCTGCGCATGATGCCGCCCCAGCGCTTCTCGGGGCTGAGGAGGCGGCCGTTTTCATCGATGTTGGTCGCATCGAGGTTGTAAGGCCCGCGCTCATCGGGGTAGAACGAGAGATTGAGCGTCTGGATAGTCGACGATTCGCCATAGCCCAGCTCGCGCCCGGGGAAGATTTCGCGGGAGGTCACTTCGCGCACGTAGGGATTCGAAAGCTGCTTGAGGTCGCTCTTGAGATAGCCCGGAGCCAGCGACGAATTGCGCTGCGTGAACATGCGGTCGATGTAATACCAGTTCAGCAGGGCGCGGTTCTTGCCGTAGGCCACGTTGTTGCTCAGCGCTGCCTCGGGGAAGAGGGCGTCGGGCGAGGGGTCGTAGGGCGTGGAGGCCAGGAACCACGCGTAAGGCGAGCGGAGGTCGATGCCCGTCTGCGTGTTCTCGAAGTCGTCGACATACGACGAACCCTTGTTCGATCCGCTTTTCTGGCGGTGGGGAATAAGGCGCGCATATTCGGCAACAAGGTTGAGGCTCGACGGGGCCGTGGCGTTCACCGTCGGAATCTTGTTCAGCAGGTTCGTCAGCCACATAAACTGCCCGTTGTAGTTCAGGTTCAGGCCGGCCATGGTGTTGTTCACCGTCTCGTCGCCGATATTCACCTTTTCCAGCAAGGCCTTTTCCGAGAAGTGCAGCAGCGTGCCGCCTATGTTCAGGTCCTTGTTCACCTGATACTGCAGATCGAGGCCCAGGAGGGTCTTGCGCTGAAGCGAGAAGAGCGATTGGTTTTCGAGCGTTACGCTTATATTTTGCCCCGAGTCGATGATGCTCTGGTTGGTGATGGTAACTATACCCATGGCATAGTCCACCGTATAGTCCGAATTCTCCGTGAGGGTAATGCCGCCGGCCGTAACGATCACCGACCCTCGGGGCACGTTCATGGCATTGAGTCGTATCTGCGAGCCTGACGAGGCCTGATATTCGCCCGATAGGATGAATTTGTTCTTGTCGGCATACTGCCGCGCCACCACGAGCGTGGAGTCGTACAGCTCCTGATAGACGTATTGCTCGGCAAGGGCCGGGTTGTTTATTTTCTTGCGCAGGTGCGAGCCGAAGGGTTCCACCACCGGGAAGATTACCTTGCCCTGCTGCGAGAGGATAGTGTAGCCCTCCACATAGTCGAAGAAGCCGTCGGGATTGCTTTCTTCGTTCGAGTCGAGGCGGTCGAGGTTCATCACCTGCAGCAGCGACTGATTGTTGAGACCCGGCACGGGCAGATAGTTGATTTGCGTGCCCGTCGTGTCCGAGAGATATTTGATGTTGAGTTTGAACTTTGCCTTCTGAATCTGATAGCCGCCCAGGGAGTAGACGTTTTTCATCATCAGTTTCCACATCGGCAGCTTCGGCGAGGTAGTGGTGCTCTTGAGCATCTTCACGTACAGGCTCTGATCCGTGGTGGTGATGTCGCCCGAAAATTCGCCCACCTGATACACCTGCCCGCGGTAGGTATATTCGAAGGCCACGGCCAGCACCTCGTCGGCGTTGAGGGCCGCGCGCACGGAGATATAGCCCAAGGTGGCGTTCAGCGTATATTCCGACGAGCTCAGCAGGCGGGCGCTTTCCACCTTCTCGTAGTCCTGCCCGCCTTCGATGCCGTAGGCACCGAGGGGAGAGAGAGCTTGCGTTACGTCGTTGATGTTTCGAGCCGACGGATATTGGGTCTTTATCGTCTCGAGAAGATTGTTCGACGCATTCGCCGGGTTGGGCAGCGCGGGATTCGTGCGCCAGTAGTCGTTGGCAAGAACACGGTTTTCGCCGAGGTCCTGGAAGGCCACGAGGTTGCGCGACTGGTCGTACTTTCCGGTCTTGTTCGTAACCCACACCTCGATGCGCGTGATGTTCACCCCCGAGGATACGTAGGGCAGTTTCGATGCAAATTCATCGTAGTTGTCGCGGAAGAAATGTGCCAGGAAATAGTGGCGGTTCTGGTCGTATTCATCGGCGTTGACGCTGAAGTCCGTGGTCTGGGCGCCCCCCTTGGTATTCACCGTCTTGGACTCCGAATTCTGTTGCGAGACCAGGGCCGTGGCCGTGAGCTTGCCGAACTGAAGCTTGCTCTTGAAGCCGAAGAGAGCCGTGGAGCCGCGGATGAGCGACGACCCAGTGGTCATCGACACGTTACCGGCCTCGATGCTCTTCACGATGTCGTCTTCCTGCCCTTCGTATGCCAGCTTTATGTTCTTGGAGTCGAAGTCGAAAGTGGCATCCGTGTTGTAGCTCATGTTGAACTTCAGGCGGTCGCCCACAGAGGCATTGATGGTGGCCTGGATTTTCTGGTCGAAGTCGAAGTAAGTCTTGCGGCGCGACGACAGCGAGAGCGAGGGATTGTCCGTCTTGTTGCTCTTGATGCCCATCTGCACCTGCACGGAGCCCTGGGTGCGCAGTTGAACTCCGCCCGGCCCGAAGATTTTCTCCAGAGGCCCCAGCGCGAAGTTCATGTCGAAAATATTGAATGGTTGCTTCTCCTCGTTGGTCAGGAACTCCAAGTTGCGCGTGCGGTAGTAGTTCTGCATCGAGCGCCGCAGCTGCCAGTTGTTGTATTGCTCGGCCGTGAGCATGAAAGGCGTTGCAATGTCGAAATTTCCCACGCGCGTGCGCACGATATATGAGCCCGTGGAAGGGTCATATTCCGCCTCGGTCTTTATATTCGTGGGAGTGGACAGGTCGTAAGCCAGTTCGTTCTCCATCAGCTGCTCATAGTTCTGAGGCACAGTCTGGAGCACGGGGAAAGGCATCATTATCGAATCCTGCGGCGGAGCCGGAGGATAGCCGCCGGGAGCCGGAGGAGGCAGCTCGCTCTTGTAGTATTGCGCTGAAGCCCCGGGAATGAGATACATCACCGCCAAAAGCCACACAAAAAGGGCGCTTCCTCCGCTGAAACAGCGGCGGCAGCGACGCATCAGAGCCGATATGCTTCGTGTATGACTGGTTTTAGCTCGCTTCATTGCAATACGTCAGCGCTTTTTCCGGGGTTGGGCGGGGGCGCCGTCAGCAC
>CAMWQB010000073.1 GCA_947176295.1 uncultured Porphyromonadaceae bacterium
CCGCCCCCAGCGGCTCCCCCCCCCCCCCTCCCCCTCGCCGATTCTCCTCGCCCCGCCCGCAGCCAACTCGTCCCCCCGCCCCGGTCGCCCACCGCCCGCGCGCCGGATATATGATATAGGGACACGCCGAGGAGGGGATGTGAGGCGTGTCCCTATAATTTTTTGGAGTGCCAGGAGGCGCTTATTTGGACTGGCTTCCGTATGTTTCCTTGATGCCCCATACGGCGCATGCGCCGAGGCAGAGGAGGAGGCCGGAAACGCAGAGCATTGCGGGGGCGTTGGGAACGCCTGCGGCCGTGACGGGAATGAGCGAGAGAATTACGCCGCCGAGGAGAGATGCGACAATCTGGGGAAGGCAAATCGTGCAGTTGAAGAGGCCGAGATACGTTCCGATGTTATTTCCGGAGAGGGCGTTGGTGAGGATTGTGAATGGCATTGCGAGCATTGCGGCCCAAGCGCAACCGGCGAGGCCGTAGCCGATGCCGAGCATGACGAGGCTATGGCTGAAGAAAATGGATGCAAATCCGATGCCGCCGATGAGGAGGCTGAGGGAGTATGCTACCTTGCGTTTGCGGAACATGGGGAGAACGATGGCCCATAGGACTGCGACGATGCCCTGGATTGCGAAGAGGAGGCCCGTGTCGTTGCCGGCGCTCTGATACTGGGCGGAGGCGACGTTAAGGACCTTGTGGTAGTTGAGGGTCATTGATTCGGTGCGGTCGACGGGGAAGTCGGTTGTTTCGTCGAGGATGTATTCGCCGGAGCCTTCGTCGAGGCGAGCGATGTGGGCCAGGGTGAGAGTGGTTCCGGGCTTAATCATTGCGTAACGACTGACGGTCTCTATCTTGCCGGCGCCGTTGATGACGCTGTCGTTGACTACGAGGCGGTCGGCAGCCTGAAGGGCGCGCATGCCTTCGTGGGGTGCAATCTTGGGAGTGCCGTTTGCAGCGACTACTTTACCGCCGGAGATGAGTGTGTCGCCGTTGATGACGACGAGGGAGGGCTCGGAGAAGATGCCGTCCACGCGAATACCGGCGAGGGAGAGGCTGCCATCTTCGATAACGGGCATTTTGCCGTCGAAGAGGTATTTGTCGTTGTATTTCTTGCCGTTGACGGTAACACCTTCAACGCGTTCGGCGGTGGGAGTGTCGTATGCCTGGTTGGCGATTGCTTCGGTGGAATATACCCACATGTACATGAATGCTGCCCAGCAGAAGAACTGGACGAGGCCTACGGTCCAGAATACTTTGGGGGCGGATGCGAGGATGCGCAGGAGGCCGCCGGAGGATTTGTTCTCACCTTTTTCTTCGGTCTTGACGCCGTGGAATTCGGCATATTCGGCGGGAGGCATCTCACGGACGGTTGCGAAGGTGTAGACTACGCAAGCGAGGAGGATGATTGCTCCGATATAGAAGGCCCAGGTAACAGTGGGGGGCACTTCGCCCGAGGGGGCTGTGTTGCTTAGGAAGAATGCGAGGCAGAGGGGTGCGATGTAGCCGACTACGGAACCTGCGTTGCAGAGGAAGCTCTGAATGGAGTAAGCCAAACCTTTCTGCTTTTCATTGACCATGTCGCCGACGAGCATCTTAAATGGCTGCATGGCCATGTTGATGGTGGTATCGAGGAGCATGAGCATGACCAGACCGAAGATGATGGCCTGGGAGATGCCGAGGCCGAGGGATCCGGCGTTGGGAAGGAAGCACATGACGACCATGGCGATGAGGGCTCCAACGAGGAGATAGGGGAGACGGCGGCCGAGGCGGGTCCAGGTGCGGTCGGATGCTGTGCCGACAATGGGCTGAACGATCATGCCCATGAGAGGGGGAAGAATCCAGAAGTAGCTGAGGTCGTGAGGGTCTGCGCCGATTGTGGAGAAGATGCGGCTGACCTGCGAGCTCTGGAGAGCATAGGCAATCTGGACGCCGAAGAAGCCGAAGCTGAGATTCCAGAGCTTCCAGAAGCTTAAATCGCGCTGTTGTTTCATGATAACAGTTTAAGTGTTGTTTGTGTGTGAAAAACGGTTTATTGATTTTTGAAATTATTCGTGTGGTGAATGCCACTCGGCGAGGCGGGCAATGACTTGGCGCCAGCGGTCGACGTCGGGGGTCTCGAGGATGAGCGGGATGCCATCGGTGCGCGGGTCAGCGATGAGGCGACGGAAGGCTTCCTCGCCTATGAATCCTTCGCCGACGGGGGCGTGGCGGTCAATTCGGCTTCCGAGGGCGCGCTGAGAGTCGTTGATGTGCATGCCTCGAAGGACTGAGGGGCCCAGAGTGGCATCGAACTCGGCCCACATGTCTTGGTAGCCTTGGGGAGAGGAGAGGTCGTAGCCGGCGGCGAAGGCGTGGGCAGTGTCGACACAGACGCCGACGCGCGACTTGTCGTGGACAAATGAGATTATGCCGGCCAACTGGGCGAATGTGTAGCCAAGATTCGAGCCTTGTCCGGCAGTATTTTCCAGAACAACGGCTACTCCCTCGGTTGCGTCGAGGGCGGCGTTGATATTTTCGGCTATGAGGCTGATGCTCTCGTCCTCGGAAATTTTTCCAAGATGGGCTCCGGGATGGAGGTTGAGCATGGCGAGACCGAGGAGGGAGCATCGGCGGAGCTCGTCGATGAGGAGGCGTCGCGACATTGCTCTCTTGCGGGGGTCGGGACCTCCGAGATTAATGACGAAAGCCGAATGGGGCAGGATCTGCGCGGGGGAGAAACCGAGTTGCTCACAAGCCATGCGGAAGCTGTCGACATCGGCAGGGGTATATGCGGGGGAGGCCCATCGCTGGGGGTCGACAAGGTTGAATGCAAAGGCGGATGCACCGAGGGCCGCAGCCTCGCGTGGGGCTACGGCAACTGAGGGCTCAGCCCCTACATGCGCGCCAATGAATTTCAACCGGGTCATAACAAAGTGCAAAGATATACATTTTTTTGCAAACACGGCTTCGGGAGCGAAGAAAAACACACGGAAGGAAATTTTATGAGGATGAGCATTGAAATATTTGGAATAATGGGAAAAATGTACTAACTTTGCAGTCGCTTTTTAGCATCCCGTGTGATGGGAAATTAAGGAGCAAACAACTTAATTTTTAGTAACACAACAAAAAACACTCAGAAATGAAAGTTTACAATCTCGTAGCAGAGCCTCGCGTCAACCTTGGCAAGAAGGCCACGAAAGCCCTTCGCAGCGAAGGAAAAATTCCCGTAGTTCTTAATGGCGGCGCCCTTGTGGACCTGCCTTACACCGCAGAGCTCCGCCCGGGCGAGAAGGTTGTAGAAATCGGCAACGGCAAAGGCTTAATCACTACTGATCTTGCAGTTACGGAAGAAGCAGTCCGTAAGCTGGTCTACACCCCCGACATCTTTGCAATCGAACTGGACGTGAACGGCGAAAAGCGCATGGCCGTTCTTAAGGACCTCCAGTTCCACCCCGTGAAGGACAACATCCTGCACATCGATCTGCTCGAAGTGAGCGAGAACAAACCCGTAGTAATCGAAGTACCCGTGAAGCTCGAAGGCCACGCCGAAGGCGTGAAGGCCGGCGGTAAGCTGAACCTGTCGATGAAGAAGCTGAAGGTGAAGGCACCCTACACTATCGTGCCCGAACGTCTTGTTATCAATGTAGACAACCTCGGCCTTGGCAAGACCATGGCAGTGGGCGATCTCCACTTCGAAGGCCTCGAACTGGTTAACGCCAAGAATGCAGTTGTATGCGGTGTGGCTCTTACTCGTGCCGCCCGTGGCGCTGCTGCCGCTAACAAGTAATGAAGTATCTGATTGTCGGGCTGGGCAACATCGGCGACGAGTATGCCCGTACGCGCCACAACATCGGATTTATGGTATTGGACGCCTATGCAGAGGCGTCCAATATTTCTTTTTCGACGGAGCGCTACGGGGATATTGCCCGCACACGCCTGAAAAACAAACAGCTCATACTCCTGAAGCCGTCGACCTACATGAATCTGAGCGGCAACGCCGTGAGATACTGGAAAGAACGGGAAGGCATCGACGTGTCGAATATCCTTGTGATCGTGGACGACATCGCCCTACCCTTCGGGGCTATCCGCCTGAAGCCGTCGGGGAGCGATGCGGGGCACAACGGCCTTAAAAACATAGCGCAGATGCTGGGGACCCAGGCTTATCCGCGACTTCGCTTCGGCGTTGGGAACGACTTTCCGCGGGGCTGCCAGGTGGACTATGTGCTGGGGCAATTCACGCCCGAGCAGAAGGCTGAGCTGCCGGGGCGCATCGACGTGGCCATCGAGGCAATGAAGGAATGCGTCCTTGCGGGTATCCAGACGGCGATGTGCAAATTTAACAATAAGTGATGACGCCAACAGTCTCGCTGATTATAAGTACTTACAACCGCCCCAAGGCTCTTCGGCTCGTGCTTGAGGCCGTGGCGCGCCAAACAGTGCTGCCTGTGGAAGTGGTGGTTGGAGACGACGGCTCCGGGGAGGAAACGAGGCGCTTAGTGGAGGAGACTTTCAAGACCTTCCCGACGAAACTCGTGCACGTATGGCAGGAAGACCGCGGCTTCAGACTGGCAGAAATCAGGAACAAATCGGTGGCGGCATCGTCGGGCGAGTATATAATCCAGATTGACGGGGATATCGTGCCTGACTGCCACTTCGTGGCCGACCATCTGCGGTTGGCCCGGCGCGGGGCTTTCGCGAAGGGGACGCGGGTGATGCTTGACGAGGAGGTGACGCTACGCCTCGAAAACAAAGGCACACTGCCGGAAAGGATGCCGGGGCTGCTGTCGCGCGGAATCATGAAAAACCGGCTGAAGACGCTACGCCTTCCGGCGATAGGTTTCCGAAAATCTCACACGTACAAGACCGGCACGACGGGCATAGGTGCGAACATGGCTTTCTTCCGCGAGGATTTCCTGAGGGTGAACGGCTACGACGAAAACTTCACGGGCTGGGGCGCCGAGGATACGGACCTGATGGAGCGGATGCTTCGCGCGGGCATGGGGTCGTTCAAGACTTTCCATGTTGCGAAGGCTTATCATCTCTACCATCCGGAAAGCGTGAATCCGAAGCTTGCGCAGGCTTATGAGGTGCTGGCGGAAAAAGCGCGCCGGGGCGAGACGGAATGTAAAAACGGTATTTCGAAATGGCTAAATCAGAAGTAAGAATCGACAAGTGGCTCTGGGCTGTGCGTATCTTCAAGACGCGCACTGTGGCAACGGAGGCTTGCAAGAAGGGGCGAGTGGCGATAGGCGAAGCCGAGGCCGTGAAGCCTTCGCGGATGGTGAAGGTGGGCGATGTGGTAAGGGTGCGCAAGTCGCCGGTTACGTATTCGTTCCGCGTGCTTGCTCTTACGGAGAACAGGCTGGGCGCACGCCTTGTGCCTGAATATCTGGAAAACATCACTCCGCAAGACCAGCTGGACCTCCTGGAGGTGGTGAAAATATCGGGATTCGTGGACAGGAGGAAAGGCCTCGGACGACCTACGAAGCGCGAGGCCCGCGACCTGTCGAAATTCACGGGTTCGATATACGATGGCGACGACGAGGGCTGGGACTTCGACGAGGGCTGGGACTCGGAGGATTGATGCACCTATTATCATGAAGCACAAAGCATGAGTACGGAAATTCTTTTTGACAGCTGGGACCGGGAACATCTCTGGCATCCATATACTTCGACTATCGACCCTCTGCCTACCTACAAAGTAAGCTCGGCTTCGGGGGCGAGGATACGCCTGGCCGATGGGCGGGAATTAATCGACGGCATGAGCTCGTGGTGGTGTGCAATTCACGGCTACTCGAACAAGCGTCTGATTGAGGCTGCGGGGCGACAGCTTGAAAAGATGAGCCATGTGATGTTCGGTGGCCTGACGCATGAGCCTGCAATCGAGCTGGGAAAGGAGCTGCTGAAGGTGGCGCCTCCGGGGATGCACAATATCTTCTATGCCGATTCGGGCTCCGTGGCCGTTGAGGTGGCAATGAAGATGGCTGTGCAGGCAGCCGTGTCGGCGTCGGGAAGCCACAAGAAGACGAATTTCGCGACTATCCGCTCGGGCTACCACGGGGACACGTGGAATGCTATGAGCGTCTGCGACCCCGTGACGGGAATGCACGGGGCTTTCGGCACGGCGCTGCCGGTGAGATGGTTTGTGCCTCAGCCTCGCTCGCGCTTCGGCGGGGAATGGGAGGCGGCGGACATTGAACCGATGGCGCGGCTGCTGAAGGAAAAATCGGACGAGCTTGCTGCCGTAATTCTTGAGCCGGTGGTGCAGGGTGCGGGAGGGATGTGGTTTTATCATCCGCAATATCTGCGCGAGCTTCGAAGGCTCTGCGACGAGCATGGCGTGCTGCTGATTTTCGATGAGATTGCAACGGGATTCTGGCGCACGGGGCGATTCTTCGCATGGGAGCACGTGGGTGTCGAGCCTGACATTATGTGCATAGGCAAGGGGCTGAGCGCGGGGATGCTGACGATGGCGGCTGTGCTGACGACGAAGGCTGTGGCTGATACGATTTCGCGGGGCGAAGCGGGGGTGCTGATGCATGGCCCGACGTTTATGGGGAATCCTCTGAGCTGCGCGATAGCTCTGGAATCGCTTCGGATGCTGAACGAACAGGACATGGCTTCCCGACTTGAGGAGATCGAGGGCATTCTGAAGGAGGAGCTTGCGCCTGCGGCAAAGCTGCCGGGCGTGGAGGACGTGCGCGTGCTTGGGAGTATCGGCGTGGTAGAGGTGAAGCGAGGGGTGGATGTGGGGAAATTCCAGAAGGAATGCGTGCGCCGCGGGGTGTGGATACGTCCATTCGGACGCAATGTGTACGTGATGCCTCCTTATGTCATCGACGAGGCGGATCTGCGGCGTCTGTGCCGCGAGCTGGTGGAGATCGTGAGCGATGAGAGCAAGTATTGAGCTTGAGCTGAGGCGACTTGCCGAGGAGGGCAATCTGAGGAAAATCGCCGAGAAGGATATGCCTGAGGCTATGGTGGACCTGAGTTCGAACGACTATCTCGGACTTGCTGAACGCCGCGACCTCCGGGACAAATTCTTAGGCTCAGAGGGGTTAGGACTGACACTCTCGGCCTCGGCCTCGAGGTTGCTGGCCCGCTCGCAAAAAGTCTTCACGAGCTTTGAGAGGACGCTGGCTGAGGCTTACGGGGGTGGCCGGAAGGCGCTTCTGTTCAACAGCGGATATCATGCGAACATGGGGCTGATAGCTCCGCTTTGCGGCCCGAGGACGATGGTCATCGCAGACAAGCTTGTGCATGCAAGCATCATTGACGGGATGAAGCTTAGCGGCGCCGGATTTGAACGCTTCCGCCATAACGACACGGGGCACCTGGAACGCCTTCTCAAGAAGTGCTCGGAGGCGGGAATGCAGGCACTGATAATAGTGGAAAGCATATACAGCATGGACGGCGACCGCGCGCCTCTGGAGGAGATAGCGATGCTAAAGCGCACGATGGCTCCGGAGGGATGGCTGTATGTGGACGAGGCGCATGCTGTCGGGGTGGAAGGCGATGGAGGATTAGGCCTCGCCAAGGGGATTGATGGCGTGGATATAATAGTGGGAACGTTGGGGAAGGCTCTCGCGTCGGCCGGGGCTTATGCTATCATGGAGGCTGAGGTGAGGGAGTGGATGGTGAACCGTTCGCGAAGTTTCATTTTTTCGACGGCGCTTCCGCCGCTGCAGGTGGCGTGGTCGGAAATGATGTTCAGGCAAGCCCTGACGATGGACAGCGAACGAGCTCATCTTCGGAGCCTCGGAAGGCATCTTGAAGCAATCCTGCGCAAGTATAAGGGAGGAGAGGACGCGAGAGCCGGACACATCATGCCTCTGATTGCGGGCGACCCGAAGAGGGCGGTGGCGCTTTCGGAGGGCTTGCGTGCCGATGGCTTCTGTGTCCTGCCGATTCGTCGTCCGACCGTGCCTCCGGGAACGGACCGTCTGCGACTCTCGCTCTCTGCGGCTTTAACACACGAACAACTTGACAATCTGGACGTATCGCTATCGAAACAATTTCTATGACCGAAAATTCAAATCTATATGCGGAGCGCCGGCGCGGGCGCAAAAAGAGGGTAACGAAGCTCAGGGGGACTTCGCTCGTGGCTGCTGTCGCCGTGATACTTATCTACGCGCTCGCGGTGCATACATGCGACGTGAAGGGCGAGCATCGCTCGGCTTCGACCGCGGCGCCTATGGACGAGCTGATGGATGTGAGGATTCCGGCTGGCACTCCGGAAGTAATCAAGGGATATACGGGCTTCGCCGTGTCTTTCAATCCTACGCACAGGGTGCCAAACTATGTGGCGTGGGAGCTCACCGGCGAGGAGGCAAGGGGGACGGTGCCAAGAAACAGTGATTTCCACCCGGACCCTGATGTGGCGGGCTGCCCCACCCTTGCGGACTATCGCGGCTCGGGGTTTGACCGCGGCCACATGGCCCCGGCTGCGGAAATGAAATGGAGTGCAGAAGCGATGTACGACTCGCACGTCTTGACCAATATGTGCCCTCAGGACCGCTCGATAAACGGCGGACGTTGGAAAACGATAGAGCAACTGGAGCAACAATGGGCAAAGGCGGACAGTGCTCTTATAATCATAACGGGGCCTATTCTCTCGGATGAGATTACGCGCACGATTGGCAACGGGGTGAGCGTGCCTGAGAGGTTCTTCAGGGTTATCTTCTCGCCTTATGTCGAGCCGCCCCGCGCGATTGCCTTTATCGTGCCGAACATGCCGACGGATCTTGGGGTGTTCGAAATGGCTGTGTCAGTGGACGAGGTGGAAGCGGCAACGGGATTCGACTTCCTGAGTGCGCTTCCGGATGAAATTGAAACTGAAGTGGAACGTGAATCAAAAATCAACATATGGCGGCGTCTAAGGTAAATGATACTATTTGTGCTGTGTCGACGGCTCCGGGAGCGGGAGGGATTGCTGTTGTGCGCGTGTCGGGACCGGATGCGATTGCTGTATGCGACCGCATCTGGCGAGGGAAGCCCCTGGAGGAGGCTCGCAGTCATACGGCCCGAGTGGGAACGCTCCTCGACAGCAATGGTGAGGCTCTGGATGAAGCTGTGGCACTCGTATTCCGCGGCCCCCATTCATTTACAGGAGAGGACACGGTGGAACTTTCGGTGCATGGCTCGCGCTGGATTCAACGCGAGGCTCTTGCTGCGCTCGTAAGCCGGGGAGCACGAATTGCGGAGCCGGGGGAATTTACGCGTCGCGCCTTCGCATCGGGGCGACTGGACCTGGCGCAGGCAGAGGCCGTGGCGGATATGATTGCGGCTTCATCGCGGGCGGCGGCGAGGGTGGCGCTTAAGCAAATGCGAGGGAGCATAAGCGAGAAACTCGATGGCTTGCGTAAGCGTCTCGTCGACCTTGCGTCGCTGCTTGAGCTGGAACTTGATTTCTCGGAGGAGGACGTGGAATTTGCTTCTCGAGAAAAGCTTGTGGATGCGACAGAAGCGGTGGTTTCTGAAATCAAACGTCTATTAGGGTCGTATAGGTCGGGGGCGGCGATAAAGGATGGCATTCCGGTGGCTATAATCGGTGCGACGAACGCAGGGAAATCATCACTGCTCAACGCTCTTCTCGGCGAAGACCGTGCTATCGTAAGCGATATCCATGGAACGACGCGCGACACAATCGAAGACACATTGGAAATTGGCGACTACCTCTTCCGCATCATCGACACGGCGGGTATTCGCGAGACGTCCGACAAGATTGAACGCCTCGGCATCGAACGCTCTCGTGAGGTCCTGAAACGGGCCAACATCATCCTGCACGTGATAGACCCGTCTGCCCCCGAAGGAGATAGCCCTGAAATTCCAGAGGATGCTCAGATACTCAGAATAATTAATAAATCGGACCTCGGAATTGGAAAGGATTTAGATGGCATTCACATCTCTGCCAAAACCGGAGAAGGATTGGAGGGCCTGCGCCAAAAAATCGTCGAATGCGCAGCAAGAGATATCGCCACCGGAGGGGAGGAAGACGCCGTGCTCATCACCAACGCACGCCATGCAGCCGCCCTTGAAGCAGCTGCGAAAAGCGCCCAAACGCTCCTGGACGGCCTCCAAACCACCCTGCCCTCCGACCTACTCGCCCAAGACCTCCGCGAAACCCTCCACCACCTCGCCACCATCACCGGCGAAATAAGCACCACCGAAATCCTCACCAACATCTTCAGCCACTTCTGCATCGGCAAGTAATTAGTTGATTATCTATGATTTATATTGACGGTAATTG
>CAMWQB010000074.1 GCA_947176295.1 uncultured Porphyromonadaceae bacterium
GAACAAGGCCTATGGTGTGTCGGCAGTGAAGAACGACAATGACAACAGCTACAAACGCCTTGGCTCACTGGCAGCGCAGATGCTTCTGACGCCCGGGCCGAAGATGGTATGGCAGTTTGGAGAACTTGGTGCGGACCAGAGCACGAAGGACGACGGCGGGGGCAACAATACGGACCCGAAAATCGTGATATGGAACTGGCTCGAGGAAGCTAACCCGAAGGCACTGAAGGATATCTACGCCAATCTCATCAACCTTCGCATGATCAACCCGGAGCTTTTCCGCGAGACGGCCACGTTCGTAACGTCGGGACTTGGCGGCGCAATGACCTCGAACCGTATCCTCCGCCTCACGGCAGGGAACAAGGAGGTGATATGCTTCATAAATCCGAACACGGGGGGCGCGAACAAGACAGTTGGCACGACGAGCACGATTCTGAATTCCTCGAACTGCCATCTGATCTGCGCATCTCCGGGCTTCGAGCCTAAGCTGAACGGCACGGGCACGAGTGTGAGCGTGAGCGTTCCGGCACACAGCTTCGCCGTATTTGCCACGCAGAATGTATCGGGCATCGACAACATTCCGGTTGAATCGGAAGCCAATGCAAGCAATGTCCGCGGCGGACAGGGCTGCATCGAAATCGATGGTGAGTATAGCCGCGCAGAAGTCTACACGATGGACGGGCGCAAGGCTTCGGGCCTGACGGGTCTCGTGCCGGGGCTCTATATCGTAAGAGTAGACGGCCACGCGTCGAAGGTGGTTGTGCGGTAATCAGGCCCTGATTTCCCCAATTTTATAAACGGTCCCGTGCTTTATGGCACGGGGCTGATTTTTTTGTATAAATTCAGTCTAAAAAAATTTGCGTAAGTATGTGATATTTATTATATTTGCACTACAAAAGACATTATCACCAGATGCAAATCCGATACTACATCAGAGTATTATTTACGGCTATACTTACGGGGCTTTTTTGCGCCGGATGCGGGGGCAAAAAGTATGATCCGGCGCTTCTACGGGTAGAGGTGCTTATTGATCCTATGCCGGAAGCGGCAGATTCGATACTCCGCAGGGTGAAGCCTGAGACGCTCCGAGACGAAGGAGACCGGGCGCTGTACACTCTTCTGCGGGCACAGACGGATTATAAGCTCTACATAGATTCGCCTGACGACTCGATATTATATCCGGTGGCAGATTTTTTCGAAAAGACGAAAGATAAGGATAGACTTATGCGGGTATTATTCCAGATAGGCCATAGAAATCTGGTGAAAGGCGACTATCGCCGAAGCACAGCTATGGGTCTTGAGGTACATGATATGGCAAAAAGCATGAATAATGCAGAATATTGCGCGCGGGCCAACTATCTTCTTGGTGATAACTATAGCCGAAGCTACAACTTTACAGAGGCTTACAAACGGTATTCCCAATCGGCACAAGATTATAACTCATCGGGACGCCCTGAACATGCACTTACCATACAAATAGATGCAGCCAGATCTCTATACAACTTAGGGAAATACGATGAATCGGAGGAGATGCTTGACAGCGTACTTTCGCTGCTCGCGCTCACAGACTCGGCAAGGAGATCCTACGCTTTTGAAGCAAAAGTGCGGCCATATTGGCGCCTTAACCGGCTTGAGGAAGCCAAAAGGTGCATAGATTCCATGCATAAATACGTGGCACATGCGGTTTATCAGAACTCCGTGACACCCGTAATGGTTGCCATTGCATCGGGAGATTCGACGCTTGCCCGCAATTATATTGACGAATATAAGAAAAATCCGCCTCATGACGTTTCAGAATCAGATATATATTCCCTTGAGTATAATCTTTTTGTGATGACAGGAGATATAGCCAAAGCAAACTCGATTCTTCATACTGTGCGCGCGCTTGAGGTTGATACACTCATGAAAATATGCAAGAACGGAGATGAATTGGCCGAAGTAGAGAAAGAGCATGCGAGAAAAATCCTTGAGAAAAAGATAAAAAGGGGAAGGGAGGAAACGTGCTTGACGATATTGGCAGCTATCGTCCTTCTGATTTGCGTATTCTTGTTTTATCAGAGCCGGAAGCGGCACCTGGATAAAACCCTGCTAAACAAGGAAAAACAAATTAACGAACTGGATAGGAGCCTCAATGAGCAGATGGCGCTACTGAAGGCGACAAGCGAAGCGTTAGCTTCAAGCGACAAAGAGAGCGATGCTATAAGCTCTCAAATGCAGGAGCTCTTTAACGAACGCTTTGAGACCATAAACACCTTGAGTCTTGACTTTTATGAGAAGAAGGAAGCTCCGGAGCGGGTGAGATTGGCGATACTCAAGAATATTGAGAATCATTTTACTAAAATCGCGGACGATAATAATATTGAAAATCTCGAGAAAATCCTGAATCGGATATATGATAATATTGCGGACAAGTTGATTGTTGTGCTTCCGGAACTAAAAGCTTCGGACAGGAGGCTCCTGCTTCTGAGCATGACCCCACTTTCTGCTAAAGCCATCTGCCTGATATGCAATTTCAGTAGCGTGGCTTATTACTATAACCGCCGGAATAAACTTCGTGCAAAAATCGAAGCATCAAATCACCTCTATGCTCCGGAAATAAGGAGATTTCTGAGCTAATCTATTATAATTGTGCACGTTGCACATATACATCTATAAATCAATACGTTAACAAAAGGTTAAAATTTTATTTTTAATACGACTGAATATCAATGCTTTACGTACAAATAGGTTAATATTTTCCGATGCCAATTTCTTGCAAAGCGGAACTTTTAGACGTAATTTTGCGATTATCTAACTTAAAAGCTCCTTTGCATGAAAAGATCAATCCTGATTATATTTGCACTAATCATTACTTCAAGTATCAGAGGTGGTGATAACCCGCCTCTCCCCAAGGATCCTTCTGACGGATCAAACATTCCCCCTATTGTAAAACCTGGAGGAAGAACCAATGTCGAAGAATCCAATGTGAAGGCTTATTATGACGGGGCAACAATTTATATTTGGTTTACAGAGCCGGAAGGGCAGGCAACTATAACTCTGTCGGACAACACAGGCGAAGTTTTCTATAGTGCCTCTCATCCTACAACAATGCCTATCGTCATTATAGTTAATTCACAAAATGATCCGTTCCTGGTATATATCGTCTCCCAAGAGGGCCATGAATACGAAGGCTGGATAGAATAGAATAATCATCAACCCTAAAGAATACTATTTAGAAAATGAAAAAATTTTTACTAATTGCTGCAGCCAGCTTGCTTCTGGGTTCGTGCGCCAATGAAGAAAATGCCGTTGTGAACCCCACCGAAAAAACAAAGGTGGAAAGCCTGCGTTCCGTTGATGAGGCAATCGCTCTTGTGGAAAGCTTTAATTCATCTCGTGAAATGCAGGAGAATAGTCGTGCTTATTTCACAGTCTCAAAAAAATAACATCAGGATTATTAGAAAAAATAGTACTAACCTTCAAATTTTGTCGTTATGAAAAGATTCTTAATTCCGGTTTGTGTGTTAGGAGCTATGCTCTTAGGGGCGTGCTCAGAGAAGGAGAGTGAGATTCGCAATGAGCCTGAGGTACCGGCTGAATCTGAGATTCCGTCCGGGCCTGCGGTTAAGGCTTACGAGGATGTAACACCGCTCGAACTTATGGACCATTGGGCGCTTTCGAGTGGTGAGAAAAAGAGCCTTGCATCCCTGGCCGATTTTGCCTATCGGCTGAATGGAGCGGCTATTGATAGTTATAACGACGTATGGACCGGCGATATGACGGGGAATTACAGCTTATCTCCAATGAGTGTATCGGTGATGCTTGCTGCCCTATCTGAGAGTGTGGACGGCCAAAACCGTGAGAATCTCTGTGGCATGCTCGGGGTGGCCGTGGACGAAGTTGGCGAGTTGAACAACAAACTCCTACGCTATCTCATGAAGGATTTCCCGGGCATGCAGATTTCTCTTGCCAACTCGGTATGGCATGTAAAGGGAATGCCCATGACGGATGAATACAAGGCTCGGATGGCCGACCTTTTCGGCGCTCCTGTAAATGAGCTGGATCTCTATTCCGATGATGCAGCAGTCGTTCTGAACGGATGGTGCGGAGACAAAACGAAAGGTATGATCGACAATGTGTTCTCCAATGCTCCGGGCGTGGATTTCCTTCTTGCAAACGCCCTGTATTTCTCGTCGGAATGGGTTTTCCCCTTCAAGGAGAGCGAAACAACTCCGGCAGAATTCAAGGGGATGGGTGGTATGGCTGAAGTGGACATGATGCACAACAGTTCGCTCATAGGGACTCATGCTGATGTTGACGGGGTGGAATTCATCCGCCTGCCGTTCGGCTTTGGCTATGAAATGGATATAATCATGCCTGCTCAGGGCACGGATATGAACGTATTCGGCAAGGCTTTGTCGCCCGGCGTAATTTCGAAGTACGACGCAGCGTCCGCAGAGAAGCGTATTGACTTCCGTCTCCCTAAATTCAAGGACGAGCATCAGGGCGATTTCAAGAATCTGCTGCATGCTCTGGGGATGCCGGGGTATGAGATGTCGGCTCAGGCTTCTACCGGAAGCGAAAGCTATACGATAAAGAATGTGTTTGCCAAGCATGCCACGGCTCTGAACGTGAACGAGAAAGGTGCGGAGCTTGCTGCCATAACAACATCCGGATGGGCGCATTCTCCGGGCTTCGTCCCCGATTATGAAAACGTGGAAATGACGGTTGACCGGCCGTTCTACTATGTGATAAGAAACACTGATTGCGATGTTGTGCTGCTGATAGGTCGGGTGTGCAATCTGTGATTTTGTGAGTATCTTTCATGGATATGAAGAGAGGCGAGCTCTTGATGGGCTCGCTTCTCTGTATTTTGAGGGGGGGGTAATGGGGTTTCGCATGCCGGGTTATCGGCGTGAGCCGCTTGCGTTAGCAAGAGCCCTACGATCCCGGAAGGGGACGCGCTCCTTTTGTTGTTAAAATTTGCTAATTGGCGGGGGAATTTGGTGAATTTGGTGTATCTTTACCTGAAATTCAAAAAACAACCTCTAATACCAGTTTCAACTCCTTTATGAAGCTTTCTTTCCATATAGATTACCGCACGAACTGGGGCGAATCGGTGTATATCACGGGCCCTATCGCGGCGCTTGGCGGAGGAAACTTTGAGTCGGCTCCGAAGCTTGAGCTGCACAATGACTCGAAGTGGACTCTGAGCATAGATGTTCCGTCGGACACTGCTGCGTTTGAATACCGCTATTTTGTGAAGCATGAGAACGGACAGGTGAAGAATGAGTGGGGCCCTGCGCACCGCTTTATGCCGGGGGCGGAGATTCCTCACTACCGCGTGCATGACCGCTGGCAGGATATGCCTTGGGACAAGCCTTACTATTCGTCGGCGTTTACGGACTGTATCCGTCTGCGCTCGAAGCGAGAGGCAGCGGTAGAGCCTCGGCGCGGCGGACTGACTCTGCGAGTGAGCGCCCCTATGGTTCCGAAGGGTTGCTACCTGGCCGTGAGCGGCGAGGGGGAGGCTCTTGGGAACTGGAAGGCTGAGAATGCCGTACGGATGAGCGATGCGAACTTCCCTGAATGGACGTGCACGGTGGACGGCCGCGGGCTGACGAAGGCTACGGAATATAAGTTCCTGATCCTTGACGGGGATGGGAAGGTTGTGGCCTGGGAAGGTGGAGCGAACCGCGTACTGCGGCACGAGCCGGGACCTGACAGCGCTCTGACGATGAACGGAATGCGCTTTATCTCGACGCTCTCGCCCTGGAAGGGAGCCGGCACGGCTATACCTGTGTTCTCTCTCCGGAGCGAGGAGGACTTCGGCGTGGGCGATTTCTACGACTTGAAGAAGATGGTGGACTGGGCTGTGAAGACGGGCCAGACTTTCATACAGATTCTGCCTATCAACGACACGACGATGACGGGGACTTGGACGGACTCGTATCCCTACAATGCGAATTCGACGTTTGCTCTGCATCCGATGTATCTGCGCGTGAGCGAGCTGGGCAAGCTTGCAGACGCTGAGCGCCAGGCGTGGTTCGATGCTCAGGCCAAGGAGCTGAACGAGCTTGAGATGGTGGACTACGAACGGGCTACGCACACGAAGGACCAGTTCTGCCGCGAGATTTTCGCGCAGGAGGGCGCCAAGACGCTTAAGAGCCCTGCCTTCCGGAGCTTCCTGAAAAAGAATGCCTACTGGCTGACGCCGTATGCGATGTTCTGCGCTCTGCGCGACCGCAACAAGACGGCGGACATGAGCAAGTGGGGCGAGTATGCCGAATTCTCGGATGAGAAAATGGCTGCCTTCGTGAAGGAGAATCCGGATGAAATCAACTATGTATATTATCTGCAGTATCATCTGGACAAGCAGATGCACCACGTGAAGAGCTATGCCAACTCTCACTCGGTGGCTATCAAGGGTGATATTCCTATCGGCATCTCGCGCACGAGCGTGGATGCATGGGTGAATCCGCGCCTGTTCAATCTTGACTGCCAGGCGGGTGCTCCGCCGGATGATTTCTCGGTACTGGGCCAGAACTGGGGCTTCCCGACCTACAACTGGGAGGAGATGAACAAGGATGGCTTCCAGTGGTGGAAGGATCGCTTCCGGAAGATGAGCGAGTATTTCGACGCTTACCGCATTGACCACGTGCTGGGCTTCTTCCGCATCTGGCAAATTCCGATGGATGCCGTGCATGGTCTTCTTGGGGTGTTCAATCCGGCTCTGCCTTACACTCCTGACGAGCTTCGCTACAACTATGACTTCTGGATCGATGTGGACAAGCAGACGACGCCTTATATCATGGACTACTTCGTGGGCGACTTCTTCGGGCCGTACACGGGGGAGGCACTGGAGCGGTTCATGTATTCGGTGGGCGACGGGCGCCACAAGCTGAAGGAGGAATTCGACACGCAGCGCAAGATTGCGGACTACTTTGCAGGGCAGCCTAAGGACGACAAGAATACGCGCCTCTGCCAGGGCCTCCTGGGGCTTGTGGACCAGGTGCTGTTTATCGAGGACCCGTATGAGAAGGGTAAGTATCATCCGCGCATCTCGGGGCAGTTTACGTATACTTATCGCTCGCTGACGGACTATGAGCGCTGGTGCTTCGACCGCCTCTACAATGATTTCTACTACCGGAGACACAATGACTTCTGGTATGGGAAGGCTATGTGGAAGCTTCCTCCGCTGATCGATGCTACGGATATGCTGTGCTGCGCGGAGGACCTGGGTATGATCCCGGCGTGCGTGCCTGCGGTGATGCAGCAGCTTGAGATTCTGTCGCTTGAAATCCAGCGCATGCCTAAGGATCCGACGACGCCTTTCGGGAATACGTGGAACTATCCTTACTACAGTGTGTGCACGACGTCGACCCACGATATGGGCGGCATCCGCGCCTGGTGGGAGGAAAACCGCGACAAGACGCAGGACTACTACAATAACGTGCTTCACCAGCACGGGGCTGCGCCCTACTTTGCCGAGCCGTGGATCTGCGAGAAGATCATTGACCTTCACCTGCAGTCGCCTTCGATGCTTTGTATCCTTCCTCTTCAGGACTGGATGAGCATGGACGGGTCTCTGCGTCGCGAGAAGCCGGGCGATGAGCAGATCAATGTTCCGGCTAACCCGCGTCACTACTGGCGCTACCGCATGCATATGACGCTCGAGGAGCTAATGAATGCTGATGAATTCAATGGCCGGGTAGCTGAGAAGGTGAAGTATTCGGGCCGTTGAGGCTATAATTTATTGTTCGGGAGGCCGTGCGGAAATGCACGGCCTCTTTTTTTGCCTTCGGGGGGCTTTCGCTCTTTTTCTACGTGCCGAAGGCACATCCCTACAAACTATGAGGCTATGCGGGTTTTGGGGTCTGACAAGTCTGACGCGTCGGGCTTGTCGGATGTGGGCTAATGGGGTGCTTTGGGCGGATGTGTGGCTGGGCGACTTGGCGTTGCCGCATGTTTGGAGAACCTGCGGCGCCTTTCCGGGGGTGATGTTATTTTGCGGGATGAGATTTTTTTTGTAATTTTGCGGTGTTTTTAAGGTTTCTACATTTGTTTTCCAACTATTACAATTTCACATTAAGGCAATGGATATGAAGTATTCTATCGACTTCCGTCCTAAACTGTTTTCGGCGCTCCGGGACTACCACATGGGGCGGCTTAAGGAGGACGTGGTGGCCGGTATTGTCGTGGGCATTGTGGCTCTGCCGCTTGCCATCGCGTTTGGAATCGCATCGGGTGTGAGCCCGACAATAGGTCTGATCACTGCTATCATCGGGGGCTTCATGGTGAGCTTCTTCGGGGGCAATTCGGTTCAGATCGGCGGCCCTACGGGTGCGTTTATCGTGATTGTGTATAATATCATCGCTCAATTCGGGCTCCACGGGCTTGCGATCGCGACGTTCATGGCGGGTGTGATCCTTGTTCTGCTGGGTATTTTCCGTCTGGGCACGATCATCAAGTTTATTCCTTACCCTATCGTTGTGGGCTTCACGGCGGGTATCGCGCTGACGATTTTCTCGACGCAGATCAACGATTTCTTCGGGCTGGGCCTTCGGGACATCCCGGGGCAGTTCCTGCCGAAATGGGGGATGTACTTCAAGAATTTCGGGAATATCGACCTTGCTACTTTGGGGACGGCTTTGGTGGCGCTGCTGATTATCGTGCTTGCTCCGCGGGTGTCGAAGAAGCTGCCCGGGGCGCTGATAGCTATCGTGGCCGTAACGGCGGGGAGCTATCTTCTTGGTCGGCTCTGCCCGGAGTGGTACAGTATCGAGACGATAGGCGACCGCTTCGGGACGATGGCTACGGACATCGCGGCTCCGCATGGCTTCGCGCTGAACATGGCGACGATAAACATGCTGCTGCCGTCGGCGTTTACGATTGCTGTGTTAGGGGCAATCGAGAGCCTACTCTCGGCGACGGTGGCTGATGGCGTAACGGGCTCGCGCACGAACTCGAACACGGAGCTGATAGGCCAGGGGATAGCCAACATCACGGTGCCTTTCTTCGGAGGTATTCCTGTGACGGGGGCCATTGCGCGGACGATGACGAACATCACCAACGGGGGTCGCACTCCGGTGGCGGGTATTGTGCATGCGCTTGTGCTTCTGCTTATCTTCCTTTTCCTTATGCCTCTGATCAACTATGTGCCTCTGGCGTGCCTTGCGGCTGTGCTGATGGTTGTTGCTTACAACATGAGTGGCTGGCGGACGATTATCGGAATTTTTCATGCTCCGAAGAGCGATATTTCGGTGCTGATCGTAACGTTCCTTCTCACTGTGATTTTCGACCTGACGATTGCTATCGAGATTGGGCTGCTGCTTGCTGTGGTGCTGTTTATGCAGCGCGTGATGGAGAATTCGGAAATCAAGGTATATTCGGAGAAGCTCGATGTGGCGGAGGGCACGGACCTGAGCACGTCGCACCACGAGGTGCTGAATGTGGCTCACGGGGTGAGCGTGTACGAAATCGACGGTCCGTTCTTCTTCGGGATTGCGACGAAATTCGAGGAGCTGATGCGCTCGTCGATGGCTGAGAAGCCGAAGGTGCGCATCATCAGGATGCGTAAGGTGTCGTTTATCGATGCTACGGGCCTCCACAATCTGGAGATTCTCATCAAGGCGTCGCAGAAAGAGGGCATCCACGTTGTGCTGTCGGGTGTGAATCCGAGGGTTGCCGAGAGCCTCCGCCAGGCGGGCATCGACAAGCTGATAGGGGCCGATCACATCTGCGACCACATAAGCAAGGCAATCGTGATGGCAAATCAGATTGCGGTAACACAAGGTTGAAAATCAAGCATATAAGACACCCAAAGGCGTTGGAAAATGTTAAAAATGCAATGCAGTGAGAAAAAAAAAGAGAAAAAATGCATCGTATTTAAAAAAAATACATTAACTTTGTGGTGTTTTTGAAGCAACAAATGTTTTATTACTTTTAACAAAGAGACAAAATGAAAAAGTTAGTTTTACTCGCTGCTGTTGCCATGAGCGCTACGATGTTCTCCTGCGGCAACGCTGAAAAGGCTGAAGAAGCTGCAAACGACACCGTAGCTGCTGCAACTGAAGTTGTAGAAGCTGCTGTAGAAGAAGCTGTAGACACCCTCGCCGGTGACACCGTAGTTGAGGTTGCTGCTGAAGTTGCAGAAGCTCCCGTTGCTGAATAATTCGGCTACAGAGTCAGAAGACTTCAACCACTCTACAGAAGTCGTTCACTACTCAATACATGAGAAG
>CAMWQB010000075.1 GCA_947176295.1 uncultured Porphyromonadaceae bacterium
TAGTATTCGTGGTGGAGAATTCCGCTGACGGGGATGCGGTCGGAGGCTCGGGGAATGCTTTGGCGGGATAGCCGACGGCGAGTGTGATTACGGGGACGACGCGGGTGGGGAGCTGCAGGACACGGGCGATTGCTTCGGAGGAGTATGTGGCTGTGCCGAGATAGCAGGAGCCGATGCCGTTGAGTTCGGCGAGTGTGACGAATTGCTGTGCGAATATGGTGGTGTCGATGAGGGCTGTGATGAAGGAGTGGAAGTTGTTATAGCCGGGTTCGGCCTGGCGGTTGGTGCACCATGCTTCGAAGCGGCGGAAGTCGGCGCAGAATGTGAGGAGGATGTCGCAGCTTTCGACTGTGGGCTGGTTGAAGTGGAGTGGTGCGAGGCGCTTTTTGCCTTCTGGGGAGCGGGTGGCGACTACGCTGTAGAGCTGCATGTTGCCTGTGGTGGGGGCGTGGGATGCTGCTTCGAGGAGGGCGTTTAGTTCGTCGGGGGATATGTGTTTGTCGGGGTTGAATTCGCGGAGTGTGGCGCGTGTATTGAAGAAGTCGAGGTGTTTGAGCATTGGTGTGCTTATTTTGAGGGTTTGTAGTCGAGATGGGTGGGGTCGAAGCGGATTCCTCGCCGGGCGAAGGGGACGTCGAGCGCTCCGGATGCTATGATGGTTTCTTTGGGGCCGGCGATGATGGTCTTGTTGTCGGGGTCGAATGCCCAGATGTCGTCGGCAATGTCGAGGGCTGGTGCGATGTCGTGAGTGCTGATGATGATGCTCATGCGGCCTGCGGCGTTGTCGGCGAGGCTTCGCAGGAGGGCCATCGAGCGGATACGTGCGGCGACGTCGAGAAAGCTTGTGGGCTCGTCCATGAGGAGGAGGGGAGTGCGCTGGGCGAGAGCCCGTGCTATCATGGCTTTCTGGCGCTCGCCGTCGCTGAGGCATGCGAGGGGCTGGTTGGCTTTGTGGTCTATTCCTGTGGCCCGGAGGGCTTCGGCTACGATTTCGCGGTCTTGCGGGGACAGGCGTCCGAATATTCCTGTGTAGGGCTGGCGTCCGATGGCCACGGTTTCTTCGACAGTGAGGCCTCCGGCCATTGTTGGGTCGGTGGTAACGATGGCCATCAAGCGTGCGAGGCAACTGCGGGGGATGCCTTGGAGGGGAGTGCCGTTGATGATGATTTCTCCTGCGAGGGGCTTTAGGGAGCCTGCGAGGGTGCGGAGGAGTGTTGATTTCCCGGCTCCGTTTCCACCGATGAGTACAGCGATGCGGCCGGCCCGGAGGGAGAGATTGAGGTCTTGGAGGATGGGTGTGTGTGGGTTGTAGCCTATCGAGAGGCTACGGGTGGCGAGGAGTGGTTGTGGCGTCGATGTTGTCGGGCTCATGAGTATGATAGTTTTTTTCGCCGGAGGAGGACGTAGACAATAACGGGGACGCCGATGAGGGGGGTGATAGCGTTGACGGGCAGGATTCCGCGGGAGAGGGCCGGGGCTGTGGATAGAATCTGGCAGATGAGGCCTGTGGCGGCTCCGCAGAGGGCTGTTGCCGGGATGAGGCGGCGGTGGACGTTTGTGGCTGTGAGGAGGCGTGCGATGTGTGGCACGGCGAGGCCTATGAATCCGATTGGTCCGCACCAGGCTGTAACGGCGGCTGTGAGGGCGCCGGATAGGATGAGAAGGATGGAGCGGACGCGGGCGATGTCGACGCCGACGTTGGCGGCATAGCGTTCGCCAAGGAGTAGGGCGTCGAGGGGCTTGGCGAGGAGTGCTGTGAGGAGGGTGAGGCCGACGCAGAGTGAGGCAAGCCAGGGGAGGTCGCCGAGGCTTATGCTGTTGAAGCTACCGAGGCCCCAGAGGACGTAGGAATGGACGCTCTCGGAGGAGGCGAAGAAGTTGAGGAGGGATATTGCTGATGAGGCGAGATAGCCGATGAGGATACCTACGATGAGGAGTATGGTTGTGCTGCGCACAAGGGATGAGAAGAGGGCGAGGATGGCCATGACGGCCATTGCTCCGAGAAAGGCGCTGCCTATAGTGGCGAGACGTCCCCAAAGGCCGAGGGCTGCAGGGAAGGCGAGGAGGACGAGGGCCACGCCGAGGCTTGCGCCGCTGCTGATGCCCATAATCGATGGGCCTGCGAGAGGATTGGAGAAGGCCGTCTGCATGAGAAGGCCTGCGACAGCGAGGGCGAGGCCCGCGAGGGCGGCTGTGGCAACTGCCGGGAGGCGCGTCTCGAGTACAATTATGCGTATGATTTCGTCGGTGGTGCCATTGTCTGCGAGGGCAGCGAGGACGTCGGCAGGCGCGATTTGGACGCTGCCGATGAATAGGCCCGCAATGAAGAGCAGGGGGATGATGATGCAGAGCAGGAGCATGACAAGACGTGTGCGCATATTGATGAGGCTTATTGGGCTTTACGGTAATATCGCAGCTGATAGCCGGCGGCCATGGCTTCGGGGTGGAATATGGCTATGAGGTCGGCGAGGACGCGCTCGGGATGGAAGGCCGTGTCGTTGAAGATGGGGCTTTTCTCGGTGTCGCAACCGTAGACGGCTCCTTCGCGGAAAGCCTTGAAATTGGCGTTGAGAGGATTGATGGCTCGGACAGAGGCAAGCGAGGGCATGGAGCCGTAGGAGCGTATGAGCCAGAAGTCGGCATTGGCAGCGCCTGCGAGGACGCGCTCCATGTCGAGTGTAAGCGAGCCGGTGCCGGGGGTGTCGCTCCAGGGAGTGCGGGCGCCGGCGTCGGCAATCATTCGGGCCATGTAGCTTTGACCTGCGGGGACATACCATGCGCCGGAATATTCCGTGTCGGTGAGGACGAGAGGCTTTGGGCCGGGGGCGAGCTCGGCGCTGAGCTGCAGGTCGCAATAGTCGTTGACCACGCGGTCGAATATGGCCATGGCTTCGCTGTCGTGGCCGAAGAGCATCCCGAGGAGTAGAATCCACTCTGCGCGTCCTATCGGTGAGTTTTCGAGATAGTCGGCCATTGGGATGATGACGGCACCCTTCGGAACGGCGGGCATGCGCTCGCCCTGCATGGGGGAGAGAAGGACGGCGTCGGGGGCTGCGGCGATGAGGCGCTCGAGGGAGGGGGACTGCGCGGGGCCAAGGTCGGCGACGTCTCCGCGGGCGATGAGGGTGCGCACGGTGTCGCCGGCCGGGATGTAGCTTCCGTCGGCGACAGCCACGAGGGCGTCGAGGGCCCCGAGCTCGGCAAGGGCTGATGTGTGGACGCCGGAAAAGACAGCAGCGCAGGTGAGGGGAGTGCGCACGACCGTGCGGCCTACGGCCAGGTCCTCGGGTAGGGTGGAGTCGCGGGGGACGAGGAGAAGGCGCGCGAGAAAGGCGGAAGAATCCCAGGGGCTGCGGATGTCTGCGGCCGCGGCTCCTGCTATGGGGAGCCGGGAAAGGGTGAGGAGGGATGCGTGGAGGGTGAGGGTGTCGGCGACGGTGTCGAAATCATCGCCGGCGTTGAATTTGTCCTGTTTGGGGCCGGAGCATGCTATGAGAGCTATGGCGGCGATGAGAACCGGAATCAGAGACTTGCGCATGGCTATGACGGGGGTGAAAAAAGGAGCGGCTCTTCCTGTGCGGGGACAAGGAGGAGGGCCGCTCCGGTGATGAGTTTGTTTACGGGTGCATCGGCCCCGTGATGGTTATTCTTCGCCGTAGGGGTCGGGGCCGAAACGGTTGTCGGGGCCGCTGGGCTGAACCGTGAGGAAGAGATAGTAGATGTTGCCGATGATGGGTATAAGGTTAATGAAAAACCAACCGCCGGCTTTGTCGACGTCGTGGAGGCGACGCCATGAGATAGCGAGGGACGGAACAAGAATGGCAAGGCTCCATATACCGGTGAAGATCCCGGAAGCTGTCTCTCCGAGGTTGAGGAGACCACAGAGGAATCCGATACCAAAGTTTACGATGAAAATGAATAAATATGCCCACCAGTATTCAGCACGAGTGGAACGGCCATTGAAGTTTGCGTAGTTGAAGAAGAACATCTTCACCGCAGTTACGAAATCTACGTTCATAGTCGATATGTGTTAAGCTGATTTATTGTGATGCGCAAATTTAAGTTTTTTTTGCGTGATGTGCAATTATTGGAGAGAAAAAAAGCAGGAGAATGCGCGGATGCATGAAAAGTGGTCTTCGCAGGATGCAGTCTCGCGGACGGAGTGCATAGCCCAGAGCGGAGCTCCCATGTCGACGCCTGGGAGAGGAATCTGAGAGGTGAGAATATTGCCGAGGGTTGAGCCGCCTGCCACGTCGGAGTGGTTGACGAAGTCCTGGCAAGGCACTCCGGCCTGCTCGCATATGGAGCGGAATACGGCGGCAGAGTCGGCGTCGGTCATATACTTGCAGTTGGCGTTGATTTTGATGCAGGGGCCACCGCCGAGGGTGGGGTGGTTTGTGGGGTCGTGCTTCTCGGGATAGTTGGGGTGGACGCCGTGGGCGTTGTCGGCGGAGATCATGAAGGAGCGTGCGAGGGCGCGGAAGTAGTCTTCTTCGGATGCTCCCATGGAGCCGGCTATGCGCCGGAGGATGAAGTCGAGCATCGGGGATCCTGCTCCTTGCTTTGTGCCGGAGCCTGTCTCTTCGTTGTCGAAGACGGCTATTACGCGTGTGGCATCGGAGGGAGTGTCGGCGCAGGCGAGCAGGGCCGAGAGGGATGCGTGGACCATGGAGAGGTCGTCGAGGCGCCCTGATGAGATGAATTCGGCGTTTAGACCGGCGATGTTGGCGGGAGTGGTGTCGTAGAGGCTGAGGTCGAAGTCGAGGATTTCGTCTTCCGGGACGCTGCAGGCGTCGGCGACAATCCTGCGCAAGAGGCCTCGGGGGCTCTCGCCTGGGGCAATGTGGCCCAGGACGGGGAGCATGTCTTTCTGGCGGGAGAGGGGATTGCCTTCGTTGACGGCGCGGTTGAAGTGGATTGCGAGGTGGGGAATGGTGAGGATCGGGGCGTCGATACGCATGAGGCGCGAGCGGGGGCGGAGGGGATTGTCTGAACGGAGGATTACTCGCCCGGCGAGGGAGAGGGGCCTGTCGAACCAGGTGTAGAGGATGGGGCCGCCGTAGACTTCGGTGTTGAGTTTGACGATGCCACCGTCGCAGAGGATTTCGGCGTTGGGCTTTACGCGGAAGCCTGGGGAGTCGCAGTGGCTCGAGATGATGTGGAAGGCGCTTTGGGCCATTGGGGCGTTGCCGACGATGAAGGCGAATATAGCGGAGCCGTTCTTGACTACGTAGTGGCGTGCTCCGGGGCGGATTGAGCCGGCCCATGAGGCGTCCATGCGGAGCTCGGAGAAGCCGGCAGCTTCGAGGCGGCGTGCTGTCTCGGCAACGGCGAGGAAATTGACGGGCGATGCGTCGAGGAAGGCGCAGAGGTCTTTTATCATTTTAAACCGTGTGTTGGGGGGAGATGGGGGGGAATCAGTCCTCGTCGGCGCGGGCTCGGGAGGTGTTTAGGTAGTTGATAACGCGCGGGGCGGTGCAGAGGTTTTCGCTCCAATAGTCGCGGAATCGGCCGGCCATCTCGGCGACGGCGCCGTCGATGGAGTCGGCGGGGAGCTCGCGGACCATGGCCGTGAAGTCGTAAAATGCCTGGTATAGGTCGGCGAGCTGCTCGCTGAGGCTTGCGGCGACAGGGGTCTCGGAGTATTTCATGTCTTCGTGGAATGCTTCGAGATATGTGTCGTGTTCGCCGAAGAGGCGCGAGAGGTCGGCGGCGACGGCGGCGTATTGTTCCTCGTCGAGTGTGGCGGGGATGTCTTCGGCATCTTCGGGGGCGTCGGGGAGGTCGAAGGCGGTGATGTATATCCGCGGCAGGAGGCCGAGGATGCGCCGGGCGAAGTGTCGGGGAGAGGTGGCCTCGGAGGCGGCGTCGAGCGTGAGGCAATATTCGTGGCACAGGGCCACGAGGGCTATAGCGCCGCGGGAGACGGGGGCAGCGGCGGAATCGTTGTCAGCCATTGGTGTAGAGTTTGTTGTCGGTGATGTATTTATACACGCCCTGGGGGAGGAAGTATGTCATGTCTTTGCCGAGGGAGATGGCCGTGCGGATGAATGTGCTGGAGATGTAGACTTGCGGGGCTTTGACGATTTCCATGCCGTCGACGAAGCGGTTTTCGATTGGGTATCCGGGCCTGGGGTAGACGAGGACGCCGAATTCGCTGAGGATAGCCTGCCACTCGCGCCACCGCTGGAAGTTCTGCCAGTTGTCGGCACCGATGATGAGCTTGAAGTCTTTTTCGGGGTATCTCTTGCGGAGGGCTCGAAGGGTGTTGATTGTGAACGAGGGTTTGGGCATGGATAGCTCGAGGTCGCAGATGTCGATGCCTCGCGCGCCCCGGCAAGCCATTGTGAGCATGGCGAGGCGCTTTGTGTCTGGGAGGAGTGTGGAGGGGTCCTTGAGGGGGTTGCGCGGGGAGAGTGTGAGCCACACTTCGTCGACGTAGCCCCACTGGGCGAGGTATGAGGCCAGCATCATGTGGCCGGAGTGCACGGGGTTGAATGAGCCGCCGAGGATTCCTATGGTCATTGTTTATTGTCGGAGGCTAATTTATCTCAGGGATGTGAATCCGTCGATGAGGGCGTGGGTCTGGCGGATGGCTGTCTCGAGGTCGTCGTTGACGATGCGGGCATCGAATGCGGGTGCCTGGGCGAGCTCGTATGCGGCTCGGTCGACGCGTTCGTCGATTACGGCGGGGCTCTCTGTGCCACGTGCTTCGAGGCGGTGGCGGAGCTCGTCGATGCTTGGGGGCTCGATGAAGATTGTGAGTGCGCGGGGGCCGTAGAGCTCTTTGACGCCGCGTGCGCCGTTGACGTCGATGTCGAGGACGATGTTGCGGCCTTCGGATGTGATGCGCTCGATTTCGGAGCGTGGTGTGCCGTAGAATCGGCCGGGATATACTTCTTCGTATTCGACGAATGCTCCGTCGGCGATTGCTTCGCGGAAGTCGTCGGTGGTCATGAAGTAGTAGCTTACGCCTTCGGTCTCGCCGGGCCGCGGGGGGCGTGTGGTGGCGGAGACGGCGAAGGCGAGGTTGAGGTCGCCGCTGTCGAGGAGGGCGCGGATTATCGTGGATTTGCCGCACCCGGAGGGTGCGGCGATAACTATGATTTTACCTTGATTCATAGGCAGGTGTAGGTGGAGTAGGTGCGTGTGGTTATTGATGGGCCGGACGAAGGAGGTCGTTGACGGTCTTGACGGGGTTGAAGGTGGAGGCGGGCACTTCGACGAAGACGGTGTTCCAGTTGCTCATTGCTCCGTTCCAAAGGCCGGGGAGCTCGAGGGCACGGAGGGGCCGTCCGCCGAGACTTTTTTCGGAGATGAATCCTGTGGCGGGGTCGACGAAGGTGCGGAGGTCGAAGTGCTTTCCGTCGGTGTCCTTGAGGTAGCAGACGAGGTCGACGGGATTGAAGTGGGTTGCGGTCTTCATCATCTCGACGTTTTCGGGGCGCGAGAGGTCGATCTGAGTGGATTCGAGAATCTGGGGCGCGAGTGTTGTGCCGTCGGTGCTCCATGCGTTGTATGGGCCTCCGCCGGGCTCACCTTCGTTGCGGACCATTCCGCAGACGCGGAGGGGGCGACGGAGGATGCGGTTGAGTTCGGCCCAGCGCTTCTGCAGGGGCTGGGTCATGGAGAGGAGAGTGGAATGGGTGGAGAGGGTGTCTTCGACGAAGTCTGTGGCTGCGAGGACTGCTTCTTCGAGGTCTTCGCTTTCGTCGTATGTTTCGTTGAGGGCGCGGAGGTGTTCGCGGATTTCGTCTTCGACGAGGAGGAGCATGCCTCCGAGGATTTTCTTATATCGGACTGTGTCGGCGCGGTGCGCGTCGGCTACGACGTTGTCGATGTTCTTGATGAATACGACTGTGGCGTCGATGTCGGAGAGGTTTTCGATGAGGGCTCCGTGGCCACCGGGACGGAAGACGAGGCGCCCGTCGGCGTCGCGGAAGGGCTCGTTGTCGGGGGTTGCGGCTATGGTGTCGGTGGATGGTTTCTGGACGGAGAGGGATATGTCGTATGATACTCCGAGGCGTTTTTCCATTTCGGGGACTGCGACGGCGAGTTTCTCGCGGAAGAGGTCGAGATGGTCGGCGGAGACGGTGAAGTGGAGGCGGACTTTTCCGTTGGCGGAGGCGGCATACTGGGCGCCTTCGGCGAGCTGCTCTTCGAGGGCTGTGCGGGTTGTTCCGTCGGGATATGCGTGGAAGGTGAGGACGGCTTTGGGGAGGGCGCCGTAGTTCATTCCCTGCGGGAGGATGAGGGCGGCTATGATGTCTTTGCCGCGTCCTTGGTGGCGGAGCTCGGTGCAGCTGCGGCCGTAGAGGCGGCGGCATGTTGCGTCGAGCTCGGGGAAGAATGCGAGGTGCTCGAGATTGTCGATGATCTGTGCTGCGGGGGTGCCTGGGGCGGGAGTGGATGCGTCGCCGTTGACGAACTCGAACATTGCCTTGAACATGCGCGATGCGGCGCCGGATGCGGGGACGAACTTGAGGACGTCGCCGCCGGAGGCGAGGAATTCCTGCCAGCGGGCGAGGGCGTCGTCGGCGAGCTCGTCTTCGACTACGAGGATGCCGTTGTCGACGGATGACGGCGCGTCGATGCGGAGGTAGGGAAATCCGGCGCGGAAGCGTTCGAGCTGTGCTTCGACGGTTTCGGGGCTTATGCCGCGCTCTTTGAGTTGGT
Organism: uncultured Porphyromonadaceae bacterium; assembly: GCA_947176295.1. Classification (GTDB taxonomy): domain Bacteria; phylum Bacteroidota; class Bacteroidia; order Bacteroidales; family Muribaculaceae; genus CAG-873. Next base: position 8,677 of record CAMWQB010000075.1, read on the forward strand.
CGAGGTCGTCGTGGGTGAGGTTTGTTGCCATGGTTTCAGTGTTTCAGGGGGTGTAAGGGATGGGTGTCGGTATATGTGTGTGTTATGTATATTTTCAGGCTGAGGGGGCGGCGGGGCGGTCGCGGAATATGCGGGCGACGATCTGGGCGATTGCGCCGTCGCCGGTGATGTTGCATGCTGTTCCGAAGCTGTCCATGGCGATGTAGAGTGCGATCATCATGGCGTTGTCGGCGTCGGAGAATCCGAGCATGGATGAGAGGAGGCCGAGGGATGCCATGATTGCTCCTCCGGGGACGCCTGGGGCGGCGACGATGGTGATTCCGAGCATGGCTATGAATCCGGAGAATGCTCCGATTTCGACGGGCATTCCTTTTGCTATCATCAGGGCTATTGCGCAGGCTACGATCTTGAGTGTGGAGCCGGACATGTGGATTGTGGCGCAGAGGGGTATTACGAATCCGGCGATGGGGCGTGGGACGCCCATGGCGATCGTGCGCTCGAGGGTAACGGGGATTGTGGCTGCGGAGGATTGTGTGCCGAGGGCTGTGAAGTATGCCGGCATCATGGTCCAGAGGCAGCGGAAGGGGTTGCGCCGGGAGAAGAGCGAGGCTATGGCGTATTGGGCGATGAGCACTCCGACGTGGAGGACGAATATTACGGCTATTATCTTGGCGAATGTGGCGAGGATGGGTCCTACGATGCCTGCGAAGGCCATGGAGAGGAATATGCCGAAGATATATGGGGGGAGGAGGGGGATGATGAGGCGTGTGATGACGAGCTGGATGACTGCGCGGAAGTCGTCGAGGCCGCGGCGGAGGGCTTGGGCCGATGGGAGCATGGCTCCTCCGAAGCCGAGGACGAAGGCGAGGATGAGGGCTGTCATGACGGGCATCAGGGGCTCGATGTCGAGGCTGAAGAATGGCTGCAGGGCGGGGGATGTCTCGGCGGAGAGGGCTGTGCCGGCGAGGGTGGCTTCGCCGATGAGGTGTGGGAAGACGGCTGTGGATGTTGCGAATGAGAGCATCCCGGAGCCGAAGGTCATGATGTATGCGATGATGACTGTGGCGCCGAGCATGGCTCCGGCTTTTCGGCCGGTCTCGGCGATGGCGGGTGCTACGAAGCCTACGATGAGGAGGGGTATGAGGAAGCCGAGGAATGCGCTGAAAATGCCGTTGAAGGTCATGGCCAGGCGTGTGAGCCAGTCGGGGAAGATGAATCCGGCGGCTATGCCTGCGGCGATGGCTATGATGATTTTCAGCAGGAGTTTCAT
>CAMWQB010000076.1 GCA_947176295.1 uncultured Porphyromonadaceae bacterium
GAGCATCTGACTACGGATCAGAAGGTTACAGGTTTGAATCCTGTAGGAGTCACTCCCCCTTCCCCCCGAAACGCTCACTACTCTTTTTTAAAGGTATGAGCGTTTCATTTTTTCATGACATTACACCCCCCCCGACACGCTTCGCAGAATCATAGCCTAATAAAAGTGTAATATCCTCACCTTTATTCCCTCATAAAAATGTAGGGAACGCTTGAATATTCCCCCACAAAAATGTAATTTTGCGATATATTTTCGCGACGTACCAATCCATTACATTTCTCTATAAGATGAAAATCGCTATTGTGGGCGCCTCCGGCGCTGTTGGTCAGGAATTTTTGAGAGTTCTCGCTGAACAAGAGTTTCCCCATATCGATGAGCTGCGCCTCTTCGGCTCCAAAAGAAGCGCCGGAACTGTATATTCTTTCGGCGGCAGAGACTGGACTGTCCGCGAACTCACTGACAACCCCGACGACTTCAAGGACCTCGATTTTGCTCTCGTCTCGGCCGGAGCCGGCGTCAGCCGCCAATATGCCGACATCATCACCTCCGGCGGAGCTATCATGATCGACAATTCCAGCGCTTTCCGCATGGATGCCGACGTTCCTCTCGTCGTGCCTGAAGTAAATGGAGAGGATGCCCTCTATGCTCCGCGGGGGATTATCGCAAACCCCAACTGCACAACGATACAGATGCTCGTGGCCCTCGCGCCTATCCACCGCTTATCGCCGATCCGACGCGTTCACGTTGCCACATATCAGGCAGCCAGCGGCGCCGGAGCCGCAGCCATGGACGAGCTCCGGGAGCAGCATTGCCGGATTGCCGCCGGCCAGCAGCCCGTGGCCGAGAAGTTCCGCCACCAGCTTGCATACAACCTAATCCCACATATCGACGTCTTCATGGACAATGACTACACCAAAGAAGAAATGAAGATGAACATGGAGACGAAGAAAATTATGCACGACCCCTCAATCGAAGTCAGCGCCACATGCGTCCGCGTCCCCGTAATGCGGGCCCACAGCGAAGCCGTGTGGGTGGAAACCGAGCAGCCCGTCAGCGTCGAGCAAGCCCGAAAGGCTTTCGCCGAAGCCCCGGGCCTGGTCCTCGTCGACAATCCTGCCGAGGCCCTCTACCCGATGCCCGTAATGGCTGCCGGGAAAGATCCCGTGCTCGTCGGTCGCGTCCGCAAAGACCTCGCCAATCCTAAGGGGCTTGCCTTCTGGTGCGTTGGCGATCAGATCAAGAAAGGCGCTGCCCTCAACGCCGTGCAGATCACTCAATATCTCATAAAGGCCCGCAAGGCCTGAGCCCTGTTCTACAACTCCCTCCCCCCCCACACACATCCATCCATGAGCTCTCCGCTTGTTACGCAGCCCGTGCAGATTTTCTTCATCGTCCTGGTGATTATTCTCGCTGCGCCCCTGCTGCTCAACAAGCTTAAGATTCCACACATCATAGGCATGATCGTGGCCGGTGTAATCATCGGCCCTTATGGCTTCAACATCCTCGACAACGACTCCTCCTTCGCCCTTTTCGGGCAGGTGGGCCTGCTCTATCTCATGTTCCTCGCGGGGCTTGAGATAGACATGTATCACCTGAGGATGAATCTCCGCCGAGGGCTCCTCTTCGGGGTCCTCACGCTGATTGTACCCTTGTTGCTCGGCATCCTAACTAGCGTTTACATCCTTGGCACAAGCTGGATCACCGCTCTGCTCCTGGGGTCGATGTACGCCTCCCACACGCTCATATCCTATCCCGTCGCCGCGCGATATGGGATCACCACCGCTCCTGCCGTGCTCATTGCCATCGTAGGCACGATCATAGCCGTTACGGGCGCCCTGCTCGTCCTTGCCGGAACGGTGAACATTAGCCGCGAAGGCTACTTCAACCCCGTGGAAATACTATGGCTCACCACCAAGATGGTCCTTTGGGGAGGGGCTATGGTCGTGTGCTATCCTATCATCACACGCCGGTTTTTCATCACCTACAGCGACCGCGTTACGCAATACGTCTTCATTCTCGCGCTCGTGTTTTTCGCCGCTTGGACAGCCACCCTCATAGGCCTCGAGGCCGTGCTCGGAGCCTTCCTCGCCGGTCTTATCCTCAATCGCTTCGTGCCTCCTACGTCGCCGTTGATGAGTTCGATCGAGTTCGTCGGCAACGCCCTCTTCATCCCCTACTTCCTCATCAGCGTGGGCATGATGATCAACGTCCGAGTCGTCGCCAACGTGTCCACCCTCGGTGTCTCGGCAATCATGCTCGCCGTGGCCCTCATCTCCAAGTGGCTCCCGGCATACATCACTCAGAAGGCCAACCGCCTCGACGTCCATAGCCGCGGCGTGATGTTCGGCCTCACCGCCGCCCACACGGCCGTGGCCCTCGCAGTCGTAACTCTCGGATTCTCCATGGGCATGTTTGACGAGACCATCCTCAACGCCACGATTCTCGTCATTCTCGTCACATGCGCCCTCGCCCCCATCATAACCTCGGCCTCAGCCTCGAAGCTCAAAGTGAAGATGCTCACTGACGATAGCGATGTCGACCCCATCAAGGCCACAAGAGTGAACAACACCCTCATTCCCGTGGCAAACTCCCTCACAGCCGCCCCCCTCGTGGAGATGGCCATGCTCATGCGCAACGAGCGCGGACGCCACAGCTTCTACGCCCTCCACGTCCGCAACGAGAACACCCCCGCAGCACGTGCCCAGTCCGCCCAATCCCTTTCCACCGCCCGCAAAGTCGGCGCTGCAGCCGAAGTGGCGGTCGAAGGCCTCGAAAGATACGACCTCAACACCGTTACGGGCATTCTCAACGTCATCAACGAGCGCGACATCACAGAAGTAATCCTCGGTATGCACCGGCGCGTTACGGTCATCGACTCCTTCTTCGGCGCTAAAGTCGAGCAGCTTCTCAAGGCCACAAACAAGATGATTATCATCACCCGTTGCTTCATCCCCGTAAGCACGGTTACGCGCATCGTCGTCTGGGTGCCGCGCGACGCCCAGTTCGAAACCGGATTCTCCCGTTGGGTCCGCGCACTCGCCCGCCTCACTCGCCAGCTCGGATGCCGAATCATCTTCTGCTGCCCCGACAACGTCCAGCCTCTCATCCGAGGCGTCCTTTACCACGAAAACTATGGCGTCCGTTGCGAATTCCGCACCGTCGACGCCTGGGACGACTTCATCCTGCTCTCAAACCGAATCCTCGACGACGACCTCTTTGTCGTGGTCGGCGCCCGCTCCACATCCGTCAGCTACAACGCCGATATGGCCGGAATGCCCTCGTTCTTGCAGAAATACTTCTCCCGCAACAACATCATGGTCATTTACCCCGAGCAGTTCGGAGAGAGCACACCCCTCACATCCTTCGTAGACCCCATGGCTTCCGACCTCGCATCCCAGCCATCGCCCCTGTGGACAAAATTACGCAACGTTTATCGCCGAGGAGCCGACACCCTCCTGCGCCTCTCCAACCGCCGCCACAAAAAAGACCTCGACATCTGATGTCCCGAGCGACACTCACCCGCCCCCCACGTTTGCTTATTTAAGGATTTTGACGTAATTTTGCATCCGGAACATTTCTTCCGCATCGTTTTTCAACTTCACATATATTTCAAGAATGATTACTCAGGAACAATTAAAAGAGACTTTTGAGCGTATGCTTGCGCTGAGGAGGTATCTTTGACATCGACGGGAAGAAAATAGCAGTCGAAGAAGAACAACTCCGCACTATGGCCGAAGGTTTTTGGGACGACCAGGCCGCTGCGCAGAAACAAATGAAAAAAATCAAGGACCTCCAGAAATGGGTGGCTGACTACGAAGAGCTCGAAGGCGCTGTCGACGAACTCAAGCTCGCCATGGAATTCTTTCAGGAGGAAATTGTCGGCGAAGACGAAGTCGACGCCGCATACGACAAGGCCCTCCGCCTCACCGAAGCCCTCGAGCTCCGCAATATGCTCCGCCGCGAAGAAGACATCATGAGCGCAGTCCTCAAGATCAATTCCGGCGCCGGAGGCACCGAAAGCCAGGACTGGGCCTCCATGCTCATGCGAATGTACATGCGTTGGGCCGAGAAAGCCGGATACAAAGTGAGCATCGCAAACCTCCTCGAAGGCGACGAAGCCGGCATCAAGACCTGCACAATAAACATAGAAGGCGACTTCGCTTACGGTTACCTCAAGAGCGAGAACGGCGTCCACCGTCTCGTCCGCGTTAGCCCCTACAACGCTCAGGGCAAACGAATGACCTCCTTCGCTTCCGTCTTCGTTACGCCCCTGGTCGACGACACAATCGAAGTGAAGGTCGAGCCCGCCCTCCTGAGCTGGGACACCTTCCGCTCCGGTGGCGCCGGCGGTCAGAACGTCAACAAGGTCGAATCCGGCGTCCGTCTGCGCTACCAGTTCACCGACCCATACACCGGAGAGCAGGAAGAAATCCTCATCGAGAACACCGAAACACGCGACCAGCCCAAAAACAAAGAAAACGCCCTGCGTCAGCTCCGCTCGATTCTCTACGACAAAGAGCTCCAGCACCGCATGCAGGAGCAGGCCAAGGTCGAAGCCGGAAAGAAAAAAATCGAATGGGGTTCGCAGATCCGAAGCTACGTCTTCGACGACCGCCGAGTGAAAGACCATCGCACGAACTGGCAGACTTCCGACGTCGGTGGTGTCATGGACGGCGACCTCGACGGCTTCATCAAAGCATATCTCATGGAATTCGCCGCCGACAGCGAAGAAGCAGAAAAATAATCACCTATCCCCTCCTCCCCAAGCCATGACCCTACGCAAACTCCGCTACTGGACCCTCGCGATTCTCTCAGCCTTCACCGGCCAGACCTTCGCCCAAGCCCACACAGCCCCCGACGACCAGCGCTCCCTCACGATATATCAGATTATGGTTGCCTCCTTCCGCCACGGCGAAGGTGGCGCCCCCGGATACACCGCCATGTGGGGGCCCGACGGGCACACCAAGAACGGCAACCTGCGTGGGGTCATCGAAGCCCTCGACCACATCCGCGACCTCGGAGCCAACGCCATTTGGCTTACGCCGATATTCGACAGCACCAAGGCCTTCGGCGGAGAAAAGCTTCAGGCCACGGGATACTTCACCAACGACTTCTTCAAAGTCGACCCCAACTTCGGCACCGAAGAAGACTTCCGCGAACTCGTCGACGAAGCCCACCGTCGCGGAATGTACGTGATCCTCGACGGCGTCTTCGGCCATCACGGAGGCGTCTCGGAGCCCTCGCCCTCGGGCAACGTCCTCGACACGACCCAGGTTCCATCCGACAGGCTCGACGGAGGCACCGGCAACATCAAATATCCCGAATCGCTGCCATACATCACCGAAGTGGCAACTTACTGGATAGATAAATACGGCGTCGACGGCTGGAGGCTCGACCAGGCATACCAGGCAATGCAGGGCGGCCACAACTACTGGATCGAAATCCGAAAAGCCGTCGAAGACCTCGCTACCGAGCGCCGCGCCCGTGGCGAGAAATGGGGCACCCTCGGCTACATGGTCGGCGAAGACTGGGGTCCCGCAGCCCGAGTTAATATCGGCGTCTACAAGGATGGCGGCCTCCTATCCGCGTTCGACTTCGAAGGTAAAGAGCTCATCTCCGGGCCCATGCAGGAGCTCACAAGCGCCGGCCTCGAAAACGGCTGGGACGACGTCCGCACCATTCTTTCCCGCCCAACTCTCCGCGGATACCTCAACGACGACGTAATCCCCAACCTCTATCTCACCAATCACGACGGATACCGCGTTGCCGACCATCTCAATGCCGACGACCCCCTCTTCTATCAGAAGCTCATGACCCGCAACGCAATCCTCGCCGCCTACAACGGACCCATAACCCTCTACTACGGCGATGAATTCGCCGACCTCAGCCGCGACACTCAAGGCGGACAGAAAGACAACATCGCCCGCACATCCGGCCATCTCGAGCCACGCAACGGCGGCGAGCGACGCCTGGCCCGATACATCGCAGACGCAATGAAATTCCGCCGGGAGAATCCCGCCATGTGGCGCGGACAAGCCGCCTTCAAACGCTACCACACCCCCGCCGGCGCCGATATCCTCGAAGTCCTCAAGACCGACCCTGAAACAGGCAACCGCGTGCGCATCATCTTCTCCACCGCCGACGAAACCCTCATCTGGCCCGCGGAAGGACGCCGCGCCAACGTCAAAGCCTGGCAACCCATATTCATCAAACTGAACTAATCTCCTCAAAAAAAATAAACCTATGGCACGTCGCCTCCTCCCCGCACTCATCCTTGCCCTCGGCCTCCTCAGCATAGGCCTCTGTCTCCGCAGCTCCGCCACAGCAATCGCCAACCGCGACCGCACGGCATCCGTCCGCGGCCTCTGCGAACGCGAAGTCCTCGCCGATAAAGTAACATGGCCCCTCGTCACACAAGATCTCGGCAACGACCTATCGGCCCTCTACGCAAAAAGCGAACAAGTCAACGCCCGCATCCTCGCATTCCTCCACGACGGCGGCCTCACCGACAACGAAATATCCGTAAATCCCCCCGACGTCGAAGACCGTCTCACTCAGAGCTACGACCCATCCCGCGTGTCCACGCGCTACAAAGTTACATCCGTAATCGTCGTAACATCATCCGACGTCGAAAAAGTCCGCGCCCTCATCAAGCGCCAGAGCGAGCTCATCGGCCAGGGAATAGCAATCCTCGCAGGCGACTACAACTACCCCACCACCTACGAATTTACAGGCCTCAACGAAATAAAGCCCGAAATGATTGCCGAAGCCACACACAACGCCCGCGAAGCCGCCGCAAAATTCGCGCAAGACTCCGGCAGCAAGCTCGGACGCATCATCACAGCCTCCCAAGGCCAGTTCTCCATCTCCGACCGCGACCAATACTCCCCTCACATCAAAAACATTCGCGTCGTAACAAACCTCACATACGGTATCGAGGACTAATCCCCTCCGCCACCACCCACCGCAATCAGCTTCTTATGGCCCGCAAGAAACTGCTCGTCATAATAAACCCCAAATCCGGAACAGAATCAAAAGCCGGAGTAGCCGAACGCATATCCCGGAAGCTTTCAAAAGAAGGCTTCGACCTCACCACACACATAACCACCGGCCCCGGCGACGCAACACGCGTCGCCGCTAAGGCCGCCGCCGACGGATTCTACGGCGTCATCGCCTGCGGCGGCGACGGCACCGTCAACGAAGTTGCCGCAGGCCTCTGCAACACCCAAACCGCCCTCGGAATAATTCCCCTCGGAAGTGGAAACGGCCTCGCACGCCACCTCGAAATCCCAATCGACGACCGAGCAGCAACACGCGTAATCGCCCGCAACAAAATCATCCCCTGCGACTACTGCTCCGTCAACGACCGCCCCTTCTTCTGCACATTCGGAGTCGGATTCGACGCCGTCGTAAGCCACGACTTCGCAAACCGCCACGGCCGAGGCCTCATCAACTACCTCAAAAGCGTCATCGACGTATTCATCAAATACACCCCCGAAGAATACCGCATCCACATCGGCGAAAAAACCATCTCCGAAAAAGCATTCCTCGTCGTCTGCTGCAACGCATCCCAATACGGCAACAACGCATACATCGCCCCCGGAGCAAGCATCACCGACGGCCTAATGGACCTCACCATAGTCCACGACACAAACCTCCTCCAGAACATCCGCCTCGGAGCCGACCTCATCACAGGCCTCCTCTACAAAAACAACAACATCGACACCCTCCGCACCCGCGAGCTCACCATATCCTGCGCCAAAAACGGCCCCGCCGCAATACACATCGACGGCGAACCCGTCAGCATGCAGCCACCACTCCACGTCCGCATCCATCCCGCAGGCATCAGGATATTCGTCCCCACACGCACCACCAGATTCGTCCCAATCATCACCCCCCTCTGGTGCCACACCCGCGACATCATCCTCGCAATCGGCCGCTTCTTCTCCTGAAATCCACCACCCTTTTGTGCTAAAAAAATAAAAAGCGTAGCGCTATCTCAGAAATAATTGCTACCTTTGCAATCATAATCCTCAATTCTGCATATATTTAGAATGGACGTCAAAAAAGTTCTATACGTCTCTCAGGAAATCGAGCCATACGTCGAAGCAAATAACCTATCGACATTCAGCCGCACAATAGCACAAGGCCTCCAGGAAAAAGGAGCCGAAGTCCGCACCTTCATGCCCCGATACGGAGCCATCAACGAGCGCCGCAACCAGCTCCACGAAGTCATCCGCCTCTCAGGCCTCAACATCCCCATCGACGACGTCGACTATCCCCTCATCATCAAAGTAGCCACCCTCCAGCCAACACGACTGCAGGTATACTTCATCGACAACGACGAATTCTTCGACCGCCACACAATCGACGGCGTCCTCGAAACCGTCAACGACGCAGATTGCAACGACGAACGCGCCATATTCTTCGTCCGCGGCGTCGCCGAGACCGTACGCAAGCTCCGCTGGGAGCCCTCCATCGTCCACGCAATCGGCTGGCTTGCAGGCCTCGTTCCCGCGTATATCAAAGCAATATACAACGACGACCCCTCATTCCGCACATCCAAAGTCATATACTCCCTCGTAGCCGATCCCGACATCGACGCCACCTTCGACCCCTCGATGATCAAAAAACTCAAAGACGAAGGCTTCAGCGATGACCAGCTCAAGACCCTCGAAGGAGTCACACACCGCTCCCTCCACAAGCTCGCAATCGACTTCGCCGACGCCGTAGCCGTAAGCTCCCCCGACGTCGACCCCGAACTCATCGAATACGCCAAAGCCTCCGGCAAGCCCCTCCTCCAATACCCAGGAGAATGCCCCGAAGCCACCGGCGCATACTTCGACTTCTACAAAAGCCTCTAATCCATCCCCGTTCCCCTC
>CAMWQB010000077.1 GCA_947176295.1 uncultured Porphyromonadaceae bacterium
TTTTTGGGTGATGGGTTCGGCGAGGGGTGTGAAACCTGCTGCTGTGAGGCGTTCGAGGATGAGGCGCGGGCCTTCGCCGCTCCAACCGTAGGAGCCGAATGCTGCGGCTTTTTTGTCTTTGAGCTTTAGGCCTTTGATCATTCCGAGGAGACCGTCGATGGCGTAAGATAGTTCGTTGTTGATTGTGGGACAGCCCATGATGAGGGCTTTTGAGCGGAATATGTCGGTGAGGATGTCGTTCTTGTCGTCTTTTGCGGCGTTGCGTATTACAATGGTGGTGTGCGGGTGTTCCTGTCGGATGCCGTCGGCTATTGCTTCGGCCATGAGACGGGTGGAGCCCCACATTGAGTCGTAGACGATGGTGATGCGGTCTTCGGCGTATTTGTCGGACCACTTTTTGTATCGCTCGATGATTTCGGGGATGTGTGTGCGCCAGATTATCCCGTGGCTCGGGGCTATGACGGCTATGGGGAGGTCGAGGTCAAGGAGCTCGCGGAGCTTGCGGGCGACCATGGGGTTGAAGGGGGCGAGGATATTGGCGTAGTATTTCAGTGCTTCGTCGAATGCCCGTGGGAGGTCCGTTTCGGCGTCGTCGAACAGGCTTTCGGAGGCGAAGTGCTGGCCGAATGCGTCTGTGGAGAAGAGTACTCCTCCGTCGCCACTGAAGTATGAGAACATGGTGTCGGGCCAGTGGAGGAATGGCGCTTCGAAGAATGAGAGGTATAGGTCGGGGCCGAGGTCGATGCGGTCGCCTGTCTTGACGATGCGGAATGTCCAGTTTACTGCGTCGGGATGGTGCCCCAAGATGATTTCGCGACCTTTTGCGGTGCAGTATATGGGGGTGTCGGGGATTCCCTTCATGATGAGGGGGAGGGCCCCGCTGTGGTCGATTTCGCTATGGTTCATGACGATGCAGTCGATGGAGCGGAGGTCGACTGCATCGCGCAGGGAGTTGAGGAATTCGTGGTCGTATGGGCGCCAGACGGTGTCGATAAGAATGGTCTTACCTCCTGCGCGCAGGAGGTAAGCGTTGTAGGAGGAACCGTTGTCGGTGCTTAGTTCGTCGCCGTGGAAGTGTTTGAGCTCCCAGTCGATTTTACCTACCCATTCGACGTGTTGTGTGATTTGTCTGTGCATGTTTTTTTATCGATTTGTGAGAAGGGGCCGGGGAGGGGTTATTCGGGTTGGAACATGTCTTTGCCAACGCCGCATTCGGGGCAGGTCCATGAGTCGGGGAGCTGTTCGAAGGGTGTGCCGGGTGCAATTCCGTTGTCGGGGTCGCCTACTTCCGGGTCGTAAACCCAATCGCATACTGTGCAGATGTATTTTTGCATAATCTTGTTTGGTCTTTTATGGGGTTTGACGTTTAGGTATTAACGTCGGGGCGAGGTTTTTTGTTTTCGACGCGGTGGCTTCAAACGAGGCCAGCGATGAAGATTATGGCTATTGCTGCGGGGGCTATGTAGCGTAGGGTGAGGGTGATGATGCGGATGAGGGCTGCGGGCGCGGGTGCGAGCTGGGTGTTGATGACAGAGCGGTCGATGAACCAGCCGACGAATATGGAAATGAGGCATCCGCCGATGGGCATTAGGATGTTTGAGGTGGCGAAGTCGAAGAGGTTGAAGAACGTGAATCCGGCGATTTTAACGTGTGCGAGCGGGCCGAATGACAGGGCGCAGAGGGATGCGAGAAGGGCGCAGATGGCTGTGTGGATGGCGACGGCGGGGATGCGCCGGAGGCCCCATTGCTCGATGAGGAATGCGACGACGATTTCGGACATGGATATTGTGGAGGTGATGGATGCGAGGACGAGGAGGAGGAAGAATGCTGCTGCGGCGACGGAGCCTGCGGGCATGCCTGCGAAGATGTCGGGGAGGACTTCGAAGACGAGTTTCGGGCCTGCTTCGGGGGATGCGCCGAAGGAGAATACGGCGGGGAATATCATGATGCTTGCGAGGATGGCGACAAGGGTGTCGAGGGCTGCGGTGGTGAGGGCGGAGCGGATGAGGGGTGTGCGGGATGAGAAGTAGCTGGCGTAGATCATCATTGTGCCGACGCCGAGGGATAGGGAGAAGAAGGCCTGGCCCATGGCTGAAAGGACTGCTGCGGGGGTGAGGGCGGAGAAGTCGGGACGGAAGAGAAAGCTGAGGCCGACGGATGCTCCGGGGAGGAAGAGGGAGTTGACGCTGAGGGCGATGAGGAGGACGAAGAGGATGGGCATGAGAATGTTGGAGACGCGTTCGATTCCTTTTCGGACGCCACCGAGGAGGACGGCGGCGTTGGCAGCAAGGACGATGAGGGTCCAGAAGAGGCATCGAGGGCCTGCGGTGAAGGAGTCGAAGGCGGTGTGGCGCCCGGGGCCGGAGAAGTCGTTGAGGTGGCCAGTGAGCGATTCGGCGAGGTATTCGAAGGTCCATCCGGCGACGACGGCGTAGAAGGACAGGATGAGGACTGCGGCAAGGATGCCGAGGCATCCGACGGCTGCCCATGTGCGGCCTCGGGCGGGTGCGAGGGTGCGGAATGCTCCGAAGATGTTGAGGCGGGAGCTTCGGCCCATTATGAATTCGGCGCAGATGAGGGGCACGCCGATTGCGAGGACGAAGATGATGTACAGGATGAGGAAAGCTGCGCCACCGTTGGAGCCGGTTTCGTATGGGAAGCGCCAGATGTTGCCGAGGCCGACTGCGGAGCCGACTGTTGTGGCGATGACGCCGAAGCTCGTGGCGAATCTGGGACGGGATGTGCTGTTTGTCATGATTTGATGGAATTTGTGTGCAAAGGTAAGGAAAAATAATTAACGAATATTGGGGAGGGGACCCTTAATGTGTGGGCATTGCTGAGAGAGTGGAGCTTGGGCCCGGATCGGGAGGCGCTTCATATTGTTAATTCTAAAGATATGTTTAAAAACATAAAAGAGGGTTTTCGGGGCATAAAACGAGAGCAAAATGGCCATGTGGGCGTTGTGGAGGGGGTTGAGGATAGATTGAGGGATGAAAAAAGAGTATTTTTTATATGTTAAAAATGGTTTCGGGTAGTGGAATGTTTAAAAACTTTCTTTAAATTAGCGGAAAATTAACCACCGAAAAAATCTATCCTAAACCTGAAATAGACATAAAACGCTACAGCCTTGAGGCTTAAGGGGCCTCAGTGCGAAAAAGTCACGGACTTCAACTGAAAAAAATCCCTAATCATATCAATCAAGACGCCAAAGCTGCAGAAGCGCCTTCACGGGCGGCCAAGAGCAGAGGCTTAAATCAATCAACATTTTTTACTTTATGAGAAAGCATCTAATTATGACTCTGCTGTTGCTGAGCGGGATGCCCTTGTGCGGCGTGAATGTCGCTCAGGCAGCACCCGAGCCACAATCGCAAAGTCAGGCGGTCGGCGTCATCCGCGGTACCGTCCTTGATGAAAACAATGAGCCCGTGATCGGTGCAAGTGTTGTTCAAAAGGGCACCAAGAATGCAGCCGCAACGGATGTCGACGGACACTTCTCGATTAAGGTGGCCCCCGGCACTCCGCTTGTGATCAGCTATGTAGGCTACAAGACAGTGACGATGTCGGCAGCTGCCGACATGATTGCTTACATGCAGCCGACGACGGAAATGCTTAACGAACTTGTGGCCGTGGGCTACGGTTCGCAGAAGCGTGCCAACCTCACCGGCGCAGTGGCAACGGTAGACGTAGCCCGCACGATGGACAGCCGTCCTGTAACGGACGTAACGAAGGCACTCCAGGGTGCAGTACCGGGTCTTTCGATCACGACTTCGACGGGTGAAATCGGCGAAGACGCATCGATGCGTATCCGTGGCCTCGGCACTCTGTCGAACAACCAGAACTCGAAGCCTCTGATCGTGGTAGACGGTGTGGTTGTTGACGACCTCAACTTCATCAACGGCGATGATATCGCAGAAATTTCGGTCCTGAAGGACGCAGCATCGGCCTCGATCTACGGTACGCGCGCAGCCTTCGGTGTGATCCTTGTAACGACGAAGAATCCTGACAAGGCCGACCGAGTATCTGTGAACTATACGAACAACTTCGGCTGGTCGCAGGCAACGATGCTCCCCGAATTCATGAGCACGGTTAACGACCTTCGTACGGCTCTCCAGAGCGACTATCGCCAGGGTGGTAAGTCGACCGAAATCTTCGGTATGTACTACGACCAGGTTCTTCCCTACGCAGAAGCATGGGAAAGACAGAACGGCGGCATCAAGGCCGGCTATCGCGAGCTGATGCCTTTCCAGGACTGGGATCACGTGGGCGACTACGCAATCCTTCCTGACGGTTCGATGGTTCGCTATACGGACTGGGACGTAACGGGCATCCTCTATAACACGGCAGCTCCCTCGCAGAAGCACAACGTGAGCCTCGAAGGCCGCTCGGGCCGCGCAGCTTACCGCCTGTCCTTCGGCTACGACGGCAAGCAGGGTCTGATGAAGTTCAACCCCGAGACGATGAAGCGCTATATGGCCAATGCCAACATTACGGTAGACGTAACGAAGTGGTTGAAGGCCGGCACTCGCATCAACTTCTCTCAGCGCAACTACCACCAGCCCAACGTTCAGCGTAACTCCTACCAGTACATCTGGCGCTGGCCCGGTTTCTTCAACACCTATGGCTGGTCGCGCGACGCAGACGGCAACCCCATGGACTGGCGAAATGAAATCTCGATCCGCAAGTATGCAGGCAACGACGACGTAACGACGACTCAGACGCGCCTGCAGGCTTTCGTGGAGGCAGAGATCATCAAGGGCCTGAAGCTGAATGCAGACTATACGTATCAGATCCGTCGTCGCGACAACGACATGGACCGCACGCCGTATACCGTCTACAACAACTGGACCTCGGCACCCTTCTCGCCCTGGACTTCCTACACGCAGGCTAATACATACGCATACCAGAGCTCGAGCCGCGACTACATGTGGACGACGAACGTGTTTGCAACGTATGACAAGAGCTTCAACAATGCCCACAACCTGAAGGTGATGGCCGGTTTCACCGCTGAAGAGGAGAACTACAACTACTTCCTTGCCCAGCGCATGGGCCTTATGGACTACAACCTACCGGTAATCGGCATGGCAAACGGCGATATGTACGTATACCAGAACGGCGCATCGACCAACAAGATGAATGCATCGCACCGTGCTACGGCAGGCTGGTTCGGCCGTGTCAACTACGACTACAAGGGCATCTACCTGTTGGAATTCAACGCTCGCTACGACGGCTCGAGCCGCTTCCCGTCCTCTGACCAGTGGGCATTCTTCCCCTCGGGATCTATCGGCTACCGCTTCTCTGAAGAAGGCTACTTCCAGGGCGTGAAGAACTGGTGGAGCAATGGTAAGATCCGTGCATCTTATGGTGAAGTAGGTAACGAAGCCGTAGGCAACAACATGTTCCTTGAGACAATCGCATCGGGCACGAGCAACTGGCTGAATGCATCCGGCCAGTATCTCTCGAACCTCGGTCTTCCGAAGCTCGTGAGCCGCACGCTGAAGTGGGAGCGCATCCGTACTGCTGACGTGGGTATCGACCTCGGCTTTATGAACAACTCGCTGAACGCATCTTTCGACTGGTATCAGCGCGATACAAGGGACATGCTCGCACAGGGTCAGGAACTTCCTTCGGTACTTGGCACAAGCGCACCTTACACCAACGCCGGCGCACTCCGCACCCGCGGTTGGGAACTCTCGGCAAGCTGGAACCACTCGTTCGGCGACGCTGACATCTACATCACCGCCAACCTTGCTGACGCAAAGACGAAGGTGACGAAGTGGAACGCAGTGGACATCATCTATAGCTACAACACCGGTTCGTTCTACGAAGGTGGCACCTACGGCGACATCTGGGGCTTCGAAACCGAACGCTTCTTTGAAGAGGCTGACTTCCTGGGCAAAGACAACAATGGCAACTGGATCTACGCTCCCGGCGTGGCTGACCAGACGGGCCTTCAGCAGGGCACCTTCCGTTATGGCCCCGGCGATATCCAGTTCAAGGATCTCACCGGCGACGGCGTGATCAACAACGGCGACCCGAACATGGTAGACGAAAACGGCGAACGTATCCCGACGGGTACTCTCCGCAACCACCGCGACCTGCAGGTGATCTGTAACCAGATGCCCCGCTACGAATACTCGTTCCGCATCGGCGGCGCATACAAGGGCTTCGACCTCGACCTGTTCTTCCAGGGCGTGGGCAAGCGCAACATGTGGATGACTTCTTCGTTCGTAATTCCTCAGGGCCAGAGCTCGATCGGTAACTTCACGAACCAGGAAGACTACAACACCTACGAGTTCACGTACAATCCTACCACCCAGATGCAGGAAATCACGGGCTACAACATCGACCAGAACAACTGGTATCCGGGTATGTATGCCGGCGGTGCAGCAGGCGGTAAGGTTTCGAACATCGGCTATGGTTGCTTCAACTTCTATCCTCAGACGAAGTATCTGCTCAACATGGCATATCTGCGCCTGAAGAGCGTAACAGTGGGCTACACTCTCCCGATCGACCTGACGCGCAAGGCTTACATCCAGAAGGCACGCATCTACTTCACGGCAGAAAATCCGTGCCTGATCTACAACGGCGCACGTCGTTATCCGATCGACCCCGAAATCACGGGCTTCCCCTCGGGTAGCACCTTCAACAGCAGCCAGGGCCTTGCTATGACGGGCCGTACGGCACCGATGATGCGCACTTACTCCTTCGGTATCCAAGTATCTTTCTAATTTCTGACAGAATATGAAAAAAATTATATTAGGACTCGCTGCCGTGGCTGCACTTGGCATGACCTCTTGCAACGATTTCCTTAACGACAACCGTTACCCGCTTGACCAGCAGGTGGCCAACGTCGAGTTCTGGTCGAACACCGTGAACGTGCAGGCCGAATTAGACGCTTTCTATAACTACTTCCAGGGCTATGGCAACGGCAGCGGACTTGGCTGGTTCTATGCCAAGAGCCTGAGCGATGACCAGAGCTACACGGACGGCTTCCAGGACTGGGAATTCACGACTGCTCCTTCGTCGTCGGCGTACTGGAATGATCCTTACACCTACATCCGTCGCGCCAACCTCCTTATCGAGGGCGTAACGGCCGGTTCGATCACCGGTAGCGAGGAGACCAACTTTGTGGCTCAGGCCCGCCTGATGCGTGCTTACAGCTACTATCTGCTGGTTCGCTACTATGGCGATGTTCCCCTGATCAAGCAGGCTCTTGACCCTGCAGACACCGAGGCTCTCTATGGCCCGCGTACGAACCGCGATGAGGTGATGGACTATGTTCTCGAGGACCTGAAGTTCGCAGTCAGCGGCATCAGCAACGGCAAGAGCAAGATTGTCTTCACCGCAGACATGGCAGCAGCCATGATGAGCGAAATCTGCCTGTACGAAGGCACCTTCTGCAAATATCGCACTGCCGAGGAGAACGGCAAGCCTGCAGACAATGCCCGCGCACAGAAGTTCCTGACGGAGGCTGCCAACGCAGCACAGCCCCTCCTGGCAAAGTATCCTATCGGCAACGACCTTGCCAGCTATGAGGCTCTCTACAACTCCTTCCGCACAACTCTGAACGGCAACAGCGAGGTGATCTTCGCCAAGATGTATGACATCAACACGCTGAAGCACTCGACGATCGACTACACTTCGTCGTCGACTCCTATCCGCGGTATCACGAAGGATGCATTCGACAACTTCCTCTTTGTGGACGGTCTTCCCCTGGCCAAGACGGCTGAGGACAAGAGCGACCTGGCTGAAGTTGACGCTGACGGCAACTACTCGATTGCAAAGCCTCTGGCTGTTCGCGACGGACGTCTGTCGGTAATCACTGACCCGTATATCTACTACACGGGCAAGCAGTATCAGCGCTCGAACTCGATGCCTATGACTTCGACTACGGGTTATGGTGTTCGCAAGTACTGGACGGCCAACATGTCGTATGACGACGCTGTAACGGCTAACCGCAACTACACCTGCGCTCCTCTCTACTGGGGTGCTCTGGTGGCTCTGAACTATGCAGAGGCTAAGGCTGAGCTGGGCACGCTGAACGACGGCGACCTGAACGAGACGCTGAACAAGCTATACAAGCGCGCCGGTCTTCCGACGCAGACGGTTGCTTCTCTGTCGGCTATCAACGACCCTGCCAACAACATGGGCGTAAGCAGCCTTATCTGGGAGGTGCGTCGCTGCCGCCGCTGCGAGTTGATCATGGACAACTGGATCCGCTACTGGGACCTCATCCGCTGGCACCAGCTCGACAAGCTTGACAATGGCAAGTATCCCAACATCCTCCTCGGTGCTAACATCACCGGTATGGCTGTTCAGATCAGCAACGTGGGCGGTTACATCGACGCTGCTTTCGGCCACACGCGTACGTACAACAAGAAGTACTACCTGTTCCCGATTCCTGAAAAGCAGATGCAGCTGAATGTGAACCTCACTCAGAATCCCGGATGGTAATTCGGAGAGCTGAATAAATACAGGAGCCCGCGCCAATTGGTGCGGGCTCTTTTTTTTGGGGGGGTAGATTGGGTAATCGCTGGCCGGGTTATCGGTTTATGCTGCTT
>CAMWQB010000078.1 GCA_947176295.1 uncultured Porphyromonadaceae bacterium
GTAATATTCTATACTCTGGAAGTGCCGGGCCACGGTTGCCTCATCGAGGGTGGGAACGAGGTTAGTTACAACGACAACGAAACGGAGCGCCCTGGTGGCATTGAGTTCGTCGACCTCCTTGATGTAGTACGTTCCGCTTTTAAGTTCTGTCGGCGAAGAATAGTAGCTCAGCAGCATCAAAGGCTCAAGTTCTATGCTCTGATTCTTGTCCTGAACGCGCCCGCGAATAGCAGTATTGTTGTATTCTTCCCTGAAGTCCGCGGTATTGTCGACGGTTCTGAGCGAGGCAAACCGTCGGGCCGTGCCGGCATCTCCGTTTTCATCATGCTTGACAGAGCTGTCAGATGCAGGGTTTCCGTCGGAAGGCGACGGCGTAACGGATGTATATTCCTCATATTTCCCCGGGACGAGAGCTCTCGTGGCCGCCTCAGCCTCATTATAGTCGCGTTCGGCGCTTTTCAAATCGCCTTTGCTCTTATACAGGCGGCTGCGGAGGTATAGAGCGCCCGGAAAGTCCGGAAATTCGTCGTGAACGCGCGAAATGTCCTCGATGGCCTCCTTGAGGTTGCCTTTGGCTTCATGGATGATGGCGCGATTGTATAGCGCGCGGAAATCATCCGGATCGAGCCTGAGCACACGATTGAAATCTTCGAGGGCCAGGTCGTTGGCGCTTACTTCCATCAGCAGCAGGCCGCGATTGAATAAAGCCATGGGGTTGAGGGGATCGAGCGAGAGCGCGTAATCATAGTCGGCCATAGCACCTTTGTAATTATCCTGATGGTAGCGCATGAAGGCTCGGTTGATATACAGCGACGGCTCATGAGGCTGGAGCTTTACAGCACTGTCTATATCTTGCTCGGCGCTCTCAAAATCTTTCTTCGAGTTTATGGCAATATCCGCTCTCAGGATGTATGCGTTTAATGCATTATGGTTGATTTCAAGAGCTTTTTCGATGTCTGCAGACGCTGCAATCGTGTCCTTTTGTTCGAGATGCAGCCGGGCCCGTCCAAGATAGGCGTTATCGTATCCGGGATAGTTCTTCACCAGCTCATCGAAAGTCTTTTCCGCCCCGGCATAATCCTTCATTCCGCTCTGCGCAAGAGCCTTGTTGAAGAGAAGCATACGGTTGTGGGGCAAGAGCTTGAGTGCCTCGTCGTAGTCGGCAATAGCCTCGGAGTCTTTACCGAGATTCTGTCGTGCCACTCCCCGCACTTCCCAGGCATCCGAAAGATATGGATTCAATTCCAGTGCTTTTGCAGCGTCGGCTTCGGCGCCGCGATAGTCCTGGAGGTTCAGTTTGGCTATCGCCCGGTATAAATAAGGCTGGGCAAGATATGGCTTGGCTGCTATAGCTTGATTGAAATATTGTATCGACAGCATGAAGTCTTCGAAGTAAAGCGCATTGCGCCCTATCTGCACTACTTGATCGGTATTGATTTGAGCGGAGGCTGAAAAAGACACGAGCGCCCACAGGCATATAAAGATGCCCGCAACGAGACGGCGGAGAATGGATATACGTATTTTCACGGATGCAAAGGTAAAGAAATTTCGCTCTACATACAAAGAGGGGAAAGTTTTTATTTGTGAGTTTGAAGAATTATGCTTATTTTTGCCCCAAGTTAGCTCGCCCGGCCTGTAGTCGGGAGGTTTGATCCTGCTCAGCGGTGCGAAACTTAAATCTGAAAAAATACCAAAACATATTTACACTACCCCAAAAGTAGAAAACATGGCAGAAAAGAAAGAAAAATTGTTCGACATGTTCCCGGGCGTAAGCTACGAGGAATGGCGGGCAAAAGTCGAGGCGGACCTCAAGGGTGCTGACTTCGACAAAAAGCTGGTGTGGCGCACCAACGAAGGCTTCAACGTGCAGCCCGTTTATCGCGCTGAAGACACAGAAGGACTTAAGACTACAGAAAGCCTCCCCGGAGAATTTCCGTATGTGCGCGGCACCCGTCGCGACAATGAGTGGCTTCATCGCCAGGAAATCATCGCCGACAGCGCTGAGGAAGCAAACAAAATCGCGCTGGAGGTCCTCGGCAAAGGCATCAATTCCCTCGGTTTTAAGGTTGCCGATGCAGACGAAGTACCTGTGCTCCTTAAGGACATCGATCTCGCAGCCGTAGAAATAAACATCTCCTGCTGCATGAGCAAGGTGATGGACGTGGCAAAGGCGCTTGTTGCATATATCAAGGAAAACAAAGCAGAAGAGAGCTTCAAAGGCTCCATCGACTTCAATCCTCTCCGCAAAGCCCTCAAGAAAGGTGCAGCTCTGGACACAGCGGCAGTCGCGGCTTCGGCTCTCGAGATGCTCGACATCGTTGCTCCCGTCAAAAATTTGCGCTGTCTTGCCGTTGATTCCGTGATGCTCGGCAATGCCGGCGCATTTATTTATCAGGAGCTTGGCTATGCCCTCGGCTGGGGCGCAGCATGGATGACGGCCCTGACGGATGCTGGCCGCTCGGCTGACGAAGTTGCCTCGCGCATCAAGTTCAACATGTGCATCAGCTCCAATTTCTTCATGGAAATTGCCAAGTTCCGTGCCGCCCGTATGCTCTGGGCTCAGATCGTAGAGCAGTACAAGGGTTCCAAAGAGGCCGCCAAGATGCACACTCACGCCATCACCTCGCGTTTCAACCAGACGATTTATGATGCGCACGTGAATCTGCTTCGCTCTCAGACTGAGGCCTTCTCAGCTGCAGTGGCCGGTGTTGATTCCATGACCGTTACGCCTTTCGACGTTCCTTATCAGCGTCCCGATGCATTCAGCGAACGTATCGCCCGCAACCAGCAGTTCCTCCTTAAGGAGGAGAGCCATCTCGATAAGGTAGTTGACCCGGCCGGCGGTTCATATTATGTTGAGACGTTGACCGTTTCTATCGCTCGCGAAGCATGGAAACTATTCCTTGAAGTCGAGGAAAAGGGTGGATTCTTCGCAAGCGTTGCTGAAGGTTCCGTTCAGGATGCCGTGAATGCTTCCTGCGAGAAGCGCCACCAGGACGTTGCCCGTCGCAAGGAGATTCTGCTCGGCACCAACCAGTATCCGAACATCAACGAGAAGGCTGCCGACAAGATCAAGACTACGGGATGCTGCGCATGCTGCTGCGGCGACGAAGCCAAGGGCGAACACGCTCTGCTTGCCAAGCGCGCTGCCACAGATTTCGAAGCGCTTCGTCTGGCCACGGAAGCTTCCGCACACCGCCCCAAGGTGTTCATGCTCACCATCGGCAATCTTGCAATGCGACTCGCCCGCGCTCAGTTCTCGACGAACTTCTTCGGATGCGCCGGCTATGAGATTATTGATAACCTCGGATTCGACACTGTGGAAGACGGCGTGAAAGCTGCTTTCGACAAAGGCGCCGACGTGGTTGTCCTCTGCTCGTCGGACGATGAATATGCCACTCTCGCTCCCGCAGCGTTCAAGGCTCTCGACGGCCGCGCAGAATTTGTAGTTGCCGGCGCTCCCGCCTGCATGGAAGATCTGCAGAAAGAGGGCATCACAAACTTCGTGCATGTCCGCTGCAACGTGCTCGACACCCTGCGTGCATTCAATGCCAAACTTCTCAAATAATCATTCCCCGTATCAGATATGAAACCCGATTTCAAAAATATAGACATCACCGCCGATGCTTTCGCCGCGCAGCCCGCAGCTGCAGCGGTTGCTGCCACGGAGAATGACTGGCTCACGCCCGAGCTCATTCCCGTGAAGCCTGTCTACACGAAAGAAGACCTCCAGGGTCTCGAACACCTCAACTATGTTTCCGGTATTCCCCCCTTCCTGCGTGGCCCGTACAGCGCAATGTATCCTCTGCGTCCCTGGACCATCCGCCAGTATGCAGGTTTCTCGACAGCAGCAGAATCCAATGCTTTCTATCGCCGCAATCTCGCCTCGGGCCAGAAAGGTCTTTCCGTGGCCTTCGACCTTGCAACACACCGCGGCTATGATGCTGATCATCCCCGCGTAGTTGGCGACGTCGGTAAGGCCGGCGTGTCCATCTGCTCGCTCGACGATATGAAGGTGCTCTTCGACGGCATACCTTTGAACAAGATGTCCGTGTCCATGACAATGAATGGTGCAGTTCTTCCCGTACTTGCATTCTACATCAACGCCGGCCTCGAACAGGGTGCCAAGCTTGAGGAGATGGCAGGCACGATTCAGAACGACATCCTCAAGGAGTTCATGGTGCGCAACACCTACATCTACCCCCCAGAGTTCTCGATGCGTATCATCGCCGACATCTTCGAGTACACATCGCAGAACATGCCCAAGTTCAATTCCATCTCCATCTCCGGCTATCACATGCAGGAAGCCGGCGCCACCTGCGACATCGAGCTCGCATATACGCTGGCTGACGGTCTGGAATATCTCCGTGCAGGCGTTAACGCAGGCATGGACATCGACTCCTTCGCTCCCCGCCTTTCGTTCTTCTGGGCTATCGGCATGAACTACTTCATGGAAGTTGCCAAGATGCGTGCAGCCCGCATGCTCTGGGCAAAGATCGTGAAGCAGTTCAATCCCAAGAATCCCAAGTCGCTTGCTCTGCGCACACACTCTCAGACTTCCGGTTGGTCGCTTACGGAGCAGGACCCCTTCAACAACGTAGGTCGTACATGTATCGAGGCTATGGGCGCCGTACTGGGCCACACCCAGAGCTTGCATACCAACGCACTCGACGAAGCTATCGCCCTGCCGACGGACTTCTCCGCCCGTATCGCCCGCAATACGCAGATCTACATCCAGGAAGAAACGCAGGTAACCCGCGCAATCGACCCCTGGGGCGGTTCGTACTACGTTGAAGCGCTCACCGATGAAATCGCACGTCGCGCATGGGAGCACATCCAGGAAATCGAAAAGCTTGGCGGCATGGCCAAGGCAATCGAGACCGGTCTTCCCAAAATGCGTATCGAAGAAGCCGCTGCCCGCACGCAGGCCCGCATCGACTCCGGTCGTCAGACAATCGTAGGCATCAACAAGTATCGTCTTGAGCATGAAGATCCTATCGATATCCTCGAAATCGACAATACGGAGGTGCGCAAGGAGCAGATCGAGCGCCTCAATGAGGTGAAGGCTCACCGCGATGAAGAGAAGGTAAAAGAAGCTCTTGCAGCCATCACCGAATGCGTTCGCACCAAGAAGGGCAACCTCCTCGACCTTGCCGTGAAGGCAGCCGGTCTCCGCGCTACCCTTGGCGAAATTTCCGATGCCTGCGAAGATGTCGTGGGCCGCTATAAAGCAGTAATCAGAACAATATCCGGCGTGTACAGCAACGAAACCAAGAACGATCCCGAATTCGAAACCGCACAGAAGATGTGCGCAGAGTTCGCGAAGCGCGAGGGCCGTCAGCCCCGCATCATGATTGCCAAGATGGGTCAGGACGGCCACGACCGTGGCGCCAAGGTAGTAGCTACCGGCTACGCCGACTGTGGCTTTGACGTCGACATGGGTCCTCTGTTCCAGACACCCGCCGAAGCCGCCCGTCAGGCAGTGGAGAACGATGTCCACATCCTCGGCGTTTCGTCGCTGGCAGCAGGCCACAAGACGCTCGTGCCTCAGGTTATCGAAGAGCTGCGGAAGCTCGGCCGCGAGGACATCCTCGTAACGGCCGGCGGTGTTATCCCAGCGCAGGACTACGACTTCCTTTACAAGGCAGGCGTTTGCGCTATCTTCGGCCCGGGCACGCGTATCCCCGACTCGGCTATCAAGATGCTTGAAATTCTTGAGCAGACCCGCTAAGGGACACAATTGTTTCAAGAAGCCCAAATATCTCACGAAAATAGTCCAGCCGCCCCCGGTGAGTGTCCGGCGGGACTAATAAAAATTCCTTTTTCTTCGACCGACACGACGTTTTTTTCAAGTGTAATAAAGAACTTTTTTCAAGGGTTGTGCGTTTAGAAGTTATACAATGGAAAAATCCGAAAAAATAAAAACTAAAATATAACATTCATCCATCCTCAAAACACAAAAGATTGTCATGAAAAGAATTGCACTGTTCCTCGCTGCCGCCCTCGCAACCGTGGGTGTGTTCGCACAGAACCTTAACAAAAACGAGCTTAAGCAGCTCCAAGCATTCCTTAACGAACCCGCAAAGGAAGCCGCAACCAATGCAGCTGCTCTCAAAATCACTGACCTGAAATCCCCCGCAACATGGGAAGGTATAACAATCGCCAACGGCCGCGTAACCGAAATCAAGTGGAACGACAAGAAGCTCGGTGGCGCGCTTAATCTTGCCGGATTCACCGCACTCCAGAAAGTTGATGTTTCGCGCAATGACCTCACCTCTCTCACGGTGGCTATGGACGGCGCCCTTAATGAGCTGAACGCATCCCGTAACAAAATTACCGAAGTAAATCTCAGCGGTTGCGGCGCTCTCGTAAAAGTTGATCTGAGCAACAACCGTATCTCTGAATTTACTCTCGATGCTGTTCCTTTCATCAAGACCATCAACATCGCAGCCAATAACCTCGTAGACCTCGACCTTTCGTCGTCCTCCACTCTGGAATACCTTAATTGCCAGAGCAACCGCCTCGAGAACCTCACCGTCAGCAACTGCACCGCACTTAAGACCCTCTACTGCGGCTACAACAAGCTCTCTGCCCTTAACCTCTCCGGTGTAACCGCCCTGCAGAATCTCAACTGCGACGACAACAACATCTCGAACATGATTGTGTCCGGTCTGCCCATGCTGAGCACTTTCATCTGCTCCGACAACAACATGAAAGAACTCGGAGTTCGTGATTGCGAGAATCTTCTTGACCTCGTTTGCTCCTACAACGATCTCACCAACCTTTCAGTTGTAAAGTGCCCGCAGCTCCTCTATGTAGATTGCTCCTATAACGATCTTGAGAGCCTGAATCTCTCTAACCAGACTTTCCTCCAGCGTCTTATCTGCAACAACAATCAGCTCCTTTCGCTGGATGTATCCTTCGACCAGAATCTGGTATATGTAAACTGCCGCTACAACAACATCGTTACCTTCCTCAATCAGGCAACTCCTTCTCTCCGCATGGTGGCCGGCGAATACAACTGGTAATTCTTCTCAGCAAATCTCAATATCCCCGAAGCCCGGTCTCTAAAGCAGAGGCCGGGCCTCAATTTAAATTTGCAGGGAAATCAAAATTATATTAAATTTGCACAGGCGCCCGGACCAAGGAAGTTCCTCATATTTTCATGAAGAAAGATTACTTCCCGTCGGACGCTTTTTTTCTTTGCCGTTTTTTTGTTCCGCTATGAAAATACCCTCTGAACTTATCCGAATCTTTCATGCCGCAGTCCCGGCAGGAGAGCCTCTGATTGCATCCTCCGATGTAAACTCGGTGGCCATGCGCGCCGGCTATTTTGTAGAGCCTGATGCATGCACGGCCTCCGTGCTTGAGGCAATGAGGGAGATGGAGCTTAACTACAACACGACATTCTACCACGACAGGTATGATGTGCTCGATCGGTCGCGATTCGAGATTCTTGTAGACCAACTTGTCCATTATGCTAGCACCTATGGCACAGACTTTTCCGGCCCTGTATTTACACAGAACCCTGCGCCTGCTGCAATGCTATATAAGTCGCTCAAGCTTGTGCGTCCGGTGTCGGAGGCGGAAATGTATGATATGTGTCTTGGCCTTATCAACGGAGCGGCTTTGAAGGCTCAGACGGTTGGGGCAGCCTGCGATTTCATAGCAGTTTATCTCGCCGAACATCCGGAGAAGGGCGAAAGCTTCGATTTAGGAGAAATCCGAAATAATGAAGCACGCAGTATTCTCTACGTACTTTTAAAACGGACACCCGAAAATCCGACCGATTTTCTGAGACTGGCTGTTTTTTTGGCGACCGGGAACGGGATGCTCATCAATTCGCCTGAAATGCTTCATGAAATAGAAAGCAAGTCCGGCTCGGCACAGGAATGCATAAAACTCTTTGCGGCCGATTTACCAAGGCCAAACATTGAGGCACTTGCCGGTATATTCTATAGGTTCAAACATATTTTCATAGCCTTCAAACGGGGGTTCCGCAACTCACCCCATAAAGCAAAGGCTTCCAAAGCAATTGCTCTGATAAACTATCTCCGTCGTTTGGCTCCGCGATTCAAGCAGCCATTCCGGAGAGATATACTTCAGGCCGTTCTTTCCCCGGACGTTACGGAGAAAGAAATTGCATATGCTGTAAAAAAAGAAACTTCGACCTTTCGGCTTGTGCGCCTACTCGGCTACCTCCAGGTGTCGGCATCCGACCCCGTTGCTGCCATGTATATAATCCGCAACGGGAAAACTTTCATCAAACAACTTGCCGGTAGTAAGAATAGTGCGGAGCGCATTCAGAGTGTCTTTAAGACCGTCGAGAAGGAGATTGTGTCGAGACTTGCCGGGAGAATTGGCGGAAGAAAGATAAAATTTCCTGAGAATATGGAACTTGCTGCTCCGGTTTCCGAAAAGAATTATGTAGGGAATGTTCCGTTCATGAG